>DASXJP010000026.1:0-3930 GCA_036497345.1 Thermoanaerobaculia bacterium
AGCCCCTCTTCGAGCCCCTCCTGCTTCCACTGCTGGGTCCATTCCGTGACACGTTCGGCGAGCATCGACTTGACCTCCTCAAGCTCGGCGATCTCGGGGATCTCGACCCCCGGCATTCGGGCCGGGAGCAGGTTCTTCAACAGGTAGCTGGCGAAGGATCGCCTCAGCTCCGCCATCTCCGGCCCCCGCAACCACTCCAGCAGCGCCGTCACCACCCGCTGGATGTCCTCCGGCCCCCGGCTCTTCTCCAGTCGGAACAGCGCCGCCGCCACGTTGCGCAACGACTCGAGCTCGGAGTCGGCCATGCGCACCGCGTCCAACAGGCAATACCGCAGCCGCGGCCGGTACAGCTCCAGATCGCCCGGGATCTCCCCGATGAGCTCGGAGACCTCCCGGGCGGCGCCCCACGGCGCGTTCCCATTATAGAGAACCAGCGGCAAAACGGGAGGCAGCTTGCCTGACCGGGGGATCTCGCGGCGTTTGAGGAGCTCCTGGTAGAGAAGCCCCACGTAGACCGTCATACGGAGAGCCATCCAGGGGTCGACCGTGGACTGGAACTCGAAGAGCAGATAGATGTAGAGCAGGTTGTCCTCTCCCCAGCGGACCCGCCAGACGAGGTCGCTCTCCCGGCTGCTCAGACCCGGAGTGACGTAATCACCCGGGACCTGCTCCAAAGTCGAGAGATCGATGTCCCTCACCCAATCCTCGGGGATGAGGTCGCGCAGCAGGTCCGCGACCATCTCGGGATGGGAGAAAAGAAGCCTGTATCCGCCATCGTGCTCCGCCACCGTACCCCCTTCGGCATGCCTGGAAAGAACGTGGCATTCTTCCAGAGAAGACAGGCGTCTTCAAGGGGGCTCTCGCGCGCTCCGGCGAAACTCGGTTTACTCTCTCCTCATGAGCCCCCTCCGCCGACGACGCCTCAAGGTCTGGCTCCCGATCCTCGCCGTCCTGCTCCTGCTGGGGATCGACATGGCGCGGCCTCCGCGCGACCAGATCTCGGCGCGGGTTCTCCTCGGCGGCATCCATCTCTACCAGGCCACGCTCTCGCCGCGGATGGGAGCGCTCGGCGTCCGGTGCCGGTTCCAGCCCACCTGCAGCCACTATGGCGAGGGGGCGATCCGCAAGTACGGCGCCTGGACGGGAAGTTGGAAGACCCTCTGGCGGATCGCCCGCTGCGGACCCTGGACACCGGCCGGCACCGTCGACCCGCCTTGAGGCGCGGCGCCGTTTGACGTACTCTCGGCGGGCTTCAGGAGGCGCGATGGACCCGGACAAGATCGACTACCCCGCCATTCTCCAGGATGCCCTGCGCGGCATCGTGCGCCGGGTGCTGGAGCAGGTGGCGGAGCACGGGCTGCCCGGCGAGCACCTCCTCTACATCGGGTTCCGCACCGGCTCCCCCGGGGTCCAGGTGCCGCGCTTCCTGCGCGATCAATATCCCGAGGAGACGACGATCGTCCTCCAGCATCAGTTCTGGGGGCTGGAGGTGACGGCCGACGATTTCTCGGTCCTCCTCAGCTTCGGCGGCTCGCGCCAGCAGGTCGTCGTCCCCTTCGCGGCCATCACCGCCTTCGCGGACCCCTCCACCGACTTCGGCCTCCGCTTCGACGCCGAGCCTGCGGAAGCGGCCGCCCCCAAGCCGGAGCCGGTGCCCAACCCCGAGAAGCCCTCCCCGGAGGCGCTGCCGGGCGGCGTGATCCGCTTCGACCCCTCCCGGCGGCGCTGAGCCGTCCTGCCGGGGCGGCGGGAGCGTCCTCCCAGGAGATCGCCGCAACGCGGCGTAGATTCTGTAAGTCTCTGAAAAACAATCTCTTGGACGTGTGGCATCCCCCTTGCTCCGCTCCCCTCACGGAGATCGAAACGCGAGGATTCAGCGATGCGAAAGATCACGACGACGTCCCTCCTGCCGGCGCTCCTCTGTGGGGCCGCGCTGCTCGCCTGCGGATGCAATCAGGGCGAGGAGCAGCACGCCGGACAGGTTGAAAAACCGGCCCCCACCCAGATCGCCCAGACGCCGGCTCCGGCCCCCGCGCCGGTCCCGCCGCCCCAGATCAACGAGCTGCGGACGCCACCGCAGACGGTGCGGGTACAACCGCAAACGCCGCCCGCTTCGACGGAGAAACCCGACGCCCATGAGCGGCGGCTCCAGCAGCCGAAAACCCAGCGATCCGCCACGGCTCGCCCCGCTCCGCGCCCGAGCCCACCGGTGACGGAGACCGCCCCCGCGCCGGCGGCCCCGGAGACGGCCCCTTCGTTGGAGCCCGCGCCGGCTCCCGAGCCCGTGCATGAGGAGCCACGGACGATGCCCGTGACCGTCCCGGCCGGCACGCGCCTGGAGGTGGAGCTCACCCGCGCCCTGGCGAGCAACACCAGCTCGCCCGGCGACGCCTTCCGCGCCCGGGTCAACGAGGACGTGGTGCAGGACGGCGTGGTCGTCATCCCCCGGGGGTCCGAGATCCTGGGCGAGGTGACCGAGGCGGTGCCGCTCAAGAAGGTCGGCGGCCAGGCGCGGCTCGCCCTCAAGCTCACCGACCTGGTGCTCCCCTCGGGCCGGACGGTGCCCGTGCAGGCCTCGTTCGTCCAGGAAGGGCGCAACGAGACCCCCCGGGACGCCGCGACGATCGGCGGCGCGACGGCGAGCGGCGCCATCCTGGGGCGTATCCTCAGCAAGGGGGACCGCACCCGTGGGGGCATCATCGGCGCCCTGATCGGCGCCGCGGCCGGCACGGCCATCGCCTCGAAGACCCCGGGGGAAGAGGTGGTCATTCCCGAGGGCTCCGTGGTGACGCTGCGGCTGGACGATTCGGTACAGGTGCCGGTGAAGGCAAGGTGATTGTAGGGGCGGCCCTATGTGGCCGCCCTCCCCCCCAGGGCGCCCACACAGGGGCGCCCCTACAGGTGTGGAGGTGGCGCGGGAGCCCTGGGGAATCTCCCCCGCCCCTTCCGCCGTTCTCTCCTCCATGACTATCGACAGCGCTCCCTCGACCCGCCGGCCGGCCCGCCAGGGGCTCTTCGGCGGGCCGGTATCCTCGAAGCAGCCGCGGGCGGCCGAGAAGCCCGGGGACGAATCCAAGAAGAAGACCCCCCTGAAGCTCCGCGTGGTGCTCAACGACGCGCTCGACCTCGTGCGGGCCCGCAAGGGGCGCCTCACGCTGGGGCTCTTTCTGATGGCGATCAACCGCCTCTCGGGGCTGGTCCTCCCCTACACCACCAAACCCCTGCTCGACGACGTGATCGGCAAGGGGAACCGCCAGCTCCTCTGGCAGCTCGTGGCGGCGGCGGGGGTGGCGACGATCATCCAGGCGATCACCTCGTTCTCGCTCGCCCAGGTGCTCGGCAAGGCGGCCCAGCGCTCGATCACCGAGATGCGCCGGCAGGTGCAGCGGCACGTCAGCCGCCTCTCCGTGGGCTATTTCGAGCAGACCAAGGCGGGCTCGCTCCTCTCCCGCGTGATGAACGACGCCGAGGGGATCCGCAACCTCGTGGGCTCCGGCCTCGTCGAGGTGGTGGGAGGGATGATCACCGCCGTCTTCGCCCTCGGTTTCCTCTTTCATTTCAATACCAAGCTCACCTTGATCGCGCTCGGCGTGCTGTCGCTCTTTGCCTTCGTCATGCAGTACGCCTTCAAGACCCTGCGGCCGCTCTTCCGCGAGCGCTCGAAGATCAACGCCGAAATCTCCGGCCGGCTCACCGAGTCGTTCTCCGGGGTGCGAGTGGTCAAGGCCTACCAGGCGGAACAGCGGGAAGCCCTGGTGTTCACCAAGGGGGCGCACCGCCTCTTCCGCAACGTGGCCCAGACAATCACCGGCTTCTCGGCGATCGGCGCCACCTCGACGCTGCTCCTCGGCGTGATCAGCGTCGCGATCATGGCGATCGGAGCGCAGGACGTCCTCGCCAAGCAGATGACGGTGGGCGACTTCTTCGCCT
>DASXJP010000027.1:0-16595 GCA_036497345.1 Thermoanaerobaculia bacterium
CGTTCCCATGGTCCACGGTGATGCCGCGGAAGAAGGCCGTGGCGCCAGCGACCGCGATGCTGGAGACCAGAGTGTCGACTCCCCAGCCCGATCCCGGCTGGACGTCCTTGACGAGCGCGGTGCCGGCGGCGGTGCCGTCGCTCTGCCACGGCTCGAGGCCGTGGGTGCCGTCGTCGGCGAAGAAGAGGACGCCGCCGTTGAAGGGCTGGATCCTGCCGTGGGCGAAGATGCTGATGCCGTCTCCCGAGCCGGGATTGACGTCCTTGACCATCGCGGTGCCGGCGGCGGTGCCGTCCGATTTCCAGAGCTCCCGCCCGTGCGTGCCGTCGGTGGCGGCGAAGTAGAGCTGGCCGCCCACCGCGGTGAGGAGATGGAGGCCGCTGCTGGGGGTCCCCGGATTGATGTCGAGGACCCGCGCCGTGCCGCCCGGCGTGCCGTCGGTGCCCCAGAGCTCCTGGCCGTCCGTGTCGTCGCTGGCGCCGAAGAGGATCAGGCTGCCCACGCGGGTGAAGCCCAGGGGATAGGAGCCGGAGGCGCCGGGGTTGATGTCCGCGAGGAGCGACGTCCCGCCGGGAGTGCCGTCGCTCAGCCAGGGCTCGGGGCCGTGGGTGCCGTCGTCGGCCTTGAACAGGAACGAGCCGCCGCCGAGCGCCACGGCGTCATTGTCAGTGGTGGGTAAGGGGAAGTTGAAAGAGGAATCTGCGGCGCCGGGGTTGACGTCGAGGAGCAGGCTGGTGCCGGCGGCGGTGCCGTCGGAGATCCAGGGCTCGCGGCCGTGGACGCCGTCGTCGGCGTTGAGCAGCAGCTTGCCGTTGCCCAGGTCCAGCCAGAGGCGCGGATCGGAGCCCGCGGCGCCCGGACGGATGTCGGCCACCAGCTGGGTGCCGGCGGCGGTGCCGTCGGTCTTCCACAACTCGCGGCCGTGGACGCCGTCGTCCGCCGACATATAGAGCGACGCGCCGGCGGCGAGGAACCGGGGCGCGGAGGCCGCGAGGCCGGGGTCGAGATCGAGGATCATCGACGTGCCGGCGGCGGTGCCGTCGCTGCGCCAGGGCTCGACGCCATGGACGCCGTCGTCGGCTCCGAAGTAGAGGACGCCGTTCCAGACCGTCAGTTGCTGCGGGAAGCTGGCGCAGTCTCCCGGGCAGATGTCCTTGACCAGGACGGTGCCGGCGGCGGTGCCGTCGGTCTTCCACAGCTCGGTGCCGTGGATGCCGTCGTTCTCGACGAAGAAGACCGTGGTCCCCATCACCACCAGCTCCTGGGCGGTGAAGAGGGGGGCGGTGAAATCCTCCAGGTTCGTATTGAGATCCACGACCTGGTGGGCCGGCTGGGCCAGCGCGGGAAGGGCGAGCAACAGGCAAAGCAATCCGACGATGAATAGACGCATGGCGTCTCCTTCGAGAAAAAGTGCTCTCGATACCTCTTTACGACTGTATGATTAGTGTAGTACACCTCGGGCGGAAGCGTCAAGCGCTGCGCCGGATTCAGGGCAACGGCAGATGGAACGCCGTGGCCAGGAAGACCGCCATCTCTCCTCTGGTGATCGGCTGGTCGGGGCAGTAGCTCCCGCCGCCGCAGCCGCTGGTGACGCCGTCCGCCGCGAGCTGCTCGATGAAGCGGGCGGCCCAGTAGTTGGCCGGCACGTCGGCGAAGCGGGTGCCGGTGGCCGGCGGCGGATTCTCGCACCGCGCGAGGGTGAGCAGCACCGCCATCTCGGCCCGGGTCAGCAGGTTGTCCGGGCAGTAGAGCGGCGGATTGGCCGAGCAGCCGCCCACCACCCCCTCGCGCGCCAATTCCTCGATCCACGGCCCGGCCCAGTAGCCGGCCGGCACGTCGTTGAAGCGGGTGCCGGTGGCCGGCGGCGGCGCCGTGCCGCGGGCGGTGAGGACGAAGATGGCCATCTGGGCGCGGTTGATGAAAGCGCCGGGGCAGAAGTCGCCGTCGCCGCAGCCGCCCGAGACGCCGCCGCGGGCGAGCGCCTCGACGAACCGCCAGGCCCAGTAGTCGGTGGGCACGTCGGTGAACGTGGCCTGCACGGAGGCCTGCGGCACCGCCCAGAGCTCGAAGCCGGTGGTGTTGTCGTTGGCCGCGAAGAACAGGTTGCTCCCCGCCAGGGTGAAGCCCAGGGGGGTGGAGGAGAGGGGGCCGGGCGCGACGTCGGCCAGCCGGCGCGTCCCCAGCGCCGTGCCGTCGCTCCGCCACGCCTCCATCCCATGGGCGGGGTCGAAGGCACTGAAGACGACCAGGGAGCCGGCGGCGGTCAGGTTGGAGGGGTACGAGGGCTCCGCGCCGGGCACGATGTCCTTCACCATGTGGGTGCCGGCCGCGGTGCCGTCGCTCACCCACAGCTCCAGGCCGTGGACGCCGTCGTCCGCCACGAAGAAGACCCGGCTGCCGGCGGCGGTCAGGGAGCGGATCTTGCCGCCGGCGTGGCCGGGGTTGATGTCTTTCAGCAGCCCCGTCCCCGCAGTGGTGCCGTCGCTCCGCCAGAGCTCCCGGCCGGCCACGAAGTCGTTGGCCGGGAAGAGGAGGATGCCGCCCGGGAGCGCCGCGAACGGGCTGCCATCGGACACGATGTCGATGTCCTTGACCTGGACGGTACCGGCCTTCGTGCCGTCGCTCTTCCATAGCCCCCGGGTGAAGTCGGGCGGCAGGGAGGCGGAGAAGAAGAGAGTGCCGCCCACGTCCGTCAGATTCAGCGGGGCCGACCCGGGGCCGGGATCGATGTCGAGGGTCCCCGGCGCGGTGCCGTCGGAGACCCAGAGGTCGAAGAAGTTGTCGAAGAAGAGCTTGCCGCCGGACGCGGTCATCTCGGCGGGACCGGAGAGGTGCGGCAGGGGCGCCACCTGGACGGTCCCCGCCTCCGTGCCGTCGGTCTTCCAGAGCTGCGGGTCGCCCGCGGAGGTCTGCGAGAGGAAGAAGACCTGATTGCCCAGGACCCCGGAATCATAGGCCGGGATGCCGGGCACGAGCTCGGTGCCGGCCGCCGTGCCGTCGCTCAGGCCCAACTGGCCGGCGCTTTCGAAGACCAGCCGGCCGTTGACGGTACGGAGCTCCTCGGGGTACGAGGAGAGCATGTCGCCGGTCAGGTCCTTCACCTGCGACGTCCCGGCCGCCGTGCCGTCGCTCTGCCAGAGCTCGTATCCCGTGACGCCGTCCGTGGCCTGGAAGAAGAGCTTGCCGCCGAGATCGGCGAAGAAGGGGAGCAAGCCGGAGATGGCACCGTTCGCGACCGGCAGCGACGAGGTCGCGAGCGGGATCGTCAGCACCGGATACGAGCCCGCCGAGGTGCCGTCGGTGACCCAGACCTGCCGGTTGAGCTGCCCCAGGAAGAAGAGGCGGCTCCCCACCACGGCCTCGTTGTTGCTCAGGGAGAAGATGTCCGCGGAGGGCCAGCCCGCCGGGGGTGACAGAGGTTGGGTGCCGGCGTCGGTGCCGTCGCTCGTCCAGAAGGTCCCGAAGACGGGCGTATAGAAGACGAGGCGGCCGTTCAGGGGGGTGAAGGCGTACCGGATGCTGGTGAGGGGGAAGGTGTCGCCGGGACCGGCGAGCAGGTCCTTGACCATCCGGGTGCCCGCCGGGGTGCCGTCGGTGGCCCACAGCTCGGCCCCATGGACGCCGTCCGCGGCGTGGAAGAAGACTTGGCCGCCCACCGCCGTGAGCTCCCGCGGGTCCGAGGAGGGGCTCCCGGCGCGGACGTCCTGCAGCAACTGGGTGCCTCCCGGGGTGCCGTCCGTCACCCAGACCTCCGTGCCGTGAGCGGCGTCGATGGCGGCGAACACGACCTTGCTGTTGACCGCCGTGAGCTCGAACGGCGAGGTGGCGCCGCCGCCCAGATCGGTCGTGCCCGCCGCCGTGCCGTCCGTCGACCAGAGCTCCGTTCCGTGGACCCCGTCGGTGGCCGCGAAGAGGAAACCTCCCCAGGGCGCGGCCACGGCGTCGAGCCCGGACGGCGAGTTGTTGAAGAAGCTCACGGAGCTGCCGGTGCCGGGATACACGTCGGCCACCCGGTGCGTGCCGGCGTCGGTGCCGTCGCTCACCCAGGGCTCCACGCCCGCGCCGTCCTCCGCGGCGAACAGGAGCTTGCCGTTCCCCCCGGCCAGGAACCGTTTCACGGCGAAGAAGCCGGCGGAGGCGCCCACCTGATGGGTCCCCGCGGCCGTGCCGTCCGTGATCCAGAGGTCCGAGGTTCCGGAGGCGCTGGCGGCGGTGAAGAAGAGCTTCCCTACCACGTCCAGCAGCGGAATCGGTAGGAAGCCGCCGGTGTCGGCCACCGCCGGATAGAGGTCGTCCTTCACCACCACCGTCCCCTCCGGGGTGCCGTCGCTCTTCCAGAGCCGGGGCCCGTGCTGGGCGTCGTCGGCGACGAAGAACAGGAGGCCGTTCGAGCCGGTGAGGGCGCGGGGGAGGGAGGCGCAGTCCCCGGGGCAGATGTCCTTCAGCAGGAAGGTGCCGGCGTCGGTGCCGTCGGTCCGCCAGACCTCGATGCCGTGCGTGCCGTCGTCGGTCACGAAGTAGTAGAGGCCGCCCACCCCTTCGCCCTCGTTTCCGGGCCCATAGAGCGGCAGCAGGGGCTGGCTGGGGTTGATGTCCCGCACCAGGTAGGCGGGCGCCTGGCCGCGCGCCGGCAGCACGGCGAGCAGCCCGAGGATCACGATAGAAAGCATGGTGCGGCAGCGCATGGCCGGCCCCTTCTCAGGCGAACGGCCCCGGAGGTGGGGCCGTTCGAAGCTACGAGGGATGGATGCTATTTTCCCATGGCGCGGGGCTCACGGCAACGGCAGATGGAACGCCGTGGCGAGGAAGACCGCCATCTCGCCGCGGGTGACGGCCAAGTCGGGGCAGTAGTTGCCGCCGCCGCAGCCGCTGGTGATGCCGTCCGCCGCGAGCTGCTCGATGAAGCGGGCCGCCCAGTAGTTGGACGGCACGTCGCCGAAGCGGGTTCCCGTGGCCGGCGGGGGATTCTCGCCCCGGGCGAGGGTGAGCAGCACCGCCATCTCGGCGCGGGTCAGCAGGTTGTCCGGGCAGTAGAGCGGCGGATTGGCCGAGCAGCCGCTCACCACCCCCTCGCGCGCCAATTCCTCGATCCACGGCCCGGCCCAGTAGCCGGCCGGCACGTCGTCGAAGCGGGTGCCGGTGGCCGGCGGCGGCGTGGTGCCGCGGGCGGTGAGCACGAAGATGGCCATCTGGGCGCGGTTGACCAGCGCGTCCGGGCAGAAGCTCCCGCCGCCGCAGCCGCCGGTGACGCCGCTGGCGGCGAGTGCCTCGATGAACCGCCAGGCCCAGAAATTGGACGGCACGTCGGCGAAGGTGGGGACCACCGCCTTCTTGGGGAGGGCCCAGAGCTCGAAGCCGGTGGTGTTGTCGTTCGCCACGAAGAAGAGGTTGGCCCCGGAGGCCGTGAATCCCAGGGGGCTGGAGGAGAGGGGGCCGGGAGCGATGTCCGCGAGCCGCCACGTCCCGGCGTCGGTGCCGTCGCTGCGCCAGACCTCGACGCCGTGCGCCGCGTCGAAGGCGGAGAAGACGACCACGGAGCCGAATGCGGTCAGGTTGTTGGGGACCGAGGAGCCCGCGCCCGGCTCGACGTCCTTCACCAGGTGCGTGCCGGCCGGGGTGCCGTCGCTCACCCACAGCTCGATGCCGTGGACGCCGTCGTCGGCGGCGAAGAAGGCCTGGTTGCCGGCGGCCGTCAGGCCGTAGATCCGGGAGGTTTCGACGCCGGGACGGACGTCCTGCACGAGCACCGTTCCCGCGTCGGTGCCGTCGCTCCGCCACAGCTCCTCGCCGTGCGGGCCGTCGTCCGCCGGGAAGAGGAGGGTGCCGTCCGGGAGCGCGGCGAACGGTCCGCTGGTGATGGTGACCCCCTTGACCTGGACGGTGCCCGCCGCCGTGCCGTCGCTCTTCCAGAGGGTATAGCTGAAGAGGGCGGGTTGGAAGGCGCTGAAGAAGAGGGTGCCGTTGGCGTCCGTCAGCGTGTGGGGAGACAGCCCGGGCCCGATCATCGACGTTCCGGCGGCCGTGCCGTCCGACACCCAGAGGTCGTAGCTCGTGGCGCTGTAGAGGCCGTAGAAGACCTTCCCGCCCGCGGGCAACGGCGGGTCGTTGAACGACAACGGGTCGTGGGGCGATACCAGGACGGTCCCCGCCTCGGTGCCGTCGGTCTTCCACAGCCCCGAGGGAGCGCTGTCCGGTTGGGAGAAGAAGAAGAGCTGGTTGCCCAGGGGCCGGGGGGCGAAAGCCAGCGCAGAGCTGCCAGGCACGAGGCTGGTGCCGGCCGCGGTGCCGTCGCTGAGGCCCAGCCGGCGAGCCTGAGTGGTGAAGACCAGATGGCCGTTGACGGTGTGGAGCTGGTTGGGGAACGAGGGGGAGGAATCCCCGGTCAGGTCCGCCACCATCGACGTGCCGGCCGCGGTGCCGTCGCTCCGCCACAGCTCGTAGTTGTTGTAGACGGCGTCGGCCGCCTGGAAGAGGAGAGCGCCGCCGAGATCGGCGAGGAGAGGGCCCGGCTCCAGCGGGAACCCGTTCCAGACCGCGAAGGACGAAGGCAGGGCCGGGACGTCCAGGACCTTGAACGAGCCGGCCGTGGTGCCGTCGGTGACCCAGACCGACGACGGATTGGCGGGGCTCTGGAAGAACAGCCGGCCGCCCGCCACGCCATGGCTGTCGACCCCTGCCGAGAAGACGTCCACGTAGGGCCAGAAGCCGGGCGACGCCGTCAGCGGCTGGGTGCCGGCGTCGGTGCCGTCGCTGGTCCAGAACGTCGCGCCGGCCGCGGGCGAGTAGAAGATCAGGCGTCCGCCGAGCGCGGTGAAGAGATATCTCCCGCTGGTGGCCGGGAGGCCGTCCGCCGCCCCCGGAACCAGATCCTTGACCATCCGGGTCCCCGCCACGGTGCCGTCGGTCGCCCACAGCTCGGCCCCGTGGGTGCCGTCCGCGGCGCGGAAGAACGCCTGGCCGCCCACCGCCGTGATCTCCCGCGGGGCCGAATTGGAGCTGCCGGGCCAGATGTCCTGCAGCAGCACGGTCCCGGCCGGGGTGCCGTCCGTGGCCCAGATCTCGCCGCCATGGGTGGGATCGATGGCGTTGAAGACGATCTTGCCGTTCACCGCCGTGAATCCGAACGGAGAGGAGCCGCCGGCGCCGGGCGTGATGTCCTTGAGCAGGGAGGTCCCGGCCGCCGTGCCGTCGGTCCGCCAGACCTCGGGCCCATGGGTCCCGTCATCCGCCACGAAGACGAAGCCTCCCCAGGGCGCGACCGCGGCGTCCCGTTCGGGCGCCGTGTTGAAGGACGCGAGGGAGTCGCCCGGGCCGGGATTCAGGTCCGCCACCCGATGGGTGCCGGCGTTGGTGCCGTCGCTCACCCAGGGTTCCCAGCCCGAGGCGTCCTGCGCCGCGAACAGGACCTGCCCGCTACCCGCGGCCAGGAACCGGGGCGTGGTATAGAAGCCCTGGGCGGCGCTCCCCACCGCGTGCGTCCCGCCCGGGGTGCCGTCCGTGACCCAGAGCTCCAGGATGCCGGCGGGGCTCATGACGATGAAGAGGAGCTCGCCTCCCGCGTCCGCCAGCGCGGGGAACAGGAAATCGCCGAGGCTCTGCCGCCCGTTGAGGTCCCCCTTCACCAGCGACGTCCCCCCGGGGGTGCCGTCGCTCTTCCACAGCCCCGGGCCCTGCTCGGGGTCGTCGGCGACGAAGAAGAGCAGGCCGTTCGAGCCGGTGAGGAGGCGCGGGCTGGGGGAGCAGGCGCCGGGGCAGATGTCCTTCAGCAGGAAGGTGCCGGCCGGGGTGCCGTCGGTGCGCCAGACCTCCTCGCCGTGGCTCCCGTCGCCGGCCACGAAATAGAACAGAGAGCCCACCCCTTCGCTCTCCGCGCCGGTGTCATAGAGGAACGGCGCGGATTGGCTGGTGTTGATGTCCTTCACCAGGAAGGCGGGCGCCTGGCCGCGGGCCGGCGGCACGGCGAGGAGGCCGAAAATCCAGAAAATCGCGAACAGGCGCGCAAGGCTAGGCTTCATGGAGAGGCTCTCCTTCGGAGGCGGTCGATTGTCTACATCTTGTTTATGCGATTTTCCCTGAAAGATTCCGTCATGGCAATGGCACCAGACGCCGAGGGAGGGGGCACGGCCATCCCAGGGGCTTGTTTGATCCGACCGATCCGTCGGATCGGACCGATCGGTCGGATGACGAAAAAAAGCCTCTTCAAGCCGGCTTTCTACCGGCTCACCACCTCGATCGCCTTCTCCAGCAGCTCGTCCCGCCCCGCGGCTACCCCCTGGATCGTGCGCGCGACCGGCACGGTCGGCTGGATGCCCACGCCGTGGTGTGGGGAGCCGTCGTGCTTGGTCACCTTCATGCCCGTCCAGACCACCCGGTAGCCGCCGGGGAGGGCGAAGGGGTTGATGTTGCCGTTGGTCCCCGCCGTGGGGCCGCCCACGATCTCGCCCAGGTGATAGGCCTCGACGATCCCCATGTAGCTCTCCGCGTAGCTGATCGCCCGGCCGTCGGTGATGAAGGCGATCTTCCCCTTGAGCCGGGGCTCTTCAGGCCGCAGATACCAGCCGGAGGTGTCCCATTGCCACCCCTGCCGGTCGGGACGGGTGATCATCGGCACGTTCCAGTACGCCGAGGTGATCGGCTTGTCGGTCAGATGATCGAGGATGACCGGCGAGATGTGGCTCGGATATCCGCGGAGATCGAAGACCACCCCCTTCGCGGCGGCAAGGCGGTCGAGGGCCCCCTTGAAGTCCTCCTCGGTGACCTGATCGATGTTGACGTAGAAGATGCCCGGCCGCGGCTCGGAGATCTTCGCGGGGCGGTCCTCCGCCAGGCTCCCCGTGCCGTAGGGGACGCTCGAATGGGTGAGGGTGGCGGCGACGGGGGTGCCGTCCGGATGCCGCGCCTCGATCCGTACCGCCTCGTCCGGGCCGCCCTGGGTCAGCTTGCCGAGCGCGACCCAGCGCCGCCACTGCGGGGTGGCGCCGGAGACGAGCTCCTCGATCGACGCGAGCGCCTCTCGGGCCGGCTTGCCGTTCAGGCTGAGCACCACGTCGCCGGGACGCAGGCCGCCGGCCCCGGCGGGAGCGACCTGGGTGACCACGAGCTGATCCTCCACCCAGTCCCAGAGCAGAGGGAGGCGGCCCCAGGCTCCCTGGAAGGTTCCGGAGACGCTGCCGTGGCCGTCGTGGAGCGCCGCCACCATCCTCCGCATCGTGGACAGGAACGCCATCTGGTCGGCGTCCGTGGCCGCGGTGGAGAGGTCCCGCCGGAGCTCGCCCGGCCAGTCCGCCTGGACGACGTCGAAATAGGGGTAGAAGTGCTGGAAGACGTTCCACGCCAGCGCCACGTCGGCCAGCCGCGTGGTCCGGTCGTCGCCGGAGGGGAGGGGATCCTCCGCCTTGGCGGCCGCCGGCGCGGGGACGTGAGGGAGCGTCCCCTGGCCGTCCTTGTAGAGCGCCAGGGGAATCAGCGCCGAGACGCCGCCCCCGAGATCGGCCACCAGCGGCTCACCCGGCTGGGGGACGGAGGAGGGATCGGGCTTCTCCCAGGAGAGCAGGAGGCTGCGCCGGCCGCTCTTCGGGATCTCCGTGGAGAAGGCCGCGCGATAGCCGGCCCGCCTGGCCCGCCAGTCGATGTCCCAGGCGTTGGGGTAGCCTTCGTCGCCCGACTCGAAATCGCCGTTGAGGATGGAATTCGCCGCGCCGGGACCGCCGCCGGCCGCTGCGAGAGAGACGTCGTCCCACCAGACGCGCCCGCCGGCGCTGAGCCCCAAGTCGACCTCGATCCATTCGGCATTCGCGGGCACCTCGCCGGAGACCTCGTAGGTGCGCCATTCGTTCGCCGTGATCGGCGGTTTCGCCTCGGCGATCAGGACCGGCTCAAAGGCTCCTTGCGAGGACGACCGGAGCCGCAGGATCGCGGGGCTGTCTCCGGGCACCTCGGCGCGCGCCGCGACCCGCACCACCACCCGCTTGCCGCGATAGGGAGCGGCCTCGACGTATTGGGGGACCTGGCCTCCCGGGGGAGACAGCGAGCCACTCACCCGCTCGCTCTGGTAGAGGCCGGGCTGCGGGCTCACCTTTACCCCCAGATGGGACCAGTGGACCGTCTCCGTGCCGGCGGGGGCCTTCAGGTCCGCGGGCAGCGCCGGGCGCGGGCCCGCTGTGGGGAAGACCCGCACCGTGGGCGCGATGGGACGGAAGAAATCCTCCAGCCTCTTCGCCAGCTCACTCGGGCTCCCGGCCTTCTCCGCTGCCGAGACGCCGGAAAGCGCCAGCTTCTCCCAGTCCGCCGCCGCGGCCTGATCGCTGGGGTGGAAGTAGCGGACGTAGCCGAACAGCCGGGTGAAGGCGATCAGGTTCTCCAGCCCCCTCCCCGCCAGCGGGCGCGCCGGCTCATGGCGGGTCTCCACGGTGCCGAGTGTCTCGAACGACGCGGAATCGATCCAGGCCTTGCCCTGGCCGAGCAGCATCAATCCCAGGTAGATGCTCTTGGCGTCGGGCGCCACGTCGCCGGTGATCTCATAGGTCTTCCACTCGGAAGAGCGGATCGGCCGGTCCGCCATGTTGTCGAAGAACCCCATGGCGCCCCCCTCGCGGTCCACCCGCAGCCAGAGGGCGGCCTGGCTCTCGCGGCCGGAGACCTCGGCGCGGACCGCGGCCCGGAAGCGGATCCGCTTGCCGCGATAGGGGGTGGCGTCGAAGGAGGTCAGGAGATTGCCGAAGGCGCTCGGGTCCTTCTTCTCGCCTTCGAGCGCCACCTGGGCCGCCTGCCGCCCCGCCTCCGGCTTGTCGGTGACGATCTTCGCCGTATAGCCGTTGTCCTTCGCCAGGGGAGAGATGTGCCATCCCGGCGGCACCTCGCCCGGCTGTCCCTGCTCGAAGTCGAGGTTGGTGGGCGCCGGAGGCGGGGCTGGAGCTATCTGCGGGAAAAGCGCCGCAGGCGCCAGGAGAGCGAGAAAGATCACGACGCGGAAAAGGGCAGAAGTCTTCAAGGCCGGGACCTCCCTGGGTGAGGTGCCGCCTGGGGTTGAAACCCCAGGCTATTCAAATACCGCCCTTCCAGGGCGGGTCCTCGCCCATTGGATCGCGCGCTCGACCTCGTCAGATTTGAGGTCGAGCTGTTCAAACCGAGCCCGGGTCCGATGAGCGATCTCATCGAACCTCTCCAAGGGGCGAAGCGGTTTTTCCTTGTCCTTACCATGATTCATGGATTCATGCCTCCTCAGCTCCGGCTCCGATGCAGCGCCGCCCCGATCCCCACCGCGAAGAGGACGGCCCAGACCGGCCAGGGGCCGTGGGCGCCGGCGAGGATGGCGCCCGCCACCATGCAGAAGCCGCCGAAGAGGGTGCCGCGCAGGCCGGCGAGAGGGTTCTCGGGCCTCCGGGTGGCCTGCTCCAGAAGGCGCAGCCCCTCGGTGATCAGGCTCGGCGCCTTGGCGACCGCTTCCAGGAGGTCCGGTCCGGCCCGCAGCACCTGCTGGACCAGGTTCTGCGGGCTGAACTGACTGCGGAAGATGGCGTTGGCGTGCGCCCGCGAGACCGCGGCCACGTCCAGCCCGGGCTTGAGGATCTGGCCCACCCCCTCGAAGGTGACCAGCGCCTTGACCATCAACACCATCTCCACCGGGAAGTAGAGGCGGTGCTGGGCGCCGAGGTTGACCGAGCGCATGATGAGCTGCGCCAGCGAGAAGTCCTTGAAGCTGCCGGCGCGGTTGAAGCGCAGCAGGATCTCCGTGACCTCGCGGCGGAACCCCGCCGGGTCCGCCCCCGGCCCGGGAATGGCGATCGCCCCCAGGTAGCGCGCCGCCCCCTCGGCGTCCCCCATCACCAGCGTGTAGTAGTAGTAGAGGAACGTGCGCCGCAGGTCGCTCTCGAAGCGCCCCACCATGCCGAGGTCGATGAACCCGAGCCGTGGGCCGGGGAGGATCAGCAGGTTCCCCGGGTGCAGGTCGGCGTGGAAGAAGCCGTCCTTGAACAGCATGCGGATGATGCTCGCCGCCCCCAGGTCGACCAGCCGGTCGCGGTCCTCGTCGCTCAAGGTCTGCGTCTCGGGGGCGCCCGGCTTGTACCCCTGGAGGAACTCCATGCAGAGCACGCCGCGGCTGCTGTATTGCCGGTAGATCCTGGGGAAGACCACTCCCGGCAGGTCGCTGAAGTTGGCCGCGAACGACTCGGCGTTGTCCGCCTCCCGCCGCAGGTCGACCTCGCGGCGGGTGTACTCCACGAACTCGCGGATCATCTGCGACGGCCGGTAGCGGGGGATTAAGAGCTGGAGGATCGCTCCCAGGACGCGCAGCAGCACGGCGTCGCGGGTCAGCGTCTCGCGGATGCCCGGCTTGACCACCTTGATGATCACCGAGTCCCCCTCCTGCGTGGTCGCCCGGTGGATCTGGGCGATCGAGGCCGAGCCGGTGGGGATGGGATCGACCCACGAGTACATCTCGCCGATCGGCCGCCCGACGTCCGCCTCGATCATCCGCAGGTAGCGGTCGAAGGGGACGACCGGCAGGCGGTCGAGCAGGTTCTTGAGCTCGTCGGTGATCGACGGCGGCAGGATGTCCTGGCGCAGGGCGAGCACCTGGCCCAATTTGATGTAGGTGGGCCCCAGGATCTCCAGCCGCCGCCGGAGCTGCACCGGGAACGGGCGGCTGACGATCTGCTTGTCGAGGAACGGCCGCACCAGCGCGGCGAGCAGCCGCTCCAGCCAGAAGAGCAGCCGGAACCGCCGTCCCGTGCCGAACGCCAGCCCCGCCCGGGCATGCGCCACCAGGGCGCCGAAGGCGAGGGCGATCAGATGGCGTTGCGTGGTGATGAAGCGGCGGACCAGCCCCTGGGGAGGCTTGTCCGGCAGCATCTCGAAGCCGGGGATGGCGCCCGAGTAGTCCGGAGGATCGGCAGAGACCGGCACGGGGACCGGCGCCGGTACCGGCGGAGCCGGAAAGTCGGGGTCCTCGGCGGCGGCTGGGCGCGGCTCGACCATTTGTGGGGAGTGTACCCGAACCCTCGCCCCTGGCCCCTCTCCCGTCCCCTCCCCCCTCCCGCACCGGGAGAGGGGAACCGCCCGCCCAAAACAACCCCGTAGGGGTCTCTCCCTCTTCTCCCGGTGAGGGAGGGCGGGAGGGGACGGGAGAAGAGGGTCGGGGTGATGAGGGCCCTACCGGTTCCGCCCGTACTGCTCGTGGCTCGACACCCAGTCGAGCGAGGAGATCGCCGAGGCCAGCGAGATCTCGCCGGCGAGCACCACGCCGGCGATGATCTCGGCCAGCTTGTTCACCTTGCCGCGGCCCACGCAGCCCAGGATCTCCAGGCACTCGTGCTGGGTCGCCAGCCCCGTGCCGCCGCCGTGGGTGGCCACGATCAGCGACGGGATGGTGATCGAGATGTAGAGATCCCGCTCGGGGGTGAGCTCGGTGTAGACGATCCCCGCCGAGGACTCCGCGACGTTCGCCACGTCCTGGCCGGTGGCGATGAACATCGCCGTGATGCCGTTGGGGGAGTGGGCGCCGTTGTTGTTGGCGCCGGAGATGAAGGCCCCGACGTTCGAGATGCCGGCGTGGTAGTGGAGGGTCTCGGGGTCCACCCGCATGTGCTGGATCAGCACGTCGCGCGGGATCGTGGCCTCGGCGGTGACCCGCTTGCCGCGGGTGCGCATGACGTTGATCTGCGACGACTTCTTGTCGGTGGCGAAGTTCGATTCCAGGTAGAAGTGCTGGATCTTGGGGTGGTTTTCCAGGATCCACGAGCAGGCCGCGAAGGTGGCCCGGCCGACCATGTTCTGGCCGGCGGCGTCGCCGGTGGTGTAGTTGAAGCGCAGGAAGACCATCTTGTTCGAGAGGTAGCGGTCGATGTCGGTGAGCTTGGCGATGCTGGAGGTCGCCTCGGCCTCCTCGCGGATCTTGCCGTGGTTCGCGTCCACCCAGACCACGAAGTCGCGGGCGTCGCGGGCATTGGCGAAGATGAACACCGGCGCCCGCTGCATGCTGTCGCCCACCACGGTGCACAGCACGCCGCCGGAGAGGTTCAGCACCTTGATGCCCCGGTTGTAGGAGGCCACGAGGGTCCCCTCGGTGGTGGCCAGGGGGATCAGGAACTCACCCGTGGCGTGCTCGCCGTTGATCTGGATCGGCCCGGCGAAGCCGATGGGGACCTGGGCCACGCCGGTGAAGCTCTCGATGTTGCCGCGGGTCATGGCGGGATCGAAGGAGAACTTGTCGATGTGCTGGAGCTTGTGGCCGGTGTACTCCTCGACGAACCGCTGGCGCGCCTGGACCATCTCCGGGGTCTGGTCGTTCTCCTTGTCGTGGGGGACGGTGGTGCGCTTGACCTTCTCGGCGATCGAGTCCTTGACCTTGAAGGAGAGGGAGCCGAAGGGGGTGGTCTCGAAGTCGAGCGAGATCTCGTGCTGACCCTTGTCGAGCTGGTCGCCGCGGGCGTGGATGTTGACCACCTTGGCGAGCGGAAAGGCGATGGCCGAGGTGGGGCTGATCCCGCTGGCGGCCACGCGGTCGCCGTTCGTCTCCAGGGTCAGCCGGTCGAGCTGCACCAGCTTGCCGTCGATCTTGACCTCCTTGAGGCGGGTCAGGGTGGCGTTGGACAGCCGGTTCTTCAGGCTGAACCGGACGCCGTCCTCGACGTTCTCGAGGCTGCCGAGGGTGTACATCTGCTTCAGAACGAGACCGGGTATCAGCATGAGGGGCTCCTCGCGGATCTCTGTCGTTGGGATTGGTGATCTTAGCGCGAAGGGGGATCAAGGACCAGCGTCCGCGGGTTCTTCCTGGTGGAGCATCCTTCCGCGGACCTCTGATCGCCGGGCGGCCTGTCCCCCTCCCGCAGGGCCCCGCACACCTACCTCAATGGAGGCGCGTCGTGCGCTGCCCGTTCTTCGAGGAGGTCCCATTCATGCGCAAGAAGCTGATCCTGCTGGCCTTGGCCCTGACCGCCACCGCCGCCGCGACCCTGTTCCCGGTCCGTTCCGCGGAGGCGGACAAGACCTGCAACGGTTTTCTCTCCTGCTGCGACGGCATCTGCCACTGCTGCTCGCGTCCCTGTCCACCGGCCTGTTGAAACCAAGGAGGAATGCACCATGCGCAAGAAGCTGATCGCCCTCGCCTTCGCCTTCACGGCCGCCGCGGCCGCCCTGGGAGTGTTCTCGCCCAAGCCGGCCGAAGCGGCCTGCAAAGGCATCCTCGTCTGCTGCCCGGACAGCGGGATCTGCTACTGCTGCGCGCGCCCGTGCCCGATCCAGTGCCCGTGAGCTGAGCTCCCCCCTGGGGCCGCCGGCGGTCCCAGGGGGTTTCCCTCCCGCTCCCCTGGGTGTATCCTTCCCTTATCTTCGTCGTCTAAGAAAGTCGTGGGAGGGTCCGCACGGTGAGCCTCTTTCCCGTCCTGTTCGCGGTCTACTGGTCCTCGGTGTTGGCGTGGTATCTCATGGCTTCGCGCCTCTGCGGGGCCCTCAGCCGGCGGCATCCGCTGCTCTATGACACCCTGGGACGACCGGCGATCGCGGGCGGGAGCGATTTCCGCGGGGATCTCGCCCTCATGCGCTTCCTGATCGGCCGCCGCGACCGCTTCCTGGACGACCGCCGCCTCGGCCGCCTGTGCGGGGCCATGCGCACCTTCCTGTGCGTGTACGCGCTGTTCTTCCTGGCTCTGCCGGGGCTGATGCTGCGCTAAGCCTCCGCCGCGCCCGCTCCCGCCAGCACCGGCGCCAACACATCTCCCGTGGCCGCCGCCCGGGCCTGCTCCGGCAGGTGCCGCAGCCCCTGCGTGGCGTCCCTGGGCGGGATGTGGCTCATGGCGTGCTCGGCCATGGCGGTGATGGTCAGGCTGGGATTCACCCCCAGGTTCGAAGGGATCATCGAGCCGTCCACCACATAGAGATTGTCATAGCCGAAGACCCGGTTGCGGGCGTCGATCACGCCGTCGGCCGGCGAGGTGCCCATGGAGGCGCCGCCCAGGATGTGGGCCGTGGTGGGGACGTTCAACACCACCTCGTTGATCGAGCTCGACGGATAGGCTTGGGTGGTCTCGGCGATGTGGCGGGCCGCCGCGTTGGCCACCGGCAGGTAGGACGGGATCGGCGGCTGACCCGGATCGCGGCGGCTGGTGAGCCTCTTCGAGAACGGCCAGAGCCAGCCCCGCTCGCGCACCAGGCGGAACGAGCTGTCCACGTTCTGCATCACCAGCACGATCGTCGAACGCTTCGCCCAGCCCATGGGGTTCAGCGTGCGCAGGAAGTCGACCGGATGGCGCAGGCAGGTGCCCAGCCACTTGAGCGGCCGGGTGAGGCGGGTGCCGCTGTCGACCAGCAGCGTGCCGAGGAAGCTCATGACGTCCGATTTTTCGGGATAGCGCACCACCTCGATCGTGGTGTCGGGATCGGGTTGGAAGCTGCTGGCGATGGCGATCCCCTTGGAGTAGTCGGCCTCCTTGTCCCGGGAGGTGGCGCCGCAGATGATCTCGCTGTTGGTGCGCACGTAGCCGCCGAGGGCGGGGGAGAGGCGGGGGAGCATCCCCTCGTCGCGGCACTTCAGGAGGAGGTTGGTCGTCCCCAGCGCGCCCGCCGAGAGCACCACGCCGCGCGCCCGGATCGTCTTC
>DASXJP010000028.1:0-6964 GCA_036497345.1 Thermoanaerobaculia bacterium
GGTGAAGGGGAGGGTGGGGGCTTGGGGCCTCACCTCCTGGCTTCCTCTCGCACCGTTGCCATTCCCATCCGTGTTTCCCCCTCTCCCGGTGAGGGAGGGCGGGAGGGGACGGGAGAGGGGTAGGGGTGAGGGTTCGGGGAGGGAGGCCTGGACAGGCCGGGCCGGCCTGGGAGCCCCCCCCACCACCTCCCGCACATACCCCTCGATCCCCTGCATGAACGCCCCGAGATCCCCCTGCCCGCGCTGGATGCGCTGGAGCTGGGCCTCCCACTGGCCAGTCATCGCCGGGCTCTTGACGTGTGGATGGACGATCTCGATCAGCCGGATCCCCTTGTCCGTGGCCTCCAGGACCTTGCCCGAGCGGACGATGTACTCGCGGCGGAGCAGGGTCTCGATGATCTCCGCCCGGGTGGCGGGCGTGCCGAGCCCCGAGTCCTTCATCGCCTCGGAGAGCTCGCGGTCGTCGAGGGTCTTGCCCGCGGTCTCCATGGCGGTCAGCAGCGTGGCCTCGGTGAAGCGCTTGGGGGGACGGGTCTGCTTGGAGACGGCCCTGACGTCCGTCACCTCCTGCGGCTGTCCCTGCGTCAGACCGGGCGGCAGCGTCTGGTTCTCCTCGGGGGAGGCCGGCTCGTCCTCCTTCTCCGCCCCTTCCTTGGGCTTCGCCTCCTTCTTCTTGCTCTTCTTCTCGATGTCGAGCACCTTCCAGCCCACCTGCTCGACGAGCGTGCCGGTGCTGTGGAAGCGGTCGACCAGCGGCTCGCCCACACCCGACGACGGCGGGTTGGAGATCGCGGTGATGACGGTCGTCACCGACCAGACGTGGTCGTCGTGCCAGGCCGAGAGGAGCCGCCGGCAGATCAGGTCGTAGATCTTCTTCTCGTCCTCCTCCAGGGCCACGCGGTCGGGCGAGGTCGTGGTGGGGATGATCGCGTGGTGGTCCGTGACCTTGGAGTCGTCCACGAAGCGGCGGCTCAGAGGGCGCTCGCCCGTGCCGGGGGCCAGCTTGTCGCGATAGGGCCCCGCGATCACCTGGACGATCTCGCCCAGGGTGGCGGCGACGTCGGTCGAGAGGTGGCGGCTGTCCGTGCGCGGATAGCTGATGAGCTTCTTCTGCTCGTAAAGCGTCTGCGCCAGGCCCAGGGTCTTCTTGGCGCTGAAGCCGTAGAGGCGGTTGGCGTGCCGCTGGAGCTCGGTCAGGTCGTAGAGGAGCGGCGGCGACATCCGCTTGGTCTCGGCGCGGATCGACTCGACCGCCGCCTTGCCCGTCCGGGCGCGCTGGACGATCCCCATCGCCTCCACGAGGTCCTCGCCGTCCTTGCCGCCGGGCGGCGTCTTGATCCGCTTGGCCTCGGGATTGGGGGTATCGCCGCGGAACCAGGTGCCTTTGTAGGAAGAAAGATCGGAACGCTCGGGACCGGGCGAGAACGTCGCCACCACCTCCAGGTAGTCCTCGGACACGAAGGCGCGGATGGCCAGCTCCCGCTCGACCATCATGGCGAGGGTCGGCGTCTGGACCCGGCCCACGGAGAGCTGCTCCTGGTTGTAGTCCAGGGAGTACATCCGCGAGAGGTTCATCCCCACCAGCCAGTCGGCGCGGCTGCGGCCGCGGGCGGCGTCGGCCAGCGGATCGAGGTCGCGGCCGTCGCGCAGCTTGCGGAACCCCTGGCGGATGGCGTCGGGGGTGAGCGAGGAGATCCAGAGCCGCTGGAACGGCTTGCGGCACCCCGCCGCCTCGTAGATGTAGCGGAAGATCAGCTCCCCCTCGCGGCCGGCGTCCGTGGCGCACACCACGCGCTCGATCTCGGGCGCGTTGATCACCCGGCGGACCGCCTCGAACTGCGCCTTGGTCTCCTCGGAGACGACCAGCGGCCAGTCCCGGGGGAGCATCGGCAGGTGGTCCCGCCGCCAGCGCTTCCAGTCGGGGTTGATCTCGTGTGGCTGGGCCAGCTCCACGAGATGCCCGATCGCCCAGGTCACCACGTAGCCGTTGCCGCGCAGGCATCCCTCCTCCCGCTGGCTCGCCCCGAGGACGCGGGCGATGTCCCGGGCGACGGCGGGCTTCTCGGCGAGGACGGCGATGGTGTCCGGGGGCATTGCAGCAGACGTTCCGGCAAGTCGCTGCAATCTTACGTCAAATCACGACGGGAGGGGGAAATCCCCCGCCGCCAGGCCCCTTAGGAATGAGCCGGCGGCGGGGTACAGCTTCAGCGCCTTTGAATCATCCGAGGACTTCAAGAGAAATTGCAAAGCTGTCCAAATAGTGCGCTCGCCGCGCAGAACCGGGACACATCACTTCGCTCCACTTCGAGAGAACATCTCCGCGTTGAATTCCCGCGTCTTTCCCCGCGGCACCGAGAGGTTCTTCCAGTGGTCGGAGGCCAGGTGCTTGGACAGGAAGACGATCTGGCCGGTGTGATACGCCTGGTGCGTGAGCTGGCGGTCGATCGCCCGGATCACGCTGTGGGGCTCGGCGCGGATGAGCACCGTCCGCGTCAGGTCCTCCTCGGCGAGCCCGGCGAGCGCCTCGAACAGCCGGCGCCACCCCTCCTCCCAGCGTTCCAGCAGGGAGGACCGGGTCGCCCCTTCCTTCACCACGAGCTCCGAGTCCCGGTCGCGGTCCGGCTTCTCGCCGTCGGTGGTCAGGAAGTCGGTCCAGCGCGAGATCAGATTGCCCGCCATGTGCTGGACCAGCACGGCCAGGCTGTTCGACTCCGGGTCCAGGGTCATGAAGAGATCCTCGTCCCGCACCTGGGCCAGGGCGCGCTCGGCGAGGCCCTTATAAACACGGAACTGGTTGGCGACGTCTTCCAGATAGAGAGCGGCGGGAGATCGGTCCACGGCAGGGCCCTCCAGAGCAGGCCGAAGATACCACGGCCGGGACGCAAACGGGCCGGGCGGCCCGGCCGCGCCGGGGAGGGGGACCGATGCGGCCGGACCGTGGCCCTGGCTCGGTTCGGCATCGCCGGACAGAGCCGCAATATGCATGATAGCGCATATCTTCGGATTCGGCTATCCCGCATCCACCCACCGGGATGAAGAGACGGGATGAAGAAATCGCGGCACGGGAAGATCCGACGGGGATATAATCAGCCGTCCAATCCGTTGCCGCAGATTTTGGAAGGGGAATCGCCTCAATGCGTGCGCTTTTGCTGGAGGATGGTGCCGCCCAGCGGCTGACGCAGTACCTGCTCGACCAGGCGGGAGAGGGTGCGTTCTGGGCCGATTCCGACGGCCGCTTCTTCTACGTCAACGAGGCGGCCTGCTCCATGATGGGGTACACGCGCGAGGAGATGCTGGAGATGAGGGTGGCGGACATCCTCCCGCCGGAGAAGAGCACCCTGTTCCAGGAGCTGTCGCGGAAGGTCCGCCAGAGCGGGTCGTACACCTTCGAGGTGACGCACGTCCGCAAGGACGGCCGGCGCTTTCCCGCCGAGGTGACCCTGAGCTTCCTCGAATACCAGGGGCGGGAGTGCTACTCCGCCTTCGCCCGCGACGTCACCGCGCGCAAGGCCGCCGAGGCCGCGCTGCGCAAATCGGAGGAGCGCTACCACGGCCTGTTCGAGGGGGTGCCGGTGGGGCTCTACCGCACCACGCCCGCGGGCCGGATGCTCGACGCCAACTCGGCGCTGGTGCGCATCCTGGGATATCCGGACCTCGAGTCGCTGCTGGAGACCCAGGTCGGCGCGCTCTATCTCGATCCGGAGGACCGCCGCCGCTGGCAGCGGTCGTTCGCGGAATCCGGCCCGGTGCAGAGCTTCGAGGCGCGCGTGCGCCGCCGCGTCGACGGCACGGTGATCTGGGTGCGCTTCACCGTGCGCGCCGTCAGCGGCGAGGAAGGGGAGATCCTCTATTACGAGGGGGCCCTGGAGGACGTCACCGCCCGCCGCGACGCCGAGGAGGCCCTGCGGGCGAGCGAGGAGCGCTTCCGCTCGCTGGTGCAGAACGCCTCGGACCTGATCTCGATCCTCGACGTCGACGGCACCGTGCGCTACGAGAGCCCCTCGCACCAACGGGTGCTCGGCCTGGAGCCGGAGACGCACGTGGGGCGGAGCCTGCTCGACCTCGTCCATCTGGAAGACCGGCACGTGGTCGAGGGGGCCCTGGGCCAGCTCCGCGAATATCCCAACGAGATCGTCACCTTCGAGCACCGGCTGCGCAATCGCGACGGCTCCTGGCGGGTGATCGAATCGACCGCCTCGAACCTGCTCAGCCAGCCCGCGGTGGCCGGCCTCGTGCTCAACTCCCACGACATCACCGACCGCAAGCGGGCCGAGGAGAAGCTCCTCCACGACGCCCTCCACGACGAGCTCACCGGCCTCCCCAACCGGGCGCTGTTCATGGACCGCCTGCGGCAGTCGATGGAGCGCTCGCGCCGCGAGCCGGAGCGGCTGACGGCCGTCCTCTTCCTCGACCTCGACCGCTTCAAGATCGTCAACGACAGCCTCGGCCACCTGGTAGGGGACGAGCTGCTGATTCAGATCGCCGGCTCGCTCGCCGCGGCGCTGCGCCCCTCGGACACCATCGCCCGCGTCGGCGGTGACGAGTTCGCCATCCTCCTCGAAGGGGGGCGCGACGTCAGCGACGCCGTGCGGGTGGCCAACCGCATCCACGACCGCCTGGCGGCGCCGATCAACCTCCAGGGCCACGAGGTCTTCGCCACCGCCAGCATCGGCATCGCCGTCCACACCCCCGAATACCACCGGCCGGAGGACCTGCTGCGCGACGCCGACACGGCGATGTACCGCGCCAAGTCCCAGGGGGCCTGCCACGTGGTCTTCAACCGGGTGATGCACCGCTTCGTGATGGCGCGGCTGCAGCTCGAGACCGACCTCCGCCGGGCGGTCGACCGCGGCCAGCTCCGGGTCTACTACCAGCCGTTCGTGGACCTGTCGAGCGGCGAGGTGACCGGCTTCGAGGCCCTGCTGCGCTGGCTGCACCCCCGGCGCGGCCTGTTGCCGCCGGAGGAGTTCCTCTCGGTGGCGGAGGAGACGGGGCTGATCGTCCCCATCGGCCGTTTCGTGCTGCTGGAGGGGTGCCGGCAGATCCGCGAGCTCCAGATCAAGCATCCGGAGATGGGCGCGCTCAAGCTGAGCGTGAACCTGTCGAACAAGCAGTTCTTCCAGGCCGACCTCTTCAATCAGATCGAGGAGGCGCTCACGGTCTCCGGGCTCGATCCGGCCTGCCTGGGGCTGGAGATCACCGAGGGGGTAATCATCCGCCACGCCGACTCGGCGGCGAGCCGCTTCTCGCGCCTGAAGAGCCTGGGCGTGCAGCTCTACCTCGACGACTTCGGCAAGGGGTACTCCTCGCTCAACTACCTCCACCGCTTCCCCATGGACATCCTGAAGATCGACCGCTCCTTCGTCTCGCGCATCGAGGAGGCGGAGGGGAACCTGGCGATCGTGCGCGCCATCGTGACCCTGGCCCACCAGCTCGGCATGGAGGTGGTGGCCGAGGGGATCCAGACCGAGGAGCAGCGGGCCCGCCTGCGCGCCCTCGGCTGCGAGTACGGCCAGGGGTTCTTCCTCGCCGAGCCCCTCCCCGCCGACCGCGCCGAGGAGCTGCTGATGCGGCGGGCGCGGGTGTAGTCTCCAGGCGCCTGATACCCTATAGATGCATGAAGACGACGATCGATATTCCGGAACAGGAGCTGCGGGATGCCATGGAATTCACCGGCGCCCGCACCAAACGGGAGGCGGTGGTTACCGCGCTCACTGAATTCAACCGAAGTCGACGCCTGGAGCGTCTGGTCGAAAAGCTCGGTACGTTCGACGGGTTCATGACCCAGGAAGAGCTTCGTCGGATGCGCGAGGAGACTTGATCATGACGCGGCGTCGAGCCCTCGTGGACACTTCGGCCTGGGATCGAGACGTTGCGCCGCAATGGAGATCCAGAGGTCCGAGCATCGGTGCGGGCCGCAACCCAAGAGGGCCGAGCCGTGCTTTGCGATCTGGTCCTCCTGGAGCTGTGGAACGGAGCTCAGGGCGCTGACGAGCATCGTGTCCTCCGCGAGATCGAGCTCACGATCGAGAAGGTGCCTACCCCTCCCGCGATCTGGGAAGTGGCCTGCGAGCCGGCGCGGATGTGTCGTAAAGCAGGAATCACAGCCCCCGCCACGGATGTCCTCATCGCGGCCTGCGCCGAGTATTACAAACTGGAGATTCTCCATCGCGACGCTCACTTCAATCAGATCGCGAGCGTTCGCGGCCAGGGCATTCCTTGATCCGGCGCCCTTAACTGGGCCTATTAGCTGACGGCCTCCTCCGCGGGGCTTATCAAGCGCCTGGTACCTAGCCCGCCCCGCCGACCGCTCGCAGGGTCCTGGCGCTCCAGACGATCGTCTCCCGCAAGAAGGACCCTCAGGACCCGGCGGTCGTCATGGTGGGCTCGATCCACGGCGGCAACGCCTTCGCGGTCGTCGAGAGCTGCCCCGCAACCTACAACGACACCAAGATGACCGCGCGCATCGCAGCGACCCCTCCGCCGGACCTTCGGGGACGGCAACGTCGTCGACCTGCCGCCGCAGATGGCCTCCCAGGACTTCAGCGAGTACGGCCTGGCGGGAGTCCAGGCGGTCCAGTGGAGCCGGGGCGCCGGCGATCCGGCGAAGCTCAAAGAGCTTGCGGCGGCCGGCCATCAGCCCCCCTCCCTCCACTCCAGCCTCTTCCCCCCCGATCGCGACCGGGGTGGAGCCGGAGGTGGCGGTGTTGATGGATCTGCTGGGGGGGCGGTAAGGGGTTTCCCCTACACCAGCCTGTCTCCGGACTTCTTTCCCGATCCTAAGGTCATGAACCTCATGTCTTAGAGACTCAACAGCCCCGCGACACAGAGTCTACTCATTGTTATAATGAGTCCATGAGGTTGACAAGCTAAGGGAGCGTCACGGAACAACCGTAGCATCTTTACGATTTTTGTTGTATCCTTGGGAGAGAATGTGCGATGAAGACACGATTCGGCGGCGGTT
>DASXJP010000029.1:0-7271 GCA_036497345.1 Thermoanaerobaculia bacterium
GGGTGGCCGCCCTGGGAGGGGGGGAGGTCTCCGGCCAAGCGCCCCCACCCAGGGCGGCCACATAGGGCCGCCCCTACAAACGCGTTACCCGGGTCGCAAAACACTTCCTACAAGCACCACCGCTTCAGCCAAGTCCCCCTCTCCCGGTGAGGGAGGGTGGGAGGGGACGGGCATGGTGAGGGTTCGCTCACGGCAGGATCACCTCCCCGGTCGTGGTGTTGGCGATCACGTCGCCCGGCCGGTAGAGCCACGGATGATAGTGGTTGGTCAGCCAGAGCGGGAGCTGGTTGGGCACCCGGTTGTTGTCGCCGCCCGGGATCACCTCCTCGGCCGCGGGGCCGGTGGTCTGGAGGGTGCCCACGAACCGGCGGGCCGGACCGCTGCCGAACATAAAGGAATTGGCGTCCGCCGCCCGGACGTCGTGCGCGGCGGCGTCGACCGTGCCGAAGCCGCCCGAGCGGGAGATCCCCGGCAGGTCCGGCGAGAGGTCGGTGAAGCCGCCGCCCGGCGGGATGTTGAACGGACCGCCCAGCGGGTGCTCGAAGACGATGCGGTGGAGCTTCCCCCACCGGTAGTCGCTCTGGCTGGTCGAGTGGTTGAAGGCCGGGGCGAAGGCGTCGCCGGCCAGCAGGTTGAGCGCGCTCTGGAGGCTGGTGAGGAGGGCGGTGTCACGGGCCGCCTCAGGGCTCGGCGTGTCCGAGCCGAAGAAATTGACCCCGGAGGAGCCCGGGCCGTCCTCGGTGGGGAAGGCGTCCAGCAGGTAGCGCAGGTCCGCGAGCGCCACGTCCCCCGGCGGCAGGAAATTGCCGAGGCCGAGCCGCTGGAGGGTGGCGTCGATGATCTGCCGCACCGCCTGGCCGCGCCAGACCGAGTAGAGGGTGGCCGCCACGCTGTTCGCGATCTCCTGCGATGAAGGCGCGGGGAGGGCCGCCGGGTTGTCCCCCGGATCGAACCCCTCGGGGATGCCGGTGGGCGTGCTGAAGTCCCAGGCCTGCAGGCGGCCGATCGCCTCGACGATCCGGGGATCGGCGGCGAGGGCCGCCAGCGAGGCCGGCGCGCCCGGAGCTTTCGCGTTGTTGAAGGCGGCGACCAGATAGGGGACCAGGGCCTGCGCGTCCAGGAGCTGGTTGTTGGCCTGAATGCGCTCGAAATCCTGCATCGAGACGGTGCCCTTCGCCTTCAGCGTGGCTGCGAGCTGCCGCTGGATCTGGCCGACGCGGTAGCCGCGGTCGTAGCCGATGCCGAGATAGAAGACGCCGCCGTCGTGCCGGAATTGGTCGAGCGGATCGTTGTCGTTGCTCGTCCCCACCGGATCGTTGTTGGCGTTGACGATGAACCCTTGCTGGGGATTGACCGTCTGGGGCATCTCCGCGAAGGGGAGGATCTGGTAGGGGATCGCCTGCCCGGGCTCCGAGGTGGAGCCGGCGGGGAGCCACTCGTGCTTCAGGGTATGGGTGCCGTCGCGGATCAGGAACGGCGGGACGCCGCCGTCGGGGGCGCCGAGGGTCTGGAGGTCCTCCCGCAGGGGGAGCTCGCCGCTGGTGAAGTAGGCGATGTTGCCGTCCACGTCCGCATAGGCGAAGTTCTGCGAGCCGAAGTCGAAATACTGGAGCCCCTGCTTGAATTCGTCGAGATTCCCCGCCCGGTTCCACGTCCGGAAGGCGTCGAGCTCCCGGGTGGGGCCCCAGCCGGTGTACTGGACGCTCAAGCCGATCGGGTTCGCCGGATCAGAGAGATCGACCGCCACGATCGGCCCATGGTTGCGCCGGGGGACCACGAGGGTGACGCCGCCGTCGAGCGGGCCGATCCCGGAATTGACGAGGTCGTCCGGGACGCCGTTGCCGATCTGATTGACCAGATAGGTCTGGGGGATGATCGTCAGCGGCTCGGGCTTCCCCTCGAAGGTCGTGGCCACGGGGAGCCCCGAGCCGGGATCGAGCACCAGCTTCTCCTGATAGACGTCGGTGACGTCCATCTCGTTGGTGGTGGCCCCCCAGCAGACGCGGGGATTGCAGCCGAGCACGATCCCCGGGATGCCCGGGAAGGTGACCCCGAACGCGTTCATCGCCGGCCGGCCGCTGCCCGAAACGCGGAGCTGGGCCTCGTAGAAGATGCTCGGATTGCCGAGCGAGAGATGGGGATCGTTGGCGAGGATGGGCCGGCCGGAGTCGGTGACCTTGCCGCTCGCCACCCACCAGTTGCTGCCGCGCCCGCTCTGCCGCCGCTCGAGCGCCTCGCGGAGCAGGGGGACCTGCGCCGCCTTGGCGCGATAGCGGGCCGCCAGCGCCGCCGTGCGCGGTGAGAGCAGGAGGCTCTTGGCCTCAGGCTTGATCGCCCGCTTGTCGCCGCGCTTGTCTCCAGTGGTCGGGCCGCCGGACCCGCCGGGGGGCTGGGAGGCCGGGAGCGAGTGCGTGGGATCGAACGGCGCGGCGCGGTAGACGTCCTTGAAGAACAGGATGGTGCCGTCGAAGGTGGTCGGCGAGCCCACGGCCTGGAAGGTGGCCAGGGCGGTGGTGAGGTCGATGTCGCTGAGGTCGAACGAGAGGCCGAAGGCGAGCCCCTTGGCGATGGTGAGGCTGTCCACGGAGGTCCAGGGGTGGATGCTCGCCCGCGTCAGCTCGAGGGCCGCGTACTCCGGCGGGAGAGGGTTTGCCGGATCGAAGACGTAGCTGTTGACGCCGCGGGCATAGGCGTCGAGCCAGACCTGGGTCTCCCGGGACATCGCGGGGAGCGACGCCTCGGCGGCCCGGCGCAGCCCGAGAGTGCGGAGCTGGACGTCCGAATCGAGCCCGTCCTTGCCCACCAGCTCGGCGAGGGTACCGCTGAAGGTATGGCGGAGCACGTCCATCTGGAAGAACCGGTCGCGGGCGTGGGCCCGGCCGAGGGCATAGAGCACGTCGCGGTCGGTCGATCCAAAGATGTGGGGGACATCGAGGCTGTCCCGCAGCGTACGCACGGGGGCCAGGACGCCGGCCTTATCCAGGGACTGGACGGCGCCGGAAGGAGGCGCGGCGGACAGAGCTGGGGTGAGCAGCAGGGAGAAGGCCAGGGCGGCGAGCGGGGTGAACGGGGGTCTCCTCACGGATACTCCTTTCTGCAGAACCGGCTTAAGGATACCCGATGGGAGGGGGGTGTGTCGCCGCCTGCGAGGCTGCACAGGCCTCAGAGACCGTCGAGATTGCCGAGCAGCGGCGCGCCATCGCCGTCGCCGAACGTGAGCCTGCCCCCGATGGTGCCGTCGTGCTTGGTGTCGCAGAGGAGCTGTCCCGCCCGATAGACGCACGGGTCGGCCTTGCCGTCGCCGTCGAAGTCGCCGAGCAGCGGGACGTCCCCCGGCTGGCCGAAGGGGAGGGTCACGTTCACGCTGCCGTCATGCTTGGTGTCACAGAGGAACACGCCTTTGCGAAACACGCACGGATCGGCCCGGCCGTCGCCGTCCACGTCTCCCAGCAACGGCACGTCTCCCGGCTGGCCGAAGGCGATCGTCTGGCTCACGTTTCCGTCATGCGCCGTGCTACATAGGAACTGGCCTGAACGATAGACGCAGGGATCGGCCTTGCCGTCCCCATCCACGTCTCCGAGCAGAGGGACGTCCCCAGACTGCCCGAAGCGGATGCGGGTCTCCGCGGCGCCGAAGTCGTGCCCGGTGTCACAGCGGAAGACGCCAGCGAGGAACAGACAGAGATCGGCGCGGCCGTCGCCGTCCACGTCCCCCAACAGCCCGATCTCGCCCGCCTGGCCACCGAAGGGGTACCGCACCTCCGGATCGCCTCCGGTGCGACCCGTGTCGCAGATCAGCTCGCCGCGACGGAAGAGGCAGAATTCATTGCCGGGGGAAGCGGAGAAGCGCTGCACGTAGACGTCCTCGAGGTCCTCTTCCCTACCCACATCCGTCCACGCCACCCCGAACGTGCCGTTGGCCGCGAAACCAGGCTGCGGCAGGATATAACCTGGGACCAAGGTGAGCTGCACGGGATCTCGGACCGGCGTGCCGTTCGCGCGATAGAGCCGTGTATAGGCGAGCCCCTCGGGCCAGTGGTTCCAGGTGATGACGAAATTTCCCTGCCCGTCCATGGCGATTTTAGAATCGTCCTCAAATCCGTCAATCGCTTCACTGACCTGAAACTCTCCACCGATCCGTTCGCCGTTCGCCTTGAAGCGCTGTGCGAAGATGGCGTTTCGATCAGGGTTGGCGGGATCCGCGCCCCTCCATGCCACGACGAAATTCCCCTTGAGGTCCATGGCGATGGCGCCTTCTCCCTGATCCCCCGCCGTAGTGGTGGGGATCAGAAACTCGCCGCCAAGCTTCTCGGTGTTGGCCGCAAATCGCTGGCCATACAGACCCAAGCCCGACCCGTCTTGCTCCTTGCTCTGCCAGACCACGACGAAATTCCCGGAGCTTCGATCCATGGCGATTGCGGCGAGCCGCTGCGTGTTCCGGCGATAGGTATTCACGTGAAACTCAGGACTAATCGGATGGCCGGTCGGATCGTAGCGGCGTCCGAAGAGCCCAAGGCGCAAATCTGCCTGGTCCGGCGTTTCCTGACCGCTGCTCGCCCAGATTGTGACGAACCCGCCGGATTGATCCAGGACAACTGCTTCGGGCACTATCTCAGAGGGGGAAGAGGCCGGAATCCAGAACCCAGACGGGCCTTGGAAGGAGCCGAACCGGCGCGCCGCAATTCCTCCAAAAATATTCTTGTCGAAGATGAAGATCCCTTGACCGGACTCATTGACGGACATGCGGACCATGAAACAGCACCCACCCCCCTTGGTTCGATAAAGTACAAAGGGATCGGTCGCGGCACCCGTTACAGGATATTCACGCAGGAGGAGCCGCTCAGGGAAATCGATCTCGTGGCCGAAGATGGAATCGTACTCCCAAAGCACGAACATGCGGCCGTCCGGCATCATCGCCATGCTCTGAAGAATCTGGTGCGCATCGTGTGTTAGGTTGACGCGACTAGCCGGGATGGCGGGGCTCTGGGCGTTGACCGGCTGGTCAAGGGCAACACCGATCCCGGCGATACTTAGAAGTAAGGCAAAAATCCGTGCAAGGAAGCTCAAGGTGGATACCCTCATTGGTAGTCCGCTCAACGGCAAACGATGGGAGCCCCAGGCACCACCTGCAATGTGGAACCCGTAACCATAGGCTCCTGTGTGGAATCGGAACCGTAGACGTTCCAGGAAACCGTCAAGCTTGTGTCAGAGCCGTCGATCGTATCGAGGACCGGCCAGCCCGTGCTCCCCTGCGCTAGGGTTCCCTCCTGCCCGGTCGGGTTGGCGTCCGCGTCGAATTCGACGTAGTGGATCCCGGCTCCGGAATCCATCTCCCACGCGACATAGAAGCCACCGAAGCCGGAAGCAGTTACCTGGGGAAAATCCCCCGGTACCAGCTCGCAATTCATCGCCACCAGCTCCGGTCCCAAGGGAGAGCCGCCCGAGTCGAAACGGCGGTACCAGATCCACGGCCCCCCACCAAGGTTGTCCATCCCCTTCCAGGTTACCACGAAGGTCCCGTCCTGAAGGGAGGCGATGGACGGGTGCTCTGGAGCCATCGTGGCCTCGGAGTTGATGGCGAATTCTCCCGCCAGCGGATTACTTGCCGGGTCGAGGACCCTGCCCGTCACCGTCGTGCCATCGTCGCTGCCGCGTTCCCAGATCAGCATCGTGTTTCCACTCGGCCCGAAGGCCACCCGCGGAGATCCGAGGACCCCTACGCCCTGCCATCCCATCTCAAGGTAACTTGAAGCCAGGCCGGTGCTGTCGTCGATCCTCTGGGCAACGATTGCCGGCGACCCTGAAGACGAACCGATCTCGCTGGAGACTTCGAGGTGGGAAGCTGCCGAAGCGGGAGGAGGCGGCTGGGGGCCACTGCTCTTGGTCAATCGGAGAACCCAGTCGTTTTTGTCGCAAGCTATATCGATTTGATCAAAGTCACAAGCTGTGGGTTTGGTGAACTTAAATTTGCCGGTCGAGAGATAAACAAGATCACTGTTATTGGTCGCAGGGTTCCTAACGTTCCCCGTCCGCGGGCTGAACCAACGGTATACCCATCCCGACGTGAGGAACGCCTGCTTGGATCCGAGGTTGGCAAGGCCCGGAATGGCCTGATATTTGGGGGTGTTGGGTACATTATTAGCTCCGAAGTCGATCTGGATAGCACTTTGCTCATCGGGCAGGTACGCCACGATTACCGAGCTCGGATCATCAGCGATGATCATCTTCTTGTCGGGCTCCGGCGCTTGGTTCAGAATCCGGTTAGAGTCCGGGTGCAGCCGCTGCCAGTTGATGGTTTGCAGGATGTAGCGCAAGTAGCGCATCGAACGCGAGGTACGACGAGTCATTTGGACTCTCCAGTCCAATCCGACTGGACAGCCTCCAATCCCCCGGCCCCAATCTGTGACCCCGCACGTTCCAGCCGAGTATCCCATCGCTCCCCCAAAAAAGCTGAGGAAAGCGGTCTGCCGCGCCCGGTAGGGCGTATGGTTGTCAGGATTGGCGCTGACACCGTCGTAGGTGGCCTCGCCGTTAATGGCGGATTTGATGGGAGTCGCTGCCTGGAGTGTCGTCGCCAGCGAGCTCGCCCGGCTGGTCATGTTCTGCCGCTCGGCTGTCTGGGTATTGCCAGGGGTACCGCTCTGATACATCTGGAAGTCGAGCCATGACTCGTTTTGAAGTGAAGTCAAGTCACCGGGCGCGGAGCCTCCCGCGGGATGATTGGTGACGAGGTTGCGCGTGTTGTTGTGCAAGGTCTGTCCGACTTCCCGGATGACCGAAAAATTGCCGGGGATCATGTGGTCGAACCCGGGCGAGAACACCACGAAATTTCCGAAGTACCGCCCGGCGAGGTTGCGAGCTAAGGTCACCAGCCCAGGAGAATCGGTGACCGGGGGAGGGGGCGATGCGAGGAGGAAGAAATCCTTCTGCAATGGCTCCATGATGCCGACCAGGAGCACCAGAAGTCCCTGCTGGTTGGCGTACTGGATCTTGTCATCCATGCCGGCCCAATACCGCGGGTTCCAGCTCGAGCACTGGTGGGGCGCCTGCGTTGTGTCCGGAGCACATGTAGGGTCCGGCGGCAGGTCGAATGGCGGATTGTTGTTGGTGTCGGTCGGGCCTGCCGCTTTCGGAGAGACGGCGATCTGCACGACCGTGAACGCCGTGTTCGGGCGGCCTGTGCTGTCTTGAACGCGGTCGTTGATGTAGGTCTGCCAGTCGCTCTGGTTGGTCGTGATCGGCGTGTTCCAGACCGTATCGCCGAGCCAGAA
>DASXJP010000030.1:0-36204 GCA_036497345.1 Thermoanaerobaculia bacterium
TGCGGTCTGATGTGCATCGGCGACGATGCCTGCTACGCGGCCTGCAGCGACGAGTGCGACGTCCAGCGGGCAGACTGCCTGAGCAGTTGCTGACCGCCAGGGCGATCGTGCGACCAAGGTCCAATTCCCAGCGCGACCACCGCTCTCTAAGCTGGTCAGCATGGGCCTCCCAGGTACTGAGGCTGGTTGGACCTCCCGTGCTCCTTTTCGCTGGCTGCCTGGGCTGCAGGTCCTGAGCCGGTATGAAGCCGCTTGGCTGCCCCACGATCTGATCGCCGGGCTGGTGCTGACCACGATGCTGGTGCCGGTCGGGATCGCCTACGCGGTGGCTTCGGGCGTGCCGGGGATCTGCGGTCTGTACGCCACGATCGTTCCGCTGCTGGCCTACGCGCTGCTCGGACCCAGCCGCATTCTGGTGCTGGGGCCCGATTCCTCTCTCGCCGCGGTGATTCTCGCCGTCGTGCTGCCGCTCTCGGGCGGTGATCCGAAGCGGGCCGTGGCCCTGGCGAGCCTGATGGCGGTGGTGGCGGGCCTGGTCTGCATCCTGATCGGGGCGATGCGCCTGGGATTCGTCACCGAGCTGCTGTCCAAACCGATCCGCTACGGCTACATGAACGGCATCGCGCTCACGGTGCTGATCAGCCAATTGCCCAAGCTGCTCGGCTTTTCGATCGACGGCGCCGGGCCGCTGCGCGACCTCGTCCAGATCACGAGATCGGTGCTGAGCGGCCGGGCCAACTGGACCGCGTTCGCGATCGGCGCCGGCACGTTGGCCGCGATCCTGTTGCTCAAGCCCTTCAAGCGGATCCCGGGAATCCTGATCGCCGTGGTGGGCGCTACGGTCATGGTCGGTGCGCTCGGTCTCGACCACAGCGCCGGGGTGAAGGTGCTCGGTCCGCTGCCGCAGGGTTTGCCGTCGTTCGCGTTGCCGTGGATCCCTCTCGCCGACCTCGGCAAAGTGGTGATCGGCGGCTGCGCCGTCGCCATGGTGGCGTTCGCCGACACCAGCGTGCTCTCGCGGACCTACGCGGCCAAGAACCGCTCTCCGGTCGATCCCAATCAGGAGATGATCGGTCTCGGCGCCGCCAACCTGGCCGCCGGGCTGTTCCAGGGATTTCCGATCAGCAGCAGCTCGTCGCGCACTCCGGTCGCCGAGGCCGCCGGCGCGAGGACGCAGCTCACCGGCGTGGTCGGCGCCGTGGCCGTGGCTCTGCTGCTGCTCCTGGCGCCCAATCTGCTGGCGAGCCTGCCCAGCAGCGCGCTGGCGGCGGTGGTGATCGCCGCGGCCGTGGGGCTGTTCGAGGTCAGCGACCTGCGCCGTATCTTCCGCATCCAGCGCTGGGAATTCTGGCTGTCCGTCGTCTGCTTCGCCGGCGTCGCCACCTTGGGGGTGATCCCCGGCATCGGCCTGGCGATCGTCATCGCGGTGCTCGAATTTCTGTGGGACGGCTGGCGGCCGCACTACGCCGTGCTGGGCCGGGTCGACGGCCTGCGGGGCTACCATGACACGAAGCGTTATCCGGAGGCGCGGCTCATCCCCGGCCTGGTGCTGTTCCGTTGGGACGCGCCGCTGTTCTTCGCTAATGCCGAGCTCTTCCACCAGTGCTTGCTCGCGGCCGTGGCGCGGTCGCCGACGCCGGCGCGGCGGATCATCGTGACCGCGGAGCCGGTGACCAGCATCGACGTGACCTCGGCGGACATGCTCGCCGAGCTCGAGCAGGCCTTGCGAGACTCGGGCATCGAGCTGCGGTTCGCCGAAATGAAAGATCCGGTCAAGGACAAGCTGCGACGTTTCGAGCTGTTCGAGCGCTTCGGCGCGAGCAGCTTCCATCCCACCGTAGGCGCCGCCGTCGATTCCTACCTCGGCGAGCACGCGGTCGATTGGCAACCCTGACCACGGGCGGCTCAGCCCGATTGACGCAAATCCGTTACAGGGGTAGCCTTGACCGAGCTGTGCCCGGGGGGACAGGAGTATGAACAAGCTCGGATGCGGACTGCTTCTGATCATCCCAGGCGCGCTGGCCCTGATCACCTTGAGGCCGGGCGATTTCCCCTGCGGGCCGGACGACGAGACGGCACGCCCGACCGCGTCCCTCTCCTCCTTGCGGATCAAGACGCCCATGCTCACCTTCGACCATCGGGGTCGCCTCCTGAAAGGCGATCTCGTATCCGGCGAATGGACGGAGATCTCGAATCACCGTTTCAGTTACACGCCAAGCATCAGCTCGTCGGCGGACGGCCGCTGGATCAGCTACAGCGGGGAGCTCAAGGAAGGGGACAGCCGTCAGTATTGGCTCTACGACAAACAGACCGGCCGCGATCGGCTGTATCACCAGCATTCGGCCTGGGGCGGCGGCATTCCGGAATTCTCGCCGGACAGCAAATCGATCATGCTGTTCGCCGATTATGACAAACGTTGGCCCAGCCCTGACGGCGCCGGGCTCTACCTCTTCGATGCCGAGACGCTTCGCTCTTCTTTTCTCGGCAATCCGAGCACGGTCATGACCCCCGAGCACCCTGGCTTTGGTTTCGCGGCCTGGGCGAACGACGGGAGCGAGATCCTGCTCACCCTGCGCGGCTTCCCGCCGGGCGCCGAGCCGACGCGGGAGCATTTCGCGTACCGTCTCGCCGAGAAGCGTTACGAGCCTATCGAGGGGGAGTTTGTCAAAGGGGAATTCGGCGACAGGTTTTTCCGCGGCGGCTCGCGCATCGAGGTTTATGAGCGTCCCTATATTCAATCGGAGGTGCTCTATCACAAGCTGGCTTCGCCCGACGGCCGATGGATCGCCACGATCGACCGGAAGCACGTGCTTACGGTGAAGACAAAAGACGGCTCGAGCCGGAAGGTCGACATGGGGAGATACGATCACTGCATGGGCGTGACCATCGGCATTCACGGCTGGCTGGATGGGCGATATCTGGTCTATTCCAACGAGGAGGTCCCGTACGTCTTCGATCCGCTGACCGGCCGCGAAGCCTTCCTGTTCCAGGGGCAGAAGCTGCCCGATGCCTTCTTCTGGTAAATCCGCGCCGCCTGCCCCCCATCGGTGACATCTGCCTCTCAGGACAGGCACAGCACTTTCCACTGGGCCGGCAAAGCTTCGAACCGAAGGGAACGCCGGCGCTCAAGGTGAGCAACTCTCTGCGAGGGCTGCCTCCGTCGAGTGGCAGCCCTGGGCCGGAAAACAGGCAAAAAAGCCTGGAAAATCAAGGTTTTCCGAGGTTGATCTCTCCTGGCAAGAAGGTTGCTCCAGGAGAGGGTGACGGCGAGAAAGATCGGGCGGCTCGCGGTGATCGAGAAACAGCCGCTTACGGACGAGGCGGGCGTACCGCCGCTGTTCGTCCAAGGCAGCGAGTGGAATTATGCGATGATCGGGCTCATGGGTCACCAAGCGCCGAAAGAATGGCAGATCCAGGCGACCAACACGGCGGGCTCCTCGTTCGTGATCGCCTACTCACAAACTGATCCGAAGCTCAACCTTTCCCAGAGCGGGGACCTGGCGGTGACGGGCGGTCTCAAGGCTGCTCTGCCTACGCTGCCCCCGGGCGCCCAGGCCACCAACGTTGTGATCGGCCCGGATGGCAGGCTGTATCGCCAGGGATAACCCGGCCTCGATGGGAAGCCCCGAAGGGGACGGCCGCCGGTAAGCCCGGGATTTCAATTTGATTTCAATCCCGGGCGGGCTTTTACCCTTTTTCCCCGACCCGCATCTCACCTCCACAGGCACTCTCCGGGGGCGTCCCCCGGACGGAGCTCCAAGGAGGAGTCGCGGGTCGGGCCGGACCCTGGCGAGGTGACATGCCCCAAATTCTGATCGTTACGCTCGGACCCATTCAGGACCTCATCGCGGCGGCGCGGCGCAGCCGGGACCTATGGTTCGGCTCCTGGCTGCTCAGCGAGCTCTCGAAGGCGACGGCACGGGCCATGGCGGAGGAGTGTGGCTTCGACGCGTTGATCTTCCCCGGCGTCGTAAACCCCGACGAGCTCAAACCGGCGAGCGACACGTCGGTCGCCAACAAGATCGTTCTCCGCGTCCCCGACGGCAAGGATTCCGCCGTGGTGGCAAGGCGGGGCGAAGAGGGAATGCGGAGACGGCTGAGAGCCCTGCGGGACGAGGCTTTCGAACGGATTCGCGCCGATCATTTCCACCGCTCGCGGGCCGAAGAGCAGGTGGACGACCTGATCGAATTCGCCTGGGTCAGCGCGGCGGAGACCGGTCCGGGCGGCTATCCCGCCGCGCGGGAAGCGGCGGAATCCCTCCTCGCGGGCCGCGACCAGGAGAGGCCGGTTGAGGTGGAGAGCCAGGACCGTCGCTCGGCCGATCGCCGTCTTACCGACGATTCGTGCCCCTGAATCGGTCCACAGGAGGTCATCTCGCGGTCAAAAGACCGGAAACGTCATGACCGCGTTCCTTGAGGAGCCGTGCCGCTTCTGCGCGCAACAGAACAGCCCGGTCGTATTGGCGAAGCAGCCTTTCCAGGGTCTCCTGCTCAGCCGGCGTCAGGTTCTCTTTCTGCTGTTTGAGATTGAGCGTTTCGAGCCGTGACCGGTCAGCCTCGGCGAGAGGAGCTCGGGCGGCACGCCAGAGCTCCGCGTCGCTCAAAAGCTCGAGAGCCGCCACCGACTCGGTCACTTCGCGAGAGGACTCTTCCTCCTCCGCCGCGATCGTGGCCACCGCCTCCAGAAGCTCTGCTTCCAAGCTCCGCTGAGCCCGTTCGGCCCGGCTCGAAAAGCGGTCGTAGAGGGAAGCCGGGAGTCGAAGCGTTACTGCATGAGCGGCCATCAGTCCTCCTGGTGTCTGCCCCGTTCATGATAGCAGGCCTCCAGCAACCTCCGCGACCGGCGCCTCCAGCTCCTCCAGGTGGCGGTCGAGGAGCGCGGCGACCTCGCCTACCCAGGGCTCCTGCAGCAGGTTGGCGTGATCGGCGGCGACCTCGTGCACGGTGAACGGGCCGGCGGTGAGACGCCGCCAGGTGGTGACGACGTCGACGGTGGCGAACGGGATCTCCCGGGAGACGCCGTCCGGGGTGTGGTGGCCGGTGGCCCGGAAGGCCAGCAGGGCGCCCGTCGCGAGCGGCTGGGGACGGTAGCGGAAGAAGCCGGCGAGCGAGGAGAGCTCGGCGGCGAGCAGGCGCCGCTGGGCCGCGGCCTCCGCCGGCGGCAGGCCCTCGCCGGCGCGGGCGAGCAGCGCCGAGAGTCGGAGGCGGAAGCCGTCATGGCCGTCGAGGTCCTCGGCGGTGAGCGGCACCCCGAGGGCCCGCGCCTTCCAGAGCAGCAGGTCGAGGTCGTCCATCGCCTCCCCCTCGGCGGGGACGATGGTGTCGAACAGGACGACGACCGTGTGATCGCCCTGCTGCTCGAGCTGGCGCGCCATCTCGAAGGCCACCATGCCGCCCGACGACCAGCCGCCGATCACATACGGGCCCGCGGGCTGGGCTTGCCGCACGGTCGCCACGTGGTGGGCGGCGAGGTCCGCGACGTGGAGGAAGGGCTCCTGCTCGCCTTCCAGCCCGGGGGCCTGGAGGGCGTAGAGCGGCCGGTCGGGATCGAGCCGGCCCACCAGCGGCCGGTAGCACACCACGTTGCCGCCGGAGGGATGGACGGCGAAGAACGGCAGCCGGCCGGGCCGCCCCTCCTGGAGCGTCACCAGGGTGTGGGGGAGGGCGCCGGGCCGGCGCGCCAGGGCCTCGTCCACCGCCGCCGCCAACTGCGCGAGGCGGGGCCGCACCAGCAGCTCGCGCACCGGGATCTCGATCCCGAAATCCTCGCGGAGCCGGCTGGCGAGGCCGATGGCGAGCAGCGAGTCGCCGCCCAGGGCGAAGAAGTCGGAGCCGGGGCCGACCTCGTCGACGTGCAGCAGGTCGCGCCAGATCCCGGCGAGCTGTCGCAGGACCACCGGCTCCGCCGGGAGCGGCCCGCCGGGCTCGATGGGCGCGGCGGGCTCGGCGAAAGAAGCGCCGGCCGGCTGGACCGGCCGCTGCTCGCTCTCCCGCGGGAGGTCGATCCAGAAGCGCCGCCGCTCGAACGGGTAGGTGGGCAGCGGCACGCGCGCGCGGCGGGTGCCGGCGTGGAGCGCGGGCCAGTCGATCTCGACCCCGGCCGCCCAGAGCCGGCCCAGGGTGAGCAGGGCGAAGGCGCCCTCGGGCGCGTCCGGGGTGGAGGGGAGCGACGGCAGGGCCACCAGGGTGCCCCCCTGCCGGGCCGGCACGCCCGGCAGCACCTGGCGGGCGGCGCCGGCGAGGGCGCGGCCGGGGCCGGCCTCCAGCAGCACCAGGTTGGGATCGGCGAGGAGCTCGGCGAGGCCTGAGGCGAAGCGCACGGTCTCGCGCAGGTGGCGGACCCAGTAGTCGGGATCGGTCGCCTCCTCAGGCTTGATCCAGGTGCCGGTCAGGTTCGACAGGTAGGGGAGGGCCGGCGGCGAGAGCCGCGCCTTTCGCACCTCGGCGGCGAAGAGCGGCAGCACCGGCTCCATCATGGGGGAATGGAAGGCGTGCGAGGTGGCGAGCCGCCGGCCGGTGACGCCGCGGCCGGCCAAGAGCTCCTCCAGGTCCGCGATGGAGTCCACCGGACCTGAGACCACCGTGCGCGCCGGTGCGTTGACGGCGGCGACGGCCAGCCCGCCGCCGAGCAGGGGCTCCACTTCCTCGGGGGGCAGCGGCACGGCCAGCATGGCGCCCGGCGGGAGCCGCTGGAGGAGGCGGCCGCGCGCCGCCACCAGGGCCGCCGCGTCGTCGAGCGAGAGGACGCCGGCCAGGCAGGCCGCCACGTACTCGCCCAGGCTGTGGCCGAGCAGGGCCTTGGGCACCACGCCCCAGGCCATCCAGGTGCGGGCCAGGGCGTGCTCCACGGCGAAGAGGGCCGGCTGGGCGATCTCGGTGCGGGAGAGGTCGGCGGCGCGGGGGGGCAGCCGGCCGGGGTCCGCGGAGACCAGCACCTCCCGCAGGTCGAAGCCGAGGTGGGGCTGGAAGGGCGCGGCGGCGCGGTCGAGCTCGGCGCGGAAGAGGGGCTCGTCGCGGTAGAGCCCGGCCGCCATGCCGGGCTCCTGCGCCCCCTGGCCCGGGAGCAGGAAGGCCACGGGAGCGCCGCGCCGCGCGGCCCGGCCGGCGGCGGTGCGCTCGGGGTCGAGCGCCTCCAGGGCGGTCACGGCCTCGTCGGGGTCGCGGGCCAGCACGGCCCGGCGGTGCTCGAAGGCCCGCCGCCCGTTCTGGAGGGTGAAGGCCACGTCCGCCAAAGGAAGGTTGGGATGGCGGGCGAGATGGGCGGCCAGGCGCCGCGTGGCCTCGTCCAGGGCGGCCGGGGTGCGGGCCGAGAGGACCAGGAGCTGCCAGGGGCGGGTGGGGGGCTCGGGGGCGGGCGCGGGCGGCGCCTCCTCGATCACGGCGTGGACGTTGGTGCCGCCCATGCCGAACGAGCTCACCCCCGCGCGCCGTTTGCCGCCGCGCGGCTCCCACGGCCGCAGGGTGGTGTTGACGAAGAACGGGCTCCCCTCCAGGCGGATCGCCGGGTTGGGGCGCTCGAAATGCAGCGAGGGGGGGATCTGGCGGTGCTCCAGGGCCAGCACCACCTTGAGCAGGCCGGCGACGCCGGCCGCGGCGTTGGCGTGGCCGAGGTTGCTCTTGATCGAGCCCAGGGCGCAGTAGCCGGCGTCGGCGGTGGTGGCGCGGAAGGCCTCGGTCAGCGCCTCCACCTCGATGGGATCGCCCAGCGGCGTGGCGGTGCCGTGGGCCTCTAGGAAGCCGATCTGGCCGGCGGTGAGCCGTGCCCGCTCCAGCACCGAGCGGATCAGCCGGGCCTGGGTGGCCACCCGGGGGGCGGTGAAGCCGACCCGGGCGCCGCCGTCGTTGTTGATGCCGGAGGCGCGAATCACCGCCCGGATGGTGTCGCCGCCGGCGCGAGCGTCGCGCAGGCGCTTGAGGGCCACCACGCCCACGCCGTCGCTGTCCACCGAGCCGGCGGCGCCAGCGTCGAAGGGCCGGCAGTGGCCGTCCGGCGAGAGCACGCCCCCCTCACGGTAGACGTAGCCCTGGCCCTGGTAGGCGGTGACCGAGGCGGCGCCGGCCAGCGCCAGGTCGCACTCGCCGGCGAGCAGGCTGCGGCAGGCGAGGTGGACGGCCACCAGGCCGGTCGAGCAGGCGGTCTGCACGTTGAGGCTGGGCCCCTCCAGGCCCAGCTTGTAGGAGACCCGGGTGGTCACGAAGTCGCGGTCGCAGCCCAGCGAGGCGAGCTGGCTCCCCACCGGATCGTCCATCACGCCGGCCGCCGCGGCGCGCAGCAGGTAGTCGCCCTTGCCCACGCCGCCGAAGACGCCGACCGGGCCGGCGTGCCGCTCGGGGTCGCGGCCGGCGTCCTCCAGGGCCAGCCAGGCGTGCTCCAGGAAGAGCCGCTGCTGGGGGTCCATGAGCTCGGCCTCGCGCGGGCTGTAGCCGAAGAAGTCGGCGTCCCAGAGGTCCGGCCCCGCGATGGCGCCGCCCGCCGGCACCCGATGGCTGGGGCTGCCGGCCGGCGGCGTCCAGCCTTCCGCGGAGAAGAACGAGATCGACTCGCGGCCGTCGCTCAGGGCCCGCCAGAGCTCGGCGGCGTCGCGGGCCCCGGGGAAGCGGCCGGAGAGGCCCACGATGGCGATCTCCTCGCCGGTCTCCTCCACGGTCTCGGCCTCCAGCGCCGGAGCGGCCTCCGTCGGGACGGGGGAGATACCGGCGTGAAGGTTCCGTAGGTGGAGCCCCAGGGTGTGGACCGTCGGGTGGTTGAACAGGTCGACGATGGCGATCTCCAGCCCGAAGGCCTCCTGGAGCCTCACCCGCACCACCTGGAGCAGCATGGAGTGGCCGCCCAGCTCGAAGAAGTTGGCCTCCGGCCCCACCTCCCCGGGCTCCAGGCCCAGGAGGTCGGCCCACAGCTCGGCCACCGCCCGCTCGTAGGTGTGGAGGGGGAAGCGGACCTCGAGATGGGCCAGAAGATTGGCCGGGAGAGCGGCCGGCGGCGGCGGCGCGCCGGTCTCCATCGGGACGGCGAGGATTTCGCGGCTCTCCGCCTCGCCAAGCAGGGGGAGGCTGGAGATGGGCCGCTCGGGGTCGTCGAGCACCTGGGCCACCAGCTCCGCGAGCTGGCGCGCCAGGCGCGCGGCCGTAACGGGCTCGAACAAGTCGGCGTTGTAGCTCAGCCGCAAGTCCCACCCCTGGCTGGACTCGGTCACCCGCAGGGTGAGGTCGAACAGCTCGGTGGGCGATCCGGAATCGACGAAGCCGGCCCCGAGGCCGGGCATCTCCAGGCGGGTCCACCCCAGGCTGGTGAGCGAGAAGGAGACCTGGAAGAGCGGATGGCGCGAGATGTCGCGGGCCGGCCGCAGCTCCTCGACCAGGCGCTCGAAGGGGAGGTCCTGGTGGGTATAGGCGCCCAGCGCCGTCTCGCGCGTCCGGACGAGCAGGGCGGCGAAGCCGGGGTCGCCCGCGAGGTCGGTCCGCAGCACCAGCAGGTTGACGAAGAAGCCGATCAGGTCCGCGATCTCGTCGCGGTTGCGGTTGGCGCTGGGCGAGCCGATCAGCAGGTCGCGCTGCCCCGTGAGATGGGAGAGGAAGGCGCCCCAGGCGGCGAGCAGGGTCATGAAGAGCGTGGCCCGGTGGGTGCGCGACAGGGCCTGGAGGCGCTCGATGGCTCCCTCCGGCAGCGCCACCGGGACGGTGCCGCCGGCGAAGCGCTCGACGGGCGGCCGCGGGCGGTCGGTGGGGAGCTCCAGCACCAGCGGCGCCCCGGCGAGCTGCTCGCGCCAGTAGTCGAGCTGGGGCGCCAGCCCCTCGCCCGCCAGCCACCGCCGCTGCCAGAGGGCGAAGTCGGCGTACTGGACCGGCAGCTCAGGGTACGGCGACGGGGCGCGCTCGGCGAAGGCGGCGTAGAGCTGGAACATTTCGCGCAGGAAGACGTCGAGCGACCAGCCGTCCGAGACGATGTGGTGCATGACGAACGACAGCCGGTGGCGCTCGCCGTCGAGGCGCAGCAGGAGGGTGCGCAGCAGCGGGGCCACCCGCAGGTCGAAGGGGCGCCGGGCCTCATCCCCCAACAGCGCCAGGCTCTCGGCCTCGCGGCGCTCCCAGGGCAGGCCGCCCAGGTCGACGATCTGAAGGGGGAGCGGCCGCGGCGGATGGACGATCTGGACCGGCGGGCCGCCGGCGCCGGGGCGGAAGCTGGTGCGCAGGGCCTCGTGGCGGCGCACGATCTCCGATAGGGCGGCGGCGAGCGCGCCGGCGTCCAGCGCGCCGGTGAGGTCGAGGGCGCCGGCGATGTTGTAGAAGGGGCTGGCGCCGCGCGACATCTCGTCGACAAACCAGAGCCGCTGCTGGGCGAAGGAGAGCGGCACCTCGCCGTCGCCCTCGCGGAGATCGTGCACCGGCACGATGGGCGGCAGCCGGAGCCCGGCGGCGGTGGCGATCAGCTCCTCGATCCGCTCTGCCAGCCCGGCGAGGGTGGGCGACTCGAACAGGGCGCGGGTCGGGATCTCGACCTCGAAGGCGGCGCGCGCCTGCGCGGTGAGCGACGTGGCGGTGAGCGAATTGCCCCCGAGATCGAAGAAGTTGTCGTGGGCGCCGATCCGTTCGGCGCCCAGCCAGGAGGCCCAGAGGCCGGCGAGCACCTCCTCGACCGGCGTCCGCGGCGCCACGAAGGCCGTCTCGGCCCGGCCGCCGGGCTCGGGCAGGGCGGCGCGGTCGACCTTGCCGTTGGGGGTGCGGGGGAGGGCCGCGAGCTCGACGAAGGCCGACGGGATCATGTATTCGGGGAGCCGGGCCTTGAGGTGGTCGCGCATCTGCCGGGGGGTGAGCGTCGCCCCCGGCCGCCGCACCAGGTAGGCCGTCAGGGTGAGCCCCACCCCCTCGGCCCCGCGCCATGGCACCACGATGCATTCGGCCACCGCCGGATGGGTGCCGAGCGCCGCCTCGACCTCCGCCGGCTCGATGCGGAAGCCCCGGATCTTGACCTGCGAGTCGAGCCGGCCCAGGAATTCGATCGCTCCGTCAGCGCGCTGCCGGGCGAGGTCGCCGGTGCGGTAGAGGCGCTCGCCGGCGCCGCGGGGGTCGGGCACGAAGCGCTCGGCGGTGAGGCCGGGGCTGCCGAAGTAGGCCCGCGCCAGGCCGTCGCCCCCCAGGAAGACCTCGCCGTGGGCGCCGATCGGCACCGGCTGGAAGCCGGCGTCGAGCAGCAGGGCCCGGGTGTTGGCCAGCGGCCGGCCGATGGGGAGGCTCCAGGCGTCCGGCGGCACGGCGTCGACCCTCTGCCAGGTGGCGAAGGTGGTGCTCTCGGTGGGGCCGTAGACATTCAGCAGGCGCGCCGGAGGGCCGGCGGCCAGCACCGCCGCCACCCGCGTGGGGTCCAACGCCTCGCCGCCGACCAACAGGTGGGAGAGGGTGCGGAAGCAGGCCGGATCGGCGTTGGCCAGCAGGTTGAACAGGGCCGTGGTGAGGAATAGGACGCTGATCCGCTGCTCGACGAGAGCGCGGGCGAAGAGATCGGGCGCGAGGGTGGTCTCGCGGTCGAGGATCACCAGGCAGGCGCCGTTGAGCAGGGCGCCCCAGATCTCGAAGGTGGCGGCGTCGAAGGAGGCGTTGGAGGCCTGGGCCACACGGTCGCCCGGAGTGAGCTGGACGTAGTTGGTGTCGCGCACCAGGCGGACCACGGCGCGGTGGGTCACGGCCGCCCCTTTGGGCCGGCCGGTGGAGCCCGAGGTGTAGATCACGTAGGCGAGGTGATCGGCCGTGAGATCGGACGGCGGCGCTTGTCGGGCGGCCTCCTCCTCCTCGATCTCCTCCTCGACCGTGGTGAGGAGGGCTCGCAGGCCGGCGTCCTCGGCCATGAAGGCCAGCCGCTCCTCGGGATAGCCGGGGTCGAGCGGCACGTAGGCGCCGCCGGCCTGGAGGATGCCGAGGAAGGTCGCCACCTGGTCCGCGCCGCGCTGGAGGCGGACCCCCACCCGGTCGTCGGGGCCCACGCCGAGCGCCCGCAGCCGCCGGGCGATCGCCGCGGCCCGGCGGGCGAGCTGGCGGTAGGTGAGCGCCCCGGCGGCGGAGGCGACCGCCGGCGCGTCCGGCGTGCGGGCCGCCTGCTCCGCGAACAGGCCGGGCAGGGTGGCCTCGCGGGGGTAGGCGGTGGCGGCGTCGTTGTGCTCCACCAGCAACTGGTGGCGCTCGGCGGGAGCGAGCAGCCCCAGCGCGGAGAGCGGCCGGTCGGGATCGGCGACGACCTCCGCGAACAGGCGGGCGAGATGGCCGGAGAGGCGCTGCACGGTGGCGCGCTCGAAGCGGGCGGCGTCGAGCTCCCAGAAGCCCGTCAGGCGGTCGGGCAGCTCGGAGAGCTGGAGGCTGAGGTCGAACTTGGCGGTCTGCGAGTGGAGCTCCAGCGGGCACAGCACGAGGCCGGCGGCGGCCATCTCCGGCACGGCCGGCTGCTGGAAGCCGAGCGCCACCTGGAAATGGGAGGGCAGGTGCAGCCGCTGCTCCGGCCGCAGCTCGTCGATCAACAGCTCGAGCGGCAGGTCCTCGTGGGCGAAGGCCTCCACCGCGACCTCGCGGGCGCGGGCGAGGATCTGCCGGAAGGCGGGATCGCCGCCGAGGTCGCCGCGCAACGCCAGGGTGTTGGCGAAGAAGCCGGCGACGTTCTCCGTCTCCAGCCGGTTGCGGTTGGCCACCGGCACGCCGACCACCAGGTCGTGGTGGCCGGTCCAACGCGCGAGCAGGGCCTGGTAGCCGGCGAGCACGGCCATGAAGGTCGTGGCGCCGCCCGCGCGGGCGAGGTCGCGGAGGGCGGCCAGCGCCGGCCGGTCGAGCGCGAAGGGGACGGTCGCTCCGGCTTGGGCCGCGCCGCCGCGCGGGCGGGGGTGGTCGGCGGGCAGCTCCAGCACCTCGGGCGCGCCTTCCAGGCGGCGGCGCCAGGGGCGGAGCTTGACCGCCAGGGTCTCCCCCTGGAGGAGCTGGCGTTGCCAGGCGGCGAAGTCGGCGTACTGGATGGGCAGCTCCGGAAGGAGGGCCGGCCGCCCCTCCGCCCCCGCCGCGTAGAGGGCGAGCAGCTCGCGCACCAGGACCCCTAACGACCAGCCGTCGGTGACGATGTGGTGCAGGCTCAGGAGCAGCCGGTGGTCGTCCGGGCCGAGGGCGAGGAGGGTGGTGCGCAGGAGCGGCGGGCGCGTGAGGTCGAACGGGCGCTCCGCCTCCAGGGCCAGGCCGCGCCCGGCCTCCGCCGCGCGCCGGCCGGCGGGCAGGCCGCTCAGATCGACCACGGCGAAGGCCGGGTCGAGCGCGGCGGAGATGAGCTGCACGGGCTCGCCGTCCTCGACGCCGAAGGCGGTGCGGAGCGTCTCGTGACGGTCGGTGAGCGTCGCCAGCGCGGCGCGCAGCAGGTCGGGGCGCAAGGGGCCGGAGACGCGCAACGCCACCGGCACGTTGTAGGTCGGCCGGCCGGGATCGATGCAGTCGTTCAGCCAGAGGCGCCGTTGCCCGAAGGAGACGGGAGCGATGTAGATCTCGGAGTCGTTCAGCATAATGTCGTTTCTGTTCCTGGGGTCAGGCGCCGGTGCGGCCCGCGCGGACCCGGCGGGGCGTCGCCACCAGGGCCGGCGCCGCGGCCGGCGGCTCCGCGGCGCGCATCTGGTCGAGGGAGCCCGCGAGGGCGGCGAGGGTGGGGCTCTGGAAGATCACCTGGGCGGAGACCTCCAGCCGCAGCCGCTCGCGCAGGCGCGAGGCCAGGCGCGCGGCGAGCAGGGAGTGGCCGCCGAGCGCGAAGAAGTCGTCGAGCGCCCCCACCCGATCGACGGGCAGCAGCTCCCGCCAGATCTCGGCCAGCAGCTCCTCGGTGGGGGTGCGGGGCGCCAGGTACTCCTCCGCCAGCTCCGGCCGCAGCCGCTCGGGCTCCGGCAGGGCCCGGCGGTCGACCTTGCCGTTGGCGGTGAGCGGCAGGTTTTCAAGGAGCACGAAGGCCGCCGGCATCATGTAGTCGGGCAGCTCGGCGCGCAGCCCGGCGCGCAGCTCGTGGAAGGGGGCTGGGGCGCCGGTGAGGTAGGCCACCAGAGATCCGACCGATCCGTCGGATCCGTCGGATCGGTCCGATCTCGCCACCACCACCGCCTCGCGCACCCCGGGCTGCCGGGCCAGCGCCGCCTCGATCTCCCCCAGCTCGATGCGCAGGCCGCGAACCTTGACCTGGTGGTCGCCGCGGCCGAGGAATTCGACGTCGCCGTCCGGCAGGCGCCGCGCCAGGTCGCCCGTGCGGTAGAGGCGCGCGCCGGGCGCCGCGGCGAAGGGGTCGGGGACGAAGCGCGCGGCGGTGAGCTCCGGCCGGCCGAGGTAGCCGCGGCCGACGCCCGCTCCCCCGACCGCGATCTCGCCCATCACGCCGGCCGGCACCGGCTCGAAGCAGCGGTCGACCAGGTGGAGGGAGAAGGGGGAGAAGGGGCGGCCGATGCGGCTGCGCGGCAGCGCGAGGTCGGCCGGGGTCATCTCGCGATGGCTGATGAGGACCGTGGTCTCGGTGATGCCGTACAGGTTGAGCACCCGCACGCCCGCGGCGGCCGGCAGGGCAAACCACGGCGCCAGGATGGCCGCCTCCAGCGTCTCGGCGGCGAGCATCAGGGCGCGCAGGGCGAGCGGGCGCGGGTCGGCTTCCAGGGCGCGCAGCAGCTGGCAGAAGGCCGAGGGGGTCTGGCACAGGCAGGTCACGCCCGCCGCGGCGAGCAGCTCCAGGAAGGCCTCGGGCGAGCGCGTCACCTCCTGCGGCACGACCACCGCGGCGCCGCCGTGGAGCAGCGCCCCCCACAGCTCCCAGACCGAGTAGTCGAAGGCGAAGGAGTGGAAGATCGACCAGACGTCGTCAGGGCCGCAGGGGACGGCCTCGCGGGCGGCGGCGAGCAGGCTGGTGGCGTTGCCGTGGGTGATCCCAGCCCCCTTCGGGGTGCCGGTCGAGCCCGAGGTGTAGATCACGTAGGCCAGGCAGCCGGCGTCGCCGGGCCCGTCCGGCGGCGTGTCCGGCTCGCCCGCCAGCTCCGCCTCGTCGAGCAGGAGCCGCCGGACGGGGACCTCCGGCAGGCGGTCGAGGAGCTCGCCGCGGGTGACCAGCACAGCGACGCCGGCGTCCTCCAGCACGAAACGCAGGCGCGCGGCCGGGTGCTCCGGGTCGAGCGGCACGTAGGCGCCGCCGGCCTTGAGGATGGCGAGGAGGGCCACGGGCAGCTCCAGGGAGCGCTCGAGGCAGAGGCCCACCCGCGACTCCGGCCCCACCCCCAGGGCGCGCAGGCGGTGCGCCAGGCGGTTGGCCCGGCGCTCCAGCTCGCCGTAGGTGAGCCGGCCCGCCCCGTGGACCAGGGCGGTCGCCGCGGGCGTGCGGGCGGCCTGGAGCTCGAACAGCCGGTGGAGAGGGAGATCGGAGGCGAGGGGGGCGTCCGCGTACGGGCCCGCCCAGGCGGCGATCTGGCGGCGCTCGGCCGGGGTGAGCAGCGGCAGGTCCGAGATCCGCCGTTGCGGGTCGCCGGCCGCGGCGGCGAGCAGGGTGAGGAAATGCTCCTGCAGCCGGCCGATGGTGGCGGCGTCGAACAGATCGGTGGCGTACTCGATCTGGATGGCGCCCAGGCGGCCACGCTCCAGGCCGGCGAAGAGGATCAGGTCGGTCTGGCAGGTGCCGCTGTCGATCCCCCGCGGGCGCACCGTCAGCCCGGCCAGCTCCAGGTCCGGGGTGGGGGTGTTCTGCAGCGACACGATGGACTGGTAGAGCGTCCCGTAGCGGGGGTCGCGGCGCGGTGCCAGAGCCTCCACCAGGCGGTCGAACGGCAACTCCTGGTGCTCGTAGACCTCCAGCACCACGTCGCGCACCCGCGCCAGCAGCTCCCGCACCGTGGGGCCGCCGTCGAAGCGCAGGCGGTGGAGCACGGTGTTGACGAAGAAGCCGATCAGCCCCTCGATCTCCAGGCGGTTGCGGCTGGCGACGGGCGAGGCGATCAGGAAGTCCTCCTGGCCGGTGTAGCGGTGGAGCAGGATGCCCCAGGCGGCCAGGAGCACCATGTAGAGGCTGGCGCCCGCCTCTTGGGTGAGGCGGTGGAGGGCCTCGGGGAGCGCGGCGGGGACGGCGGCGGTCTGGCGCTCGCCGCGGTAGCTGCGCGCCGCCGGGTGGGGCCGGTCGGTGGGCAGCTCCAGCCGGCCGGGGGCGCCGGCGAGCTGGCCGCGCCAGAAGGCGATCTCCTCTTCAAGGTATTCGCCCCGCAGCCGGCCGCGCTGCCAGAGCGCGAAGTCGGGGAACTGTACGGGCAGCGGCGGCAGGGCCGCGGCCAGGGGCCGCCCCGCGGCGGCGGCCTCGTACAGGGCCGTGAGCTCGCGGTAGAGCACGCCGAGCGACCAGGCGTCGGCCGCGATGTGGTGGAGGGCGATCATCATCCAGCACCGGTCCGCGGCCAGCCGCAGCAGGGTGGTGCGCCAGAGCGGGCCGGCGGCGAGGTCGAAGGTGCGGCGCGCCTCGGCGCGGGCGAGGGCCCGGGCCTCGGCGCCCGCCGCCTCCGGGGGGAGCCCCGAGAGATCGACCGTCTCCAGGCGCCGCACCGGGCCGGGCAGGACCACCTGCACCGGCTGGTCTCCGGCGTAGCGGAAGACCGTGCGCAGCGCCTCGTGGCGCCGCTCGATCGCCGCGAAGCAGCGGGCGAGCAGGGCCGGGTCGAGCGGGCCGTCGATCTCGAAGCAGAGCAGCGGCAGGTTGTAAAACGGATTGCCGGGCTCCATCTGGTCGAGCAGCCAGAGCCGCTGCTGCATCAGCGACACCGCCACCGGCTCCTCCGGCCGGGGGCGGGGCACCAGCGCCGGCTCGGCGCCGGCGTGGCCGCTGGCCTCCAGCCTCCGGGCGAGGAGCGCCCGCTGCTCGGGCGACAGGGAGGAGAGCCCGCGATAGAGATCGCGCAACCGCATGGCGCCGCTCCGGCCCTCAGGCCGCCGAGACCTCCGCCATCCGCGGCGCGTAGCGCCGCAGCAGCTTCTCGGGGCGGGCCTCGCGCGGCAGCACGAGGCCGATCAGCCGCTGGCGGTCGTGGAAGAGCAGCCCCTGCTCGTCGAGCCGGCCGAGCTCGGCCGCCAGCTCGTCCGCGGGCGGATCGCCCAACAGGGCCGACAATTCCTGCACGGACACCGGATTCGCCGCCGCCGTCAGAATCCGCCGGCCGAGGTCCCCCACCTCGTGCGTCACCCGCGCGCCGGAGCGGGTGTCGAGCACGGTGGTGCTCCCCTCCGGCTGGAAGCAGAGCTGAGGGGGGCGGCCCGCCTTCCAGGGCTCGACCCACGCGGCCTGGAGTCGGCGCAGCCGCCCGATCCAGCGCGCCACGTCGAGGAAGTAGGGGGCGGTGACGTTGCGGTCTGCGAAGTAGTAGGCGAGGTTGGCCAGGCTCTGGGCGTCGAACGGGTAGACCAGGGAGTAGAAGTCGAGCGGATGGAGGTCGAGCCCGTAGCGGCCGGCCTCGGTGAAGTAGGGGCTGTAGCGGTCGAAGCGGACCGGATATACGCCCGTGGGGGGAGGCAGGTGGACCAGCCGCGGCAGGTCGCGGACGTAGCCCTTGTAGACCTCCTCGGTCTCGCCGGGGAAGCCGACCAGCAGGTTCCAGGCGGGGTGGACGTCGTAGGCCAGGCAGTGGGTGAGGAAGCGGACGTTGCGCGCCGCCGTCATCCCCTTGCGCATCAGCGCCAGGGTCGAGCTGTTGAGCGCCTCGATGCCGGGCTGGACCGCGTCGACGCCGCCGGCGGCCAGCAGCGCGATCTCACCTTCGGTGAGGTCGGCCTTCACCTCGTAGAAGATCGAGACCTCAGGGGGCGGCGCCAGCTCGGCGAACACCTGGCGCGGGTACTCCTTGGGCATGATGTTGTCCACGCAGTTGAAGCGGCGCGCCCGCGGCAGGTAGGAGAAGAGCGAGCGCAGCAGGGCGGTGGCGAGCGGCGGGTCCATCCAGCGGAACTTCATCGTCGAGCCGTTGAGGCCGCAGAAGGTGCAGTGGGCGCGCTCCCCCCACCAGCAGCCGCGCGAGGTCTCGAAGAGCAGCATGGGCTCGACCTCTCCGCCGGCGAAGGCGGCCGCGAAGGAGTCGAGGAACGGGACGTAGTCGAGCGGCACCTCGGCGTTGATGTCGAGCTCGGGGCCGAGGGGGGCGACCTGGGCCGGCCATCTCCGCCGGCAGTTGGCGCGGGTGAGGACGCCGTCGAGGCGCGCGACGCGGGAGCGGTCGCCGTCGAGCAGGGCCTGGACCAGCTCGGGGAAGGTGAGCAGGGCAGGTCCCGAGAAGACGTAGTCGATCGCCGGCACGTGGCGCGCGATCTCCTCGCCCATCGGCGACTCGCAGTTCGCGCCGCCCATGGCGGTCACGATCTCCGGCTTGCGCTCCTTGAGCAGGCGGGCGAGGGCGAAGGAGGCGACGTTCTGGGTGAACATCGAGGTGAAGCCCACCAGGTCGGCCTCGGCCAGCCGGTATCTGTCGATCATCCGCCGGAGCAGGCCGGCGAAATCGGCGGCCACGGCCCGGTCCAGGATCCGGCGGCGCTCGTCTTCCAGGAAGGGGAAATAGCGCTGCCGGTACTCGGCGGTGTTGTCCGGCTCGTCGGGGAAGGCGATGCGGCGGAACAGCCAGTCGCCGAGCCCCGAATGGGCGGCGTCGTCGCAGATCTTGCGGTAGGCCTCGACCCCCAGGGCTCGGCAGAAGTCGTGCGACGCGTAGCAGACCTCGACCTCCACCCGGGAGCCGAAGCGGCGGCGCACCATCGACTGCAGTTGGGTCAAGGCGATCGAGGGGATCTCGACCGCCGAGAAGGGCATGTTGACCAGCGCGATCCTCATCATGCGCTTTTCCTCCAATTTCATCCTTTCCGTTGCGGGGCCGCCGCCCGCGCCTGCCGCGTCCGTTCCTTCCAGGCCGCGGCCTGGCGCTGCTGCCCGGCCCGGCGCGCGGTCTCGGCTACAGCGGCCGGAGCGGGCTCCGCCGCCTCCGCCTGGAGATGGGCGGCGAGGGCGCGCACCGTGGGGTGCTCGAAGAGGTCGACCAGCGGCACGCGCCGGCCGAGCCTCGCCTCCAGCCGCTCCTGGACGGCGGCGAGGGACAGCGAGTGCCCCCCGAGATCGAAGAAGCTCTCGTCGCGGCCGACCGCCGGCCGGCGCAGCACCTCGCACCACAGGCGCGCGATCTCCCGCTCCAGGTCGCCGCGCGGCGGCTCGTCCGGGAGCTCGAGGGACGTTTCGGCGAGCGCCAGGGCGGCCAGGGCGCCGCGGTCGAGCTTGCCCCGGGGGGTGAGGGGCCAGGCGTCGAGGGTGTGGAGAGCCGCCGGCACCATGGCCTCGGGCAGGCCGCGCCGCAGGTGAGCGCGCAGGCTGGCCGGAGTCATCTCGGCGCCAGGATCGGAGTCCGGGCGCGGCACGACGAAGGCGACTAGGTGCCGGCCGGCCCCCTCGCCCACGGCCAGCACCGCCGCCCCGGCGACCGCGGGGTGGGCGGCGAGCCGCGCCTCGATCTCACCGGGCTCGACGCGCACGCCGCGGATCTTCACCTGATGATCGGCACGGCCCAGGAAATCGAGGGCGCCGTCGCGCCGCCAGCGGGCCAGGTCGCCGGTGCGGTAGAGGCGGGCCCCCGCGGGCGCCGGGCCGGGGTGGGGGACGAAGCGTTCGGCGGTGAGGTCCGGCCGCCCGCCATAGCCGCGGGCGAGGCCGGGACCGCCCAGGCAGATCTCCCCCACGGCTCCGGGAGGCACCGGCCGCAGGTCGGGCCCCAGCAGATGGACGTCGAAATTGGCGAGCGGCCGGCCGATGGGAGGCGAGGCCGTCCCCGCGTCGACGCGAGCGGCGGTGGCGCCCACCGTGGCCTCGGCCGGCCCGTAGAGGTTGAGCAGCGGGGCCGGGAAGCCCGGGGGAGGCCCCTGGCGCAGGCGGTCGCCACCGGTCATCAGACCGCGCAGGGCGAGCCCGGGGGGCGGCGCGAGCCCCAGCACCGCCTCGGCGAGCGGCGTGGGCAGGAAGCAGAGGGTGATCCCTTCGGCCGCCAGCCACCCCAGCAGCTCGCGGGGGGAGGCGACCACGGCGCGCGGCGGCGCGTGGAGGCTGGCGCCCGCCGCCAGGGCCGTCCAGAGCTCCAGCACCGAGACGTCGAAGGCCGGATTCACCACCAGGCCGATCCGGTCGCCGGGTCCGGGCCGGCACGTCGCGAGGTACCAGGCGACCAGATTGGCGAGCCCGCCGTGGGACAGCTCGGCCCGCTTGGGCTCGCCGGTCGAGCCCGAGGTGTAGATCGCGTAGGCGAGCTGCTGGGGGGAGACGGCATGTAGGGGCGGCCCTATGTGGCCGCCCTGGGTGGGAGGGCGGCCACACAGGGCCGCCCCTACAGAATTTTCATCCGTCTCTTCAGCCGTTTCGTCCTCGTCCAGCCGCAACACGCGCGCCTCGCCGCCGAGGAAGGCGCGATTCCAGGGGGCGGCGGTGAGGACCACCGGCGCCGCGGCGTCGCGGACGAGCCAGGCCAGCCGCTCGGCCGGCGTCTCGGGGTCGAGCGGCAGGTAGACGCAGCCGGCCCGCAGCGCCGCCAGCGCCCCCACCGCCAGCTCCGGCGAGCGCTCCAGGCAGAGCGCGACGATCGCCTCCGGAGGGAGCCCCAGGGCCAGCAGGCGTCGGGCGAGGCGGCCGGCCCGGCGGTCGAGCTCGTCGTAGGAGAGCCGCCGGCCGCCGCCCTCCACGGCCAGGGCCTCGGGGCGGAGGGCCGCCTGGCGGGCGATCGACCGGTCGATCTCGAGATCGGCGGGCGCCGCGGTGTCGTTCCACTCGATGGCGGCCTGGTGGCGCTCGGCCGGGCGGAGCAGCGGCAGGTCGAGGACGGGGGCCTCGGGGTGCTCCAGGGCGGCGGCCAGCAGCACCGTCCAGCCGTCGAGCAGCCGCTCGGCGGTCACGCCGTCGAACAGGTCGAGGCGGTGGTTGAGGGTCGCCCGCCAGCCGTCCGGGCCGGGCCGGACGAAGAGGAGGAGGTCGAAGTGGGCGACGTCCCGGGCGATGGGGAAGAGGGCGGCGTCGAGGCCCGGCAGGCGGGGCGGGCGCCGCGCCTCCTCCAGACTCAGCACCACCTCGAAGAGGGGATTGACCCCGGCCTGCCGGCCCGGGTGGAGGTCCTCGACCAGGGCCTCGAAGGGGAGATCCTGGTGGGCGTAAGCCCCCAGGGCGACCTGCCGGACGCGGGCGAGCAGCGCCGGCAGGCCGGGCTCGCCGGAGAGGTCGGCGCGCAGCGCCAGGGTGTTGACGAAGAAGCCGATCAGCCCCTCGGCCTCAGGGGAGCCGCGGCCGGAGATCGGGGCCCCCACCGCGAAGTCGGTCTGCCCTGTCCACCGCGCGAGGAGGACCTGGAAGAGGGCCAGCAGCGCCATGAACGGCGTCACTCCCTGGCGCCGGCAGAGCGCCTCCAGACCGTGCGGCAGCGCGGCCTCGCGGAAGCCCCCCCGGAAGCTCGGTTTGGCGGGCCGGGGGCGGTCGGTGGGCAGCTCCAGACGGGGGAGGCCGGCGAGCTGGCGCCGCCAGTATTCGCGCTGCCCAGCGAGCGCCGGCCCGTCGAGCGCCGCCCGCTGCCCGGCGCCGATCTCCACGTAGCGCGTGGGCAGCGGCGGCAGGGGCGGCAGGCTCGGATAGAGGGCCGCCAGCTCGCGGTCGAAGACCTCGATCGACCAGCCGTCGAAAGCCAGGTGGTGGACGTTCAGCAGGAGCACGTGCTCCTCCGGGGCGAGACGGAGAAGGAACGCCCGCGCCACCGGCCCCTGCGCCAGGTCGAAAGGTTGATTCGCCACCGCGGCGGCCAGGCGACCGGCCTCGTCCGGCAGATGGGTGAGGTCGACCACGGGCAGCGGCAATCCGGCTTCGGGAGAGATCCGCTGCACCGGCTCCCCGTCGACGGTGGCGAAGGTGGTGCGGAGCGGCTCGTGGCGGCGGGCGATCTCGCCCAGCGCCGCGGCCAGGGCCGGGACCTTCAGGGCCCCAAGCAGGCGCAGGGCCGTGGGGACGTTGAGGAAGGTGCCGCCCGGCGCGAGTTGGGAGAGGAACCAGAGCCGCCGCTGGGCCGGCGCCAGCGGATGGACCGTCTCCGGCCCGTCCGGTGGCAGCGGCTGTGGCCGGATCGCGCCGCCGGCCCCGCCAGCCGCCTCGATATGGGCGGCGAGCGCCGCCACCGTGGGCTCCTCGAACAGGGTCCGCAGGCTCAAGGAGGGATCGAAGATCTGGCGCACGCGGGCCATCAGCCGGGTGCCGAGGAGCGAGTGGCCGCCGAGGGCGAAGAAGTCGTCGTGGATGCCCACGGACGGCCGCTCCAGCAGCTCCGCCCACAGCCCGCAGAGGATCTCCTCGGTGGGATTGCGCGGCGCATCAGCCTCCGTCTCCGCGGGCTCCTCCGGCAGCTCCAGGAGCGCGGCGCGGTCGATCTTGCCGTTGGCGTTCTTCGGCAGCTCCGGCAGGACGGCGAAGGCGGCCGGCACCATGAAGTCCGGCAGGAGGCGGCTCAGATGGGCGCGCAGCGCGGGCGCGCCGGTCCGGCCGCCGATGAAGGCGACCAGGGTGGTCTCGCCTCCCAGCCCGCGGCGCGCCAGGACCACGCACTCCGCCACCTCCGGATGGGAGCCGAGGGCCGCCTCGATCTCCGCCGGCTCGACGCGGAAGCCCCGGATCTTGACCTGGGAGTCGAGCCGTCCCAGGAACTCGATCGTCCCTTCCCCCCGCTGCCGGACGAGATCACCGGTCCGGTAAAGGCGCTCTCCAATGCCGAACGGGTCCGGCACGAATCGCTCAGCCGTGAGGTCCGGACGGGTATAGCCGCGCGCCAGGCCGTCGCCGCCCAGATAGAGCTCTCCAGTCACTCCCATGGGGACCGGCGCCAGCCCGGCGTCGAGCACGTAACCCCAAGTGTTGGCCAGCGGCCGGCCAATGGGGAGATTCCAGGCCCCCGGCGGCACGGCGTCGAGCCTCTGCCAGGTGGCGAAGGTGGTGCTCTCGGTGGGGCCGTAGACGTGCAGCAGGCGCGCCGGAGGGCCGGCGGCCAGCACCGCCGCCACCCGCGTGGGGTCCACCGCCTCGCCGCCGAACAGCAGGTGGGAGAGGGTGCGGAAGCAAGCCGGATCGGCGTTGGCCAGCAGGTTGAACAGGGCGGTGGTGAGGAACAGGGCGCTGATCCGTTGCTCGGCCAGGGCGCGGGCGAAGAGGTCGGGCGCGAGGGTGGTCTCGCGGTCGAGGATCACCAGGCAGGCGCCGTTGAGCAGGGCGCCCCAGATCTCGAAGGTGGCGGCGTCGAAGGAGGCGTTGGAGGCCTGGGCCACGCGGTCGCTGGGGTCAAGCTGGACGTAGTTGGTGTCGCGCACCAGGCGGACCACGGCGCGGTGGGTCACCGCCACCCCTTTGGGCCGGCCGGTCGAGCCCGAGGTGTAGATCACGTAGGCTAGGTGATCGGCCGTGAGATCGGACGGCGGCGCCACCGGGCCGGCATCCGTTTCCGTAGAGGTCAGCAGGACGCGCAGCCCCGCGTCCTCGGCCATGAAGGCCAGCCGCTCCTCGGGATAGCCGGGGTCGAGCGGCACGTAGGCGCCGCCGGCCTGGAGGATGGCCAGGAAGGCCACGATCATCTCGGCGCCGCGCTCCAGGCGGACCCCCACCCGGACGTCCGGCCCCACCCCCATCTGGCGAAGGCGCCCCGCCAGACGCCGAGCCCGGCGGTCGAGCTCGCCGTAGGTGAGGATCCCGCCGGGACCCTCGACGGCCGGCGCTTCGGGCGTGCGGACCGCCCGCGCCGCGAACAGGCCGGGCACCGTGGCCTCCCGCGGAAAGGCGGAGGCGGCGTTGTTCCACTCCTGGAGCACCTGGTGGCGGGCGCCCGCGCCGAGCAGGTCGAGCTGGGAGAGAGGGAGCGCGGGATCGGCCACGGCCGCGGCCAGCAGCTCCGCGAAGCCGGCGGCGAAGCGGGCCACGGTGGCCGGCTCGAACAGGGCGGTGGGGAATTCCCAGAAGCCGCGCAGGTCCGGCCCCTCGCCCAGCACCTCCAGCGCGAGGTCGAGCTTGGCGGTGGCCGTGCGCGGCCGCTCCAGCCGGAAGCGCACCCCCGCGGCCACGGCCAGGGGCACCGGCGGGTTGAGGCTGAAGAGCACCTGCACCAGCGGGATCTGGTCCAGATGGCGGGCCGGGCGGAGCTCCGCCACCAGCCGCTCGAACGGCACCTCGCGCCGGGCGTGGGCGGCGAGCACCGCGGCCCGCGTCCGCGCCAGCAGCCCCCCGAAGCCGGGGTCGCCGCCGAGGTCGAGGCGCACCACCAGCGTGTTGACCAGGAAGCCGATCAGCCCTTCGAGCTCGCCGCGGTCGCGCTGGGCCACCGGCGTGCCCACCGCCAGGTCGGCGCTCCCCGTCAACCGATGGAGCAGGGCGGCGAAGGCGGCGAGCAGGGTGAGGAAGAGGGTCGCCCCCTCCCGCCGCGCCAGCCGTCCGGCCGCCGCGCCCAGCGCCGGCGGCAGACCCACCTCGCGAGTGGCCCCGGCCGCGCCGCGGAGGGTGGGGCGCGGCCGGTCGGCGGGGAGCTCCAGCCGGGGGAGCCCCGCCAGCCGCTCGCGCCAGAACGCCAGGCCGGCGGCCAGCGGCCGTCCGCGTTCCCAGAACGCCAGATCGGGAACCTGGAGGGGGAGCGGCGCCAGCGGATCTGGCCTCCCCTCGACCGCGGCCTCGTAGACCGCCGCGATCTCGTGCTGGAGCACGCCCAGCGACCAGCCGTCCGCCACGATGTGATGGGCCACGGCCAGCAGGGCGCTTGTCTCATCTCCGAGCCGGAATAGGTGGAGGCGCAGCAGCGGCCCCCGCTGGAGGTCGAACGGGCGCTCCCCCTCTTCGGCCACCCGCCGGGCCAGCTCCCCCTCCCGGCGCGCCGCCGGCAGGGCGGTGAGATCAATCACCGGCAGCGGCCGCGCCGTCGGCAGCGCCACCACCTGTACCGGCCGGCCGTCCACCTCGGGGAAGGTGGTACGCAGGCCCTCATGCCGCCGCTCCACCTCAGCGAGCGCCGCGGCCAGGGCCGCGGGGACGAGCGGGCCGTCGAGCCGCAGCAGGAGAGGCAGGTTATAAACGCAGCAGCCCGGGCTCGCCTTGTCGAGCAGCCAGAGCCGTTCCTGGGCGAAGGTCAGGGGGAGCGGGCCGGAGCGCCCGGCGGGGGCGATCGGCCCTGCGTCGTCGGCTCCGCCCGCCTGCTCGATCCGGCGCGCCAGCCCCGCCGCCGTCGGCTCCTCGAACAGCGCCTCCAGGGGGATCTCCACGCCGCAGCTCTCCCGCACCCGGGTGATGGCGCGGGTGGCCAGCAGCGAATGGCCGCCCAGGGCGAAGAAGTCCTCGTGCGGCTCCACCCGCCGCCGGCCCAGCAGCGCCGCCCAGATGCCCGCGATCAGCTCCGTTACTGGCGAAAAAACGGGCGAGGGGGCCTGCGGGAGCGAGAGCGGCTCCACCTCGATCAGCTCCGGAGGCGGCAGCGCGTCGCGGTCCACCTTGCCGTTGGCGTTGAGCGGCATGCGGGGGAGCACGGCCACCACCGCCGGCACCAGCTGGGCCGGCAGGCGCTCCGCCAGGAAGGCCCGCAGGGCCGCCCCGCTCACCGATTCGCCGGCTTCGGCCACCACGTAGGCCACCAGCCGGTGATCGCTTGGAGATCCGACCGATCGGTCGGATCCGTCGGATCGGTCGGATCCAGCTACCGCAACCACCGCCGCGTCGCGCACCGCCGGGTGCAGCGCCAGCGCCGCCTCGACCTCCCCCGGCTCGATGCGGAAGCCGCGGATCTTGACCTGGCGGTCGACCCGCCCGAGGAATTCCAGGCTCCCACCGGGGAGTAACCGGACGCGGTCGCCGCTGCGGTAGAGCCGCTCTCCGGGCGCTCCCCAGGGGTCGGGGACGAACCGCTCGGCGGTGACGTCCGGCCGGTCCCAGTACCCCCAGGCGAGGCCGGCGCCGCCGATCCACAGCTCCTCGTCCACCACGCGGACGTGGGTGTTGGCGATGGCGCGGCCGATCGGCACCGTGGCCGCGTCCGCCGCCACCTCGCGCACCTCCTCCCAGGTGGAGAACGTGCTGTTCTCGGTGGGGCCGTAGACGTGGAGCAGCCGCGCCGGCGGGCCGGCCGCGAGCACCCGGCGCACGCTGGCCGGGTCCACCCGCTCGCCGCCGAAGAGCAGGCAGCGCAGGGGCGCGAAGGCCTCCGGGACCTCGCGGGCCACCTGGTTGAACAGGGCCGTGGTGAGGAACAGGGCGCTCACCTTTCTATCGCGCAGGGCCGCCGCGAGCCGCGCCGGCGCCAGCAGCGACTCGCGCTCGATCGCCACCAGGCAGCCGCCGTTGAGCAGGGCCCCCCAGACCTCCCAGGTGGCGGCGTCGAAGGAGACGTTGGAGACCATCGCCACCCGGTCGTCCTCGCCGAGCTGGACGTAGTCGGCCTCCCGTACCAGGCGCAGCACGCCGCGCTGGGGGATGGCCACCCCCTTCGGCCGGCCGGTCGAGCCCGAGGTGTAGATCACCAGGGCCAGGCTCTCCAGAGGGACCGCGGCCGGGAGCGGGCCCTCGCCGCCGGATTCGCCGCCGGAGATGAATGCGAGGTCCTCTCCCAGCACCACCGCAGCACCGGAGTCGCGCAGCAGGAAGTCGGCCCGCTCGGCGGGATAGGAGGGATCGACCGGCACGTAGGCGCCGCCGGCGCGCGCCACGGCCACCATGGCGGCCACCACCTCGTCGGGCCGGCGCAGGGAGAAGGCGACCCGCACGCCCGGGCCCACCCCCAGGGCCACCAGACGGCGGGCGAGCCGCGCGGAGAGGCGGTCGAGCTCGCCGTAGGTCAGCTCCCGGCCGCCGCCCATATCGAGGGCCGGCGCCGCCGGCCGGCGGCGCGCCTGCTCCGTGAACAGGTCGGCGATGGAGCGCTCGATCATGGGCCCTTTCTCCGCTCCCGGCCTCAGCCGGCGAGCACCGCCTCGCGCGCCGACAGCCGGCGCAGCTCGTCGAGGTGCTGGAGGCTGGCCAGCACCGCAGGCACATCGACGCCGAAATCGAGCAGGCAGCCCACCTCGTCGACCCCGATCTCGCGCAGGCGGCGGACCATGGCCAGGCAGCTCTCGGGTGTGCCCAGCAGCGAGCCGTGCTGGAAGTAGCGCTCGAATTCCATCTCCAGCAGCTCCTCCAGGTCGGCGGGCGCGATCGCGTCGGCCGCGAACCCCTTGTGCAGGCTCTTGGCGAGCGAGGTGAGCAGCGCGGTGTGGGAGCGCAGGTAGTCGCAGAACGGCCCGCGCACCTTCTCCTTGACCGTCTTGAGGTCCGGCCCGACGTAGGTGTGGATCATCGCCGCCACCTGGCCCGCGGCGGGGTCGAGGCCGTGGCGGGCGCGGCTCGCCCGGTACTGGCCGATGCGCTCGGCCAGCTTGTCGAGGGTGAGGCCGATCAGCGAGGTGAGGACGTTGGCGCCGATCCGCCCCGCCTCCTCGAAGGTCTCCTGGGTGTTCGAGCAGGTGATCCAGACCGGCAGCTCGCGCCGCGCCGGCTTGGGGAAGATGGCCACCTCGATCTCGTTGCCGGCGCCGCCGCGCACTTTCACCGTCTCCCCCCGCCAGAGCCGGCGCACGGTCGCGATGCGCTCCCACATCTCCTCGCGGCGGGTGGCGAAGCCGTCGGGCGCGAAGACGAAGTCGTTGGGGTGGAACCCCGAGGCGAAGGAGAGCCCCACCCGGCCGTGCGACAGGTTGTCCACCACCGACCAGTCCTCGGCCAGGCGCACCGGGTGGTGCAGGGAGGGCACCACGCTGCCGGCGCGCAGCTCCAGCCGCTCGGTGACCATGGCCAGCGCCGAGGCGAGCACCGCCGGGTTGGGGTAGAGGCCGCCGAAGCTGTGGAAGTGGCGCTCCGGCGTCCACACCGCCGTGAAGCCGTGGCGGTCGGCGAAGCGGGCGCTCTCCACGATCAGCCGGTATTTGTCCCCCGGCACCATCTCCTCGCTGCCCGAGAAGAAGAACAGGCTGAAGCGCATCCCCTCGCCGTCGCCCTCTCCGGCCGCGACCGGAGGCGGAACCTCGACCGCCGGCGGCGGTGCCGGTGCCGGCAGGGCCGCCTGCACCTCGGCCAGCAGGCGGGCCGTCTCGGTGAGCGCCTCCAGGCTCGGCTGGCGCGCGGCCACCAGCGCCGCCAGCTCGGCCACGGTGGGCTGCTCGAAGAACGAGCGCACCGAGAGCTTGACCCCGAACACCGCCTGGATACGGGAGATCGCCTGGAGCGCGATCAGCGAGTTGCCGTTGAGGCGGAAGAAGTTGTCCCGCGACCCCACGCGCTCCACCCCCAGCAGGATCTGCCAGATGTCGGCCAGGATCTCCTCGATCTCGTTGGCCGGCGCCACGTAGCCGCTCGATGTTTCGGCGTAGCGGGTATCCACGTACGAGGCGGCCGGTGTCGGGGCCGGAGCCGGAGCGGGGGCCGGCAACGAGGCCGGCACGGCCGCGGCGGCGTTCGGGAGGCGGGAGACGTCGATCCAGTACCGCCGCCGCTCGAACGGATAGCTGGGCAAGGGCACGCGCCGCCGCCGCTCCCCCTCATGGAGCGCCGGCCAGTCGACCTCGACCCCGGCGGCCCACAGCCCGCCCACGGCCTGGAGCAGCGTGCCTTGCGCGTCCCGCGGGTCCTTGGGGTGGGGAAGGGTGGCGAGAATCGCGTGCGCCGGCGTGCGCGCCGGGTGCTGGCGGGCGGCGCCGGATAGGGCCTGGGCCGGGCCCACCTCCAGCAGCGTCGCGCCCGGCCGGCCGAGCAGGGCGCCGAGGCCGTCTCCCAGGCGCACGGTGGCGCGGAGTTGGCGGGCCCAGTAGGCGGGATCGGTGGCCTCGGCGGCGGTGATCCACCGGCCGGTGACGTTGGAGACGAACGGCAGGCGCGGCGCCTGGAGCCTGACCTTGCGGACCTCGGCCTCGAAGGCCGGCAGGATGGGGTCCATCATGGCCGAATGGAAGGCGTGGGAGATGTGGAGCTTGCCCCCCTCCACGCCGCGCTCCGCCAACGCCGCCATCAGCCGCTCGACGGCCGCGGGCGGCCCCGAGGCCACGCAGAGGCCCGGCCCGTGTACGGCCGCGATCGACAGGTCCGCGCCGAGCAGGGGCTCCAGCTCCGTCTCGGCGAGCGGCACCGCCACCATGTCCCCCGGCGGCAGGCCGGCCATCAGCCGCGCCCGGGCGGCTACCAGAGCCACCGCGTCCTCAAGCGAGAGCACGCCGGCGAGATGGGCGGCCACGTATTCGCCCAGGCTGTGGCCGAGCAGGGCGCGCGGCCGGATCCCCCAGGAGGCCAGCAGGCGGGTGAGGGCGACCTCCACCGCGAACAGGGCCGGCTGGGCCAGCCCGGTGCGCACCAGGCGGTCCGCGAGATCGGCCGGCGCGTCCGGCCCGGGGTCGAGCACCGTCGCGAGATCCACGTCCAGATCGAGATGGCCGGCGAACAGGGCGGCGCAGCGCTCGATCTCCTCGCGGAAGGCCGGCTCGCCGCGGAAGAGCTCCCGCGCCATGCCCGGGTGCTGGGCCCCCTGGCCGGGGAAGAGGAAGCAGACCTGGCGCTCGCGGCCGTCGAAGACCCCGGCGGCCAGGCGTCCGGGGTCGGCCAGCCCCTCCCGCGTCTCCGCGGCCGTGCGGCAGGCCAGGGCGCGGCGGTGCTCCAGGGGCTGGCGGCCGGTCTGCAGGGTCCAGGCGGCGTCGGCGAGCGCGGTCTCCGGGTGCTCCGCGAAATGGCGGGCCAGCCGCGCCGTGGCCTCGCCCACCGCGGGGGCGCTGCGGGCCGAGAGCGCCAGGAGCTGCCAGGGGCGTCGCGGCGTCGCGGCCGGCTCGGGGGCGGGCGGCTCCTCGACCACCACGTGGGCGTTGGTGCCGCCGAAGCCGAAGGAGCTCACTCCCGCGCGGCGCGGGCCCGGCGGGAAGGGGACCGTCCCGGTGGGCACGAAGAACGGGCTGCCCTCGAAGTCGATCTGGGGGTTGGGCCGCTCGAAATGCAGGCTGGGCGGGATCTCCCCTTCGCGCACCGCCAGCACCGCCTTGAGCAGGCCGGCGATGCCCGCCGCCGCCTCCAGGTGGCCGATGTTGGTCTTGATCGAGCCCAGGGCGCAGAAGCCGGCGCGCTGGGTGTCGCGGCGGAAGACCCGGGTGAGCGCCGCCACCTCGACCGGATCGCCCAGCGCCGTAGCTGTTCCATGAGCTTCCAGCATGCCGATGGCGCCGGCGGGCAGCCCGGCGTTGGCCAGCGCCTCGGCGATCACCTCGGCCTGGCCCGGCACGCTGGGCGCGGTGAACCCGGCCTTGGAGGCGCCGTCGTTGTTGACCGCCGATCCCTTGATCACCGCTTGGATGGTGTCGCCGTCCGCCAGCGCGTCGGTCAGCCGCTTGAGCACCACGATCCCCAGCCCGCAGCCGAACACGGTGCCGGCGGCGCGGGCGTCGAAGGAGCGGCAGTGGCCGTCGGGCGACAGGATTCCCCCCTCCTGGTGGAGGTAGCCGCTCTTCATCGGCACCGTGGCCGACACCGCGCCGGCCAGCGCCAGGTCGGTCTCGCCGGCGAGCAGGCTCTGGCAGGCCATGTGGACCGCCACCAGCGAGGTCGAGCAGGCGGTCTGCACGGTCACGGCGGGCCCGCGCAGGTCGAGCTTGTAGGCCACGCGCGGCGCCAGCGAGTCCTTGTCGTTGCCCACCGCCAGCAGGTTGGTGTCGATGCCGATCGCCTCCAGCCGGTCGCGGTGGGGGTGGAGGGCCAGCAGGTAGCCGCTCATGGTGCCGCCGGCGAACACGCCGGTCTCCCGCGGCGCGCGCGACGGATCGTAGCCGGCGCTCTCCAGGGCCTCCCAGGCGCACTCCAGGAACAGCCGCTGCTGGGGATCGATGACCTCCGCCTCGCGCGGCGCGTAGCCGAAGAAGCCGGCGTCGAACAGGTCGCTCCCCTCCAGCACGCCGTGGGCCCGAACGTAGTTGGGAGCGCCGGAGACGGCCGGCGGCACCCCGGCCTCGCGCAGCTCCTCCTCCGTCAGGAAGGAGATCGACTCGACCCCCTCGCGCAGGTTGCGCCAGAGCTGCTCGGGGCCGTCCGCCCCCGGCAGGCGGCAGGCGAGGCCGATGATGGCGATGTCGGTGGGGGCCGGGATGGGACTGCCTTGGCTCATCCTTCTCTCCTTCTGCGGGCGCTCTGGAGCTCCCGGCGCAACGCGCCGCGGCGGGCGCTCCGGTCGGCGAGGGCGCTCTCCCCGCCCTCCGGCGACGGCGCCGCCGATCCCTCCCCGGCCGCGGCCAGGAAGCGGGCGAGCGCGGCGACGGTCGGCGTCTCGAACAGGCTGGCGGCGCGCCCCCCGAGGTCGAAGCGTCCTTTAAGGGCGTGCATCACCTGGAGCCCGGCCAGGGAGTCGCCGCCGAGATCGAAAAAGTTGTCGTGGACGCCCACCTCGGCGAGCCCCAAGGCGCGGCTCCAGATGGCGGCGATCTCCCGCTCCACCCCGTCGCGGGGTGCCACGAAGGGGTTGCGCAGCCGCGGCCGTTCGTGGCCGGAGACCGCCGGGGCCTCGGCGGTGGTGGTGGCGGTGGTGACCGGAGCCGTCCTCGCCGCCGCCCGCCGCACGGCGAGGCGGGGGGGGAGGCCGCCGCGATGGCGGAGCAGGCACGGCAGCGCCGCCTCCAGCTCTTCCCGGGAGCCGGCCTCCAGGGCCACAGCCGGCAGCCCGTGCCGCTCGGAGAGCTCGGCGGCCCGCGCGGCCAGCGCGGGCCCGCTACCCGGCCGCGTGGACCCGAGGACGAGCAGCTCGGTCCCGGGCGCCACCGCGATCTCCTCCACCGGGGAGCCCTCGCCCTCGATCCAGAGGGCCAGACCCGCCGTGGCGGGCGCCGCCGCCGGCCGCCGGGCGGTCAGCAGCGCGCCGTCGGTCGCGGCCCGCAGCCGGGGGCCGCGAGGCCAGGCCTCCACCCCCGTGAAGCCGGCGCGCGCCAGCGCCCCCTCCCAGGCGGCGATGGCGAGCAGCGGCGAGGTGGCGCGCAGGTCGGTGTCCGCGAACAGCCACCAGCCGTCGGTGAGGCCCCACACCAGGTCGCTCCAGCGCCGGCCGCGCACCGTCTCGACCAGGGCGAGCAGGCCGCCGGGGGCGAGCAGGGAGCGCAGGTGGCCCAGGGTCTCGGCGATGCGCGGCGTGGCGTGCACCACGTTGGCGGCCAGCACGGCATGGAAGCTCCCCGGCGCGAAGCCTTGGGGCCCCGGATCGCGCGAGGCGTCGAGCACCCCGAAGCGCAGGAAGCCGTGGCCGGCCTCCGCCGCCTCCCGCTCGGCGCGCAGCACGAAGGTGCGGCCGAGGTCGGTGAACCAGTATTCGAGCTCGCGGCCTTCCAGCAGCAGCGGCAGCAGCTCGCGGGTGAGCACCCCCTGGCCCGCCCCGACCTCCAGGATGCGCCAGGGCCCGCCGCCGGGAGGCGGGCCCGCCAGGGCCGTGCCGAGGATCTCGCCGAGCACCGCCCCGGCCGGATCGCTCGGCTCCCGTTCTCCCAGCAGGCGCATGGCCCGCTGGAGCATCTCGGGCCGGCCGTCGGGATAGAGCAGGGCCAGCCCCTCGATCTCGCCGGAGAGGGCCCGCCGGTAGCCGCGCAGGCAGTGATCGATCAGCTCGACCAGGCCGGCCAGCCGCGGCGCCGCGGCCACGATCCGGCGGCCCAGGCTCTCGGGATCGCCATCGGCGGCGCGCAGGAGCCGCACCTCGCCGTCCTCCACGGCCAGCAGGCCGTCTTCAGCGAGCATGCGCAGCACGGCCTGGAACAGGCGCTCGTACTTGGGGAGCAGGCGGATCTTGCGGCGCAGCGCGGTGAGCGGCAGCGCCGTTCCGGGAGCCATCTCGACGCCGCATTCGCCGAGGAAGCGCACCAGGTGGGCGGCGCAGAGCGGGTCGAGGTCGGGCTCCCCGGCGCTCGGGAGGGAGCTTTCGAGCTCGGCCTCCAGCCGGGCGGTGGTGGCGGAGAGATCCGACCGATCCGACGGATCCGTCCGATCCGTCGGATCGATTAGCTTGCTCAGCTCCTCCCAGGCCTGCTGCCAGCGGGCGCCGCCCCGCCAGGCGACCGCTCCGGCCTCACCCTCGGAGATCGGCGCGGCCAGCTCGGCCCAGAGCCGGTCCAGCGCCAGGCGCTCGGCGCGGGTCCCCGGGTCCGCGGGCTCCAAGTCGAGCCACTGGACGGTCCAAGTTGGTTCCCCCACGGCGAGCTCCTCGCAGAGCCCCTGGAGCGTGGCTGAGGAGGAGCCGGGAAGGCCCCGCCCCTCGGTCACCACGTCGAGCCGCGCCACCGGGACCCGTCGCTCGCGCAGGGCCGCCGTCAGGGGCCGCAGGCCGTCCAGCTCCCAGAGCGCCACCACTCGCACCGGCCGGTCCGGCGGCAGGGCGTCCAGCAGCCGGCCGAGATCCTCGGGCCGCGCCGGGTCCACCGTGAAGGCGCTCTCTCCCACCTGGGAGAAGCCGCCGCCGGCCGCGGCCGAGAGCACCTCCAGCCGCTCGGCGTGCAGGCGCTGCGACAGGCGCGCGCTCAAGGCCGAAGCGCCGGCGAGCACCAGCCAGACGCCATTCAGTTGGCCGGGGGAGGGCGCCGGCAGCGGCGGCGTCTGGCGCCAGAGCGCGGCGGCGATGGTTGCTGAAGCCTCCGCGGGAGGGGCCGGCGCGGCGGCCGGCTCGATCCAGTGGCGGACGCGCTCGAAGGGGTAGGAGGGCAGCGCCACCCGCCGCCCCCGGCCGGGATGCACCGCCGCCCAGTCGATCTCGGCGCCGGCGAGCCAGAGCCGGCCCAGGGTGCCGGGCAGGAAGGCGTCGGCGGGGGTCCAGGCGCCGCGCGCCGGCAGCGACGGCAGGACCGTCCGCCCGGCGGCCGCCGGGTGCCGGCGGGCGAGCGAGGTGAGGGTCTGCCCGGGCCCCACCTCCAGGAGCAGCAGGCCGGGATCGGCCAGCAGCGCGGCCACGCCGGCCGCGAACCGCACCGGCCGGCGCAGGTGCTCGGCCCAGGCCGCCGGATCGGTGGCGCGGCCGGCGTCGGCCCAGGTGCCGGTGACGTTCGACAGGTAGGGGATCTCCGGCGGCGCCAGGCGGAGCCGCCCCACCGCCGCCGCGAGCTCCTCCCGCACCGCCTCCACGTCCGCGGTGTGGAAGGCATGGCCCACCGGCAGGCGCCGGTGCTCGACGCCGCGGCCGGCGAGGATCTCGGCCAGCCGGTCGATGGCCTCCGGCCGACCCGCGGCCACCGCGCGGTCCGGAGCGTTGACCGCCGCCAGCGCCGCCAGCTCCACCCCGTCGGGCAACAGACCTGCCAGCTCCGCCTCGCCCAGGGAGACCGAGAGCATCGCCCCCGGCGGCAGCTTCGCCGCCAGGCGCCCGCGCTCGGCCACCAGGGCCAGCGCGTCGGGGAGGGACATCACCCCGGCGAGGCAGGCCGCCACATACTCCCCGAGGCTGTGGCCCAGCAGCGCCGCCGGCCGCACCCCCCAGGACATCCACAGCCGCGCCAGGGCGTATTCGACCGTGAACAAAGCCGGCTGGGCGGTCTCGGTCGCCGCCAGCCGCGCCGCGGCGGCGCGGTCGTCGGCCGGAGCGGCGAGCAGATCGCGCAGGCCCGGCAGACCCTGCCCGGCGAGCAGCTCGCAGCAGGCGTCGACCTCGGCGCGGAAGACCGGCTCGCGGGCGTAGAGCGCCGCCGCCATGCCGGCCTCCTGCGCCCCCTGACCGGGGAAGAGGAAGGCCACCCGGCGCGCCTCGTCCGGGGCCTCGGCGGTCCACACCCGCTCAGGGCTCGCCTCCTCCAGCGCCGCCGCGGCCTCCGTTGCGTCGCGGGCCACCAGCGCCCGGCGCAGGGAGAGCTGGCGGCGCCCCAGCCGCAGGGTGAAAGCGACGTCGGAGAGATCGAGATCCGGCTGGCTCCGCAGATGGGCCGCCAGACGGGTGCTCGCCGCCTCCAGGGCGGCCGGGGTGTGGGCCGAGAGCAGGAGCAGCTCCGGAGCGCGCTCCGCCGGCGGGGGAGCGGGGCGCGCCGGCGCCTCCTCCAGCACCACGTGGGCGTTGGTGCCGCCGATGCCGAACGAGCTCACCCCGGCCCGCCGGGGGAGGCGATCGGTCCGCCACGGCACCGGCGCCGCGTTGACGTAGAAGGGCCCCCCGTCGAGCTCCAGCGCCGGGTTGGGGCGCTCGAAATGCAGGGTGGGCGGGATCTCGCGGTGCTCCAGCGCCAGCACGGCCTTGATGAAGCCCGCGATGCCGGCCGCGGCGTCGAGGTGACCCAGATTCGATTTGATCGCGCCCAGGGCGCAGGAGGCCGGCGCCGCGCCGTCCTCCCGGAAGACGCGGTGCAGGGCGCGGACCTCGATCGGGTCGCCCAGGGGGGTCGCGGTGCCGTGCGCCTCCACGAAGGTGACGTCGCTCGGCCGCACCCCGGCCACCGCCTGCGCCAGCGCGATCACCTCGGCCTGGCCGTCCACCCCCGGGGCGGTATAGCCGACCTTGGCCGCGCCGTCGTTGTTGAGCGCGGCGCCGCGGATCACCGCCCGGATGCGGTCGCCGTCCACCAACGCGTCCTCCAGGCGCTTGAGCACCACCACCCCCACGCCATTCCCCGGCACGGTGCCCCGCGCCGCCGCGTCGAACGGCCGGCACCGTCCGTCGGGCGACAGGATGCCCCCCTCCTGGAACAGATAGCCCGCCTTCTGCGGCTCGCGCACCGATACTCCACCGGCGAGCGCCAGGTCGCACTGGAAGCTCAGCAGGCTCTGGCAGGCCAGGACCACCGCCACCAGCGAGGTCGAGCAGGCGGTCTGCACGTCGAGGCTGGGGCCCCGCAGGTCGAGCTTGTAGGAGACCCGGGTGGTGAGGAAATCCTTGTCGTTGGAGATCGCCACCTGCGGATCCGTCCGCACCCGCTCGCCGCTCGGCAGCAGGCTCTCCAGCAGGTAGGTGTTGAGCGAGGCGCCGCCGAACACCCCCACCGCGCCGCCCGGCCGCGCCGGATCGCGGCCAGCGTCCTCCAGGGCCTCCCAGGCGCATTCGAGGAATTGGCGGTGCTGCGGGTCGAGGAGGGCGGCCTCGCGCGGCGTCAGGCCGAAGAGCCGGGCGTCGAACCGGTCGGCCCCCTCCAGCACCCCGGCGGCGGGGACGTGGCGCGGGTCGCGGGTGAGCTCCGGGCTCA
>DASXJP010000031.1:0-3725 GCA_036497345.1 Thermoanaerobaculia bacterium
GCGAAGAGGGTGGCACCTGTCTGGGCACACCTGTTTGGCACCCACCTGTTTGGGGCTGGGGCCGTACCCTGGGGACTCCGTCACAGGATCAACCTGCCATCGAGCTCTTCATAGTCCGGAAAACGACCGTACGCAGAGAGCAACTGCGCATCGTTGGCGATCGCCGTTGCAATGATGAGCCGATCTTGAGGATCGCGATGGTGCTCAGGCAATTCAACCGCGAGCCGAGCGACAAGCGGCGTGATAGGAAGCAAACGGACTCCCGATCCATCGAGCGCGGCGTCAAACCACGCATCCAGGGTAACGGGGATTTCGACCCGCCCTCGATTGACGAGCCATGCCACCTCGAAACATGAAATCGCGGAAACCGCGATCGTATCCGCATTCGCGATCGCGTCCCGCCAACTCTGCTTTAAGGATCTGTCGTCAAGTGTGAGCCACCAGATCCAGACGTGTGTGTCGAGGACGATCACTTCAGCGTCCAGTCGTCTTCTGGTGCGCTGTCGAAGATCTCCCCGTGAATTTTCATCTTGCCTGCAATCGCCGGGTGCGGCCGGCGCTCGCTTCGAGTCTCGTCGTCGATAGTCAAGACGATGACTTCGACTCGGTGATTCTCGAAGGTCTCGGGAAGCTCCAGCACGAGCTGACGACCTACGAGCTGTTTGATGCGGCGTTCCACTTCCATGGCGAGAATCCTTCCGTCCGTTTGGTTCCTGGTTCTTCGCTCTGGCATCTGGCCATCCCAAGCGTAGGGCAAAACTTTCACGAGGACAACGCCCCTCCCTCGCCTCTTCGAGGGAGAGAGCGGAGAACCGGCGCCTACCGACGCCCATCTATGTCTGTTTGGGTGGCACCTGTCCACCTGGGGGGAGAGGGGAGAGCCGGCGCTTGCCGAGGCTCCTCTTCGTCGAAGAGGGTGGCACCTGTTCCCTCTTGCACCTGTTCCCTTCTCACAGCTTGGGCTTCGACCACCCGAAGAGGCTGGCGACGTAGTCGGGCGGAGGGGGCACCTCCGGGAGGCGGCGGAGGAGCTCCACGTAGTGCTCCTCATTGAAGGGCTTGTGGGCCACCAGCTCCTGGCCGAGCTCGTGCACGACAATGTACCCGATCAGGCGCCGGGCGAGCTCGGGGTTGTAGCCGGCGGCTTGCAGGCGCTCCAAGGTGAGGCGGGTCTCTTCCGGATGGCCGTCGCGGAGCTGGGTCTCGACGATCTCCATCACCTTCGCATGGAGCTCGGGATCGAAGCGGGCCGCTGCGTCGCCGATGGCGGGCTCATAGGCGTGGCCGAGGGCGGAGCGGCGGTCCTGGTCGTAGCTCGCCGCTGTCACGAACGACTTGAGATCGGTGAAGCCCCTGGCCCGCAGATGGCCGGCGAACAGGTCCGGCTTGCCGGTGATCTCCGGGTGCTCGTCGAAGATCAATGCGATCCGCGCATCGGCGGCGGCCAGGGCCTCGTTCTTGAGCTTGAATTGTTCCTTCGGGTGATGGAGCACCCAACGCGTCCGCTTCTTGCCTTGGGATGTCACGCCGAAGCAGGAGATGACGGGCAGGAATCCGTAGCCGTCGTCGGCCGCCCCGGCCAGATATTCGATTCTCGGTTCTTTCCTCATGGCGTCCTGGAAAAGAAGTCTATCTGTTTCAAAGAAGTCGCCCGCGCCGGCCTTCCACGCGAGCAAGGCCGTCCGTCGCGAGCTCCCCGCGCCCGTTCCGGCCGGGGCGCTGACCCCGGCCTCCGGCTCTCGAGTCCCTTCGAGGTGCCACCCGATTCGCGGCGATTCGCCGCGAGACAAAAGAGAAGGGCTCGCCGTTGAAAGGCCTTTCTCGTCCACGGAATAACCAGCCGACCCCGGAAAAGGGCTCGTCCGGCTTGGCAATGACTCTCCGGCCCCCGCAATTGACCTTTCGGGGCCGCCTGATGATGCCAGGGTACCCGCCAATACCTTCTGGATTCCGGCCAATAATTTTTGCGCAGGGGGAAAACCCTTTGGCTGCCGGCAAAAGGGGGGCCGGGTCGGAGAGCGCTCCCTTTCCCCCGGTCCTCGACGCCTTTTCCAGCTTTCCCCGGGCCATTCGCCCTGCGGCTCGGTTCTCTCGCCGCTGCGAAACCCCCGTTTACCCCCCTCGCAAACCCAAGCGGTTCTAGGGCGAATAAGTTTTGGGGGTGTTTTTCCGTCTTCTGTGGGTGATGAGCCGACGAATCCGTTTCATCCCAGAAGGAGGAGCCCTGGTCGAGGTCACCTGCCGTGCCCTCCACAGCCGTCTCCTGTTCCGTCCCAGTCCCCTGATGAACCAGATCATCATCGGGACCCTCGCCCGGACCAAGCAGCGCAACGACAAGGTCCGGGTCTGTTTCTTCGTAGGGCTCTCGAACCATATGCATATCCTGCTATGGGTTGAGGATGCCCGAGGGCTCGCCAAATTCATGGGGCACTTTCTCTCGAAGCTGGCCAGGGAGGTCGGGCGCCTGACCGGCTGGAAGGAGAAGATCTTCGGCCGGCGCTACCAGGAGATCGTGGTCAGCGACGAGGAGGCCGCCCAAATCGCGCGACTCCGGTATTGTCTCGCGCACGGAGCGAAAGAGGATCTTGTGGAACGGCCCCGGGATTGGCCCGGGGTGCACTGCGTCCGGACGCTGCTCGAAGGCGAGGTCCTGGAAGGGCTCTGGTTCGACCGTACCCAGGAGTACCTGGCGCGCCGCCGGGGGGAGAAGTTTGAGCCTCTCCAGTACGCGACGCGGGAGGTGCTGGAGCTCGATCCGCTGCCGTGCTGGGAGCATCTGACGGCAGAGCAGAGGCGCGCCCGGGTCGCGGTCTTGGTGGAGGACATCGAGTCCGAAGTCGCTGCCCGGAGGAAGAGGACGGGCATCAAGCCGCTGGGAGTGGCGGCCGTCCTGGCCCAGAATCCGCTCCAGAGACCGAAGAAGACCAAGAAGTCGCCCGCGCCGGCCTTCCACGCGGCGAGCAAGGCCGTCCGTCTCGAGCTTCGGGATGCCTACGCCTGGTTCGTGGCGGTCTACCGTGCCGCCGCCGAGAAGCTCCGGGCGGGGGCCCGAGATGTGGTGTTCCCCCGAGGGAGCTTCCCGCCGGCGTTGCCGTTCGTGGATGGGTAGGCCGGCGGGCGTCGTTCTTGACCTGATGGGAGCCTGAAGCCGGCGCTCCTGGGAGGAGCGGACGGTGGAGGTGTATCTGGACAGGGTATTCGGACTAGAATACCGGAAGTTTGAGTCGGCAATTCCGACTGGATTTGGGGATGGGAGACATCGGGAGGACGCCGAATGGCCGCCGGAGAGGGGTGTCAGGGCGGGGGGAGAGGGGAGAATCCGGTGTTATCGAGACTTCTCTTCGTCGAAGAGGGTGGCACCTGTTTCCACCTGGAGCGGTAATGAGCTTGACGAGAAGGTCAAGCGCCATCCGGACGTCCTCGAAGAGTTCTTTCAGTTGTCGCCCGAGCCGCGGACGGCTCTCCCGCGCAACCTCCCCTTTTCCTCCCTCGGCCCGCTCTTCCAGGGTCGGGAAGAGATGATCGCGATTCTGCGCGAGAAGCTCACCCAAACACCCGCCGGACGGGCGACGGCGATCGCGGGCAAGGCGGTCCATGGCCTGGGTGGAGTGGGCAAGACGCGGCTGGCCGTGGAGTACGCGTGGCGGTACGCGGCAGATTATACCGCGCTGCTGTTCGTGGGCGCGGGCTCGCCCGCCGATCTGCGGCGCAACCTCGCGGCTCTC
>DASXJP010000032.1:0-13273 GCA_036497345.1 Thermoanaerobaculia bacterium
GGGGCGCTACGAGGTGGCGCTGAACGCGCTGGACGACGGTGACAATCCGGACGACCCCTTGACGGGCTATCGAGTGTCGCTCGACCTCGCAGGCAATCCGCTGGCTCCGGCCGCCCGCTTCAAGCCGCCAAACTTTTACCAGCTCGCCCCGGCCGCCGGCGGGGACTCGCTGCAGATCCGCATCGAGCCACCGGTCTTCGGCCCTCCCAACTGCCGGAGCGAGGGGCTGCTGGCCCGCCGTATCGACGCGGGAGGGACCGCGCTCGGCGCCGAGAGCCGGATCACCCGCCGGGCCTCCGCCTTCAATCTCGGTCACTTTCAGGTGGAACGCCTGCCGGACGATACCTTCGTCGCCGTCTACTCTACCTGTGAAAAGCTCTCGGGCCTGGTCGCCCGGCGCCTGAGCTCCACCGGCGCGCCGGTGGGAAAGCCGATCAACCTCCCCTTGCCGGCCCAGTTGGGCAACTTCGCCGCCGGCGACCTCGTGCTCGCGGCGCGCAGCGGCGCCGATTTCGTGGCGGGGGCCATGGTGCTCGATACGAGCGCCGGGCTGCTCGGCAGCTACACGCGAGGGGTGGTGAACGGACAGGTGTTCGGCCCCACCCTCATCCCCATCCCTTCCGGCGCGGTCACGATTCCCGGCCTGATCGACCTGGCGGCCTCGCCGGCCGGCGGCTACCTCCTTCTCTTCCAGAGCGACGTCGGCGATCTCGGGCATCCCGCTCTCTTCGCCCAGGAGCTCGACGCCAAGGGCGTCCCGCAGGGCAAGGCGGTGGAGATCGCCGAGCAGACCGGCGGAACCGGCTCCTCCGGTATCGCCGCGGCCGCCGCCAGCCTGCCGAACGGCCGCTGGATCGTCGTCGCGCGGGTGCAGACCGGCGGCCCCACGGCCTGCAGCGAGCGCCTGGTGGGGACCGTCCTCAAGAGCAACTAGTACTGGACATCAACCCGAAGAGCGGGTACAATTCGCCAGAAGGGAGAACGAGGAGGATCTCTATGGCGCTGAAGGTCGGAACCCGGATCTGGATACCCTGCGACGTGAAGCCAGGGCCTTTCTCCGATGAACGCTTCGTGAAGGTCTGCGTCAACGGGGGGAGCGCCTGGCTCGGCTTCGTGCCCGCCTACCGTCTCCAGGAGCCGATCCTGGAAGGCCGCACCCTGCTTCCCGCGCTGGTCGTCTCGATCACGGATGATAAATTCACCGCACGCATACCCGGCGAAGCCCTGACACAAACCCTCTTCGAAGGCGCTGTCTCAAGGGTCCAACCGGTTGATTCTCTCCAAGCCTGACATCCTCCGCTACCTCTCGACAGGGACCCTGAGGATCGATCCTCTGATCTCTAAGGAGAGGATCGCTCAGGTGAGCATCGACCTGTCGCTAGGCCGGAAGTTCAGCCAATTCAAGAAAGAGACTCCTGCCTACATCTCTGCCGTCCACGTGGACCCCTCGCTCTGGTCGTCCCTGGATCTCTGGGATCATTACGAAACCGATACCTTCCTGTTGAAGCCAGGGCACTTCGTGCTGGCTCAGACCTTGGAGTGCGTGTCGATTCCGTCCGATCTGGTCGGGCTGATCGAAGGACGGAGCAGTTGGGCGCGCGTCGGTATCACCATCCATGTGACCGCTCCGAAGATCGACCCGGGGTTCAATGCTCCGATCACCCTTGAGATGGCGAATTTCGGAAACCTCCCGGTCAACCTGCGGGCCGGGATCGACCGGCCGGCTCAGTTGATGCTCCTGAAGATCAGCACGCCGCTCCAAGAGACAGAGATCTACGGGACAGGCGAGCACGACCTGTTCCAGTACCAAACCGACCCGATTCCCCACAAACGGAAGTAGACACTAAAATCATTATATGTCTCCTCAAAATGTTCCAGAACATTTTTTGTACATTCCAGCCGGCATCTCCCCGTCCCGCCTCGAAGTCCTGTACATTCAAGACGTCTCGTGCGCCATTCGCCCCGGAAGGCGGAACATCCGCCCTCCGGCGCTAATGTTCCACCTTCCGGGGCGAATCATTACCGCCGCGAGGCAGTACATTAGCGCCGGATCGTGAGAAGCCCCAACTTCGGCGTGAATGGAGCACGCCGAATCCGTGTACATTGACGCCGCGAGGCGAATGGCGAGGGATCTGAGGCGAATGCTCCGGGATTCGGTGGTAATGTGCCAGACTCTGGCGCCAATGGAGCACGAGCGAAGCTCCGAGCCCCACGCCCGGGTGGCTCTGAGTCTCACTCGCGGGTGATCGCCTCACACCCCTGCTTCTTCAGATCGACTTTCCAGATACCCGCGAAGCCGTCGACCATCAGGCTCCCCGGCTTGCCGGTGATCCCCAGGCGCTGGAAGCAGTCCGGCTTAGCCCCCAGATGCACGAGCAGCTCCGGGACCGTGTTCCCGTGGCCGACGATCAGGACCGCCCGGTCCGCCTTGTGCTTCTCGCGCAGGCGCGTGAGAAAGGCGGCCATTTGGTCAGGCTTGGTCGAGGCGTCGTCCGCGGTGATCGGGATGTGCGTCGCCTCGACCAGCGGCATGGCGGTCGCGAGGGCGCGGGTCGTGCGGCTGGTATAGACGGCGGCGATGCCCGCGGTCTTGAAGCGGCCCGCGAGGGCTTCGGCACGCGCGACGCCCGCGGGGGAGAGTGGCTGGAAGGGGTCGAATTCAGAAGGCCAGAAGGCGACCTTCTCGGCGTGGCGGACGAGGTAGATGTCGTCCAGGGCGGCGGCGGGTATTGCCAGTAGGAGTAGCAGGAACGGAAGAACCTTGGGGAGATGGCGCTCAACTCGGATGATCATGGGTGCTCCTTTCGAGCCGGGCTTCAAGCTCGCGGCATAGTTTATCGAAGGAGGGGGACCGCTTCCGGCAGAGGGTGAGATCCATCGCCTGGGTCATTCTCGGCTGGTCGGCGGCCGGTTTGTAACGGATCCCCCGGAATCTATCCTGGACCCACTTCTTTCGCTGGTGAGTCCGCTCTGGGTCTTCTGGGACGGCAGGGCCCCTCGCAAGGTCCATGAACGCCGTGAGAGATTCCGCTGCAGCTACGAACCAGGTCTCATATTCCACATTGGCGATCACACATGCAATGTCAGCGTCAGATCTTAGATCTCTGGCGTGAGCCAATAGCTGAGGTCCGAGAATGCAGGGCAGGTCAGAGTCCGCATCCAGTAGTATCAAAACCATCGTAGGATCGTCTGAATGCTTGATCCGAAGTTTCGAGACGGCTAGGTCCAAAGCGCGCTCTAACTCCTGTTCATTGACGAGCTTTAGTCTTTTCCCGCGGAGTGCCTTCAAGACCTCAATGTACTCACCGCCCCAGAGCTCGTACCAAACTCGTTCAAGGAGAGCGCGAACGGAATTGTCTTCTCCCTGGCCTTCTACTATAGGAACTACTCTGAGGCGGCTCAACCTTTTTTCTCGCTCCGCGGCGTTGAAGAGCTCTGTCGCGCGAGGTCTTCTTGATCTGGCTCGAGCTGGTCCATCCGGAGTAACTCCCCGGGCGTATAAAGTTGTCTGCGAATCACGCTCAGGCTGGCTTTGTCGATCGGGGCGATATTGGTCACACCATCTCGAAGCGCAACTGCCAACAGAGCATCGGTGTCTAGATCAATCTTATCCAGCAGATCCGGGCTGTGACTGGTGATCAAAATCTGGGTCCGCGTAGCGGCTTCCTGGAACGCACCCATCAAAACGGCGGTCGCGGCTGGATGGAGGGAATTCTCCGGCTCTTCGATTGCAACGAGGCCCACCATCTCCCCACGTCCGGCAAACTGAAAGGCCGCGACCAGAGATCCCAAGGCACGCAAGGTCCCGTCCGACATGTTCCAAAGGTAGAATTCGTGCGGAGCGAGCGGGTCTCCTGTCATCTGGGTAAATTTTAGCGTCTCTGACGGTCCTAGGGAAATGCTCTCGATCTTCTCCACGCCCGGAACAATCGCACCAATATATTGAGTGATCCGATCGAGAAGCTCAGGCTGCTCATCATTTAGCCGTGCCACCACACTCGCTACGTTGCTGCCATCCCTCCGGAGTGATTCGCCGGTATCGGGAGCCTGAATACTCCGCATAGCTTCGGGATTGAAGTCATAGAAGGTCATTGCCGTAAGCGCGTCATAGGCGCGGCGAAACTCGGGAAGCCCAGATGCACTCACTAGATAAAGCCTGTCCGCCTGTGAAGCAGGAGGATTTTCAATGGAAGATTTGGTAACCTTCCCCGACGTGACCTTGTAGTAGGCAAGAAGCTCTCCGGATTCTGCAGTGATCCGAAGGCGCTCTGAATTCACCTTGAAAGACCTGCTGGAAAATGATATGATCAAAATCTCATAGGTGACGGTCGACTGATCTGGAAGCGAAAAATTTAGATCAATCAAGACGGCCAAGCCAGATCTTTGATGCCTGATATCATCAGGCGAGACTCTCGACCGGATGGCCTGATCAAGAGAGGTCCGCAGACTGTCCGCCACGAAGCGCAAGGCATCCAGGAAATTGCTCTTTCCCGAGCCGTTTCTGCCGACCAGAAAGGTCAGCGGGCCCAATTCGACCTCGCAATGACGGATGCTCTTGTAGTCCTGGATGACGACCCTTCTCAAGAGGAATGTCGCCTGTTGCGGATGCGAAGCGGGTGCAGTTCGGTCGGGAAGGCTCATCAGGGTATGAGCTCCTCTAATGGATTCCGCTCAAGCTCTTTCTTGGACAGCTTGTGCTCGTGGAACAGGGTGTTCACGCTCATCTTCCGGTGCTCGGCGATCCTCTTCAGCTCTTTCCACGGATCGTCATGGTTCTTGTTTTGGGCGCTCAGCCTCCAGATCTGCCCGGAGGAGCGGACGCTCTTGCGGCAGATCGTGGGCAAGTGTACCAGCAGAAGACCCGCAGCCCGGATGGGATCGTGGCCTGCCTGCTCCACTATGGCGAGGGTGAGATTCGTCTGATGAATGACGGAGAGCTCGCGGGGCAGGCTCAGCATCCGGGAGTCCGTGCTGACCAGGCCGTCCCAGGTACCCAGGTGGTGCAGGGACAGCAGAAGCTTCCAGTCGTCCATCTGCCGGAGCCTCGGGTCGATGTGGCGGATGGGAACGAGCTCCGCCTCGGGGACGCCCAGCCCGAGAGCACCGAGGATGGTATCCGGAAAATCTTCGTCGAGAGCGAAGCGAATCACGCCTCAGGCTGCCCGGGTTAGAGCGGCGTTGCGTTGGAGCTGCGTCTCCAGGTCGATACTCTCAGCCAAAGAGTCCCGGCTGACGAAAGGATAGATCTTCGCCAACTGGTCGAGCGAAAAGCCCCGGTCCGCCAAGGCATAGATGGACTGGGTCGGCACTCTCGTGCCAGAGATGTGAGGCGCTCCCGAGATCTTTCCGGGGAGGATCTGCACGGTCGGCCGGGGCCATAGGAGATCCGGACCCTTGGTGCCTTCCAGACCTTCAAAGGGACCCAGGATGTCGACAAGCTTCCGCTCCAGATATTGCCCGTCCACCAGTTGCGGCGGCATCGCCTCAGCATTGATGACGATCTCTCCCGCAAGGGTCACCGCCAGGGTTGGTCTTCCCTCGGCGAAAAGGTCGAGATCGAGATCCCTGAGCTGATGGAGGGCTCGCCGAACCTTGGGCATCGACGTGGGGGGCACGTCCCGCTCGAAGGCCGATTTGGGCTGCCGCAGCCAGTAGATCGTCCGCAGCGCCAGCAGGTCGGTGTAGGACCAGAGAAGCGGTTTTTGCGATACCGAGGGGAGGAGATGGCCCTTCCGCGCCCAGTAGTACGCGGTGCTCTTGGGCACACCCGAGAGGGCCGCTGCCCGCTCTGTCGTATAAGCACCGCTGATTTCCATGGCCTCTCTCGCCTCGGCTCGAAGATACGCCGTGCTTACGCTCTCGTCAACTCTTGAATCGAGACGGAGCCCCACCCAACCTCCCGGAGGGGGACGGCGGAACGGCGTGAGGCTCCCTCCCTAGTCCATCTGCTTTCTCAAGACCGTCGGGATGTCGTAGTCGTCCACGTTCGACCAGTTGGGGCCGAAGCCGTTCGGGTCGTCTCCGCGGATGTGCGCGATCGCCTTGCGGTAGAACGGCACGTCGGCGGCCGATTTCTCGGGCTCCTCGCGCTCGGGGGCCCGCTCCCTCTCCCGCTCCATCGGCATCGCGGCCAGGCTCGGCGCGGAGGCCGGGACCGGACGGCTGACGGCGACCGGCGTGGACAGGCGCGGGCGGTCGTCGAGGCTGCGGTCGAAGCCGGTGGCGATCACCGTCACCTTCATGGCCTCGTCCAGGTTGGGATCGATCACCATGCCCGAGATGATGTTGGCGTCCGGATCGACGGAATCCGAAATGATGCGCGCCGCCTCGGCCACCTCGTGCAGCGTGAGGTCATGGCCGCCCGAGATGTTGATCAGCACGCCCCTGGCGCCCTGGATCGAGGTCTCCTCCAGCAGCGGCGAGGAGATGGCCCGCTGCGCCGCTTCGAGGGCCCGGTGCTCCCCCTTGGCGATGCCGGTGCCCATCAGCGCCATGCCCATGCCGGTCATGATCGTGCGCACGTCCGCGAAGTCGACGTTGACCTCGCCCGGAATGGTGATCAGATCGCTGATGCCCTGCACGGCCTGCCGCAGCACGTCGTCGGCGATGCGGAAGGCCTCGAAGAGCGGCGTGCCGCGCTCGACGAAATTGAGCAGCCGCTCGTTGGGGATCGTGATCAGTGTGTCGACGGCGCTGCGCAGCTCCTCGACGCCGCGCTCGGCGTACTGGAGGCGGCGGCGCCCCTCGAAGCCGAACGGCTTGGTGACCACCGCCACGGTGAGAGCGCCGATCTCGGCCGCCAGCGAGGCGATGATCGGCACCGCGCCGGTGCCGGTGCCGCCGCCGAGGCCCGCGGTGAGGAAGACCATGTCCGCCCCTTCGAGGGTCTCGAGGATCCGGTCGGTGTCCTCCAGCGCGGCCTTGCGGCCCACCTCGGGGTCGGCGCCGGCGCCCAGCCCCTTGGTGAGCAGGGTGCCGAGCTGCAGCTTGACCGGCGCCCGGCACTTGGCGAGCGCCTGAAGGTCGGTGTTGGCGGCGATGAACTCGATTCCCCGGAGCTGGGAATCGATCATGCGGTTGACGGCGTTGCCGCCGCCGCCGCCGACGCCGATCACCTTGATGCGGGCCGGCGCCGAGTCCAGCGCGGCCTGGACGCGGAGGGATTTCTCTTTCCCGGTCTCCGGAGCGTCCTGGTCTTCGAAGAGAATCATGTGTCTACCCCCTTTGGGTTGAACGGTCCGATTTTTCATAGCAGGTCCGAGAACATCCCGCGCAGGCTGCCCACCATTCCGCGCACGCTGAAGCCCGATTTTTTCTGCGTTTTGCTCTGGCTCTCCTCGGCGTTTTTCGCGTAGAGGAGGAGGCCCGAGGCGGTGGCCCAGGTCGGGCTGCTGATGACGTCCACGAGGCCGCCCAGGCCCCGCGGCATGCCATAGCGGACGCCGGCGTCGAAGATCTGCTCGGACATCTCGAGCAGGCCGTCGAGCTGGGCGCCGCCGCCGGTGAGGATGACGCCGCCGCGCAGCCCTTCGTCGGAGGCGTGGCGGTTGAGGTCCTCGCGGATCATGTTGAACAGCTCCTCGGCGCGCGGCTGCAGGATCTCGCAGAGCTCGCGCCGGGGGACGATCCGCGAATTGCCGCCGGCCACGGTGGGCACGGCGATCCCTTCCTCGTCGGTCACCATGCTGGGCAGGCAGCACCCCTGCTTGACCTTGATCCGCTCGGCCTCGGCGAACGGCGTGCGCAGCACCATCGCGAGGTCGTTGGTGAAGTGGCCGGCGCCGATCGGGGCCACGGCGCTGTACTGGATCTCCCCCTCGGCGAAGAGGGCGTATTCGGTGGTGCCCGAGCCGACGTCGATGAGCAGGGAGCCCAGCTCGCGCTCGTCCGGCGTGAGCACGGCCTCGGCGGTGGCCAGCGGCTCGAAGACCATCTGCACCACCTCGATGCCGGCGCGGTTGACGCTGGTCAGCAGGGTGCGCGAGCGGGTGATATTGCCGGTCACCAGGTGCACCATCACCTCCAGGCGGGTGCCCAGCATGCCGATGGGATCGTCGATGCCCCCCTGCTCGTCGACGATGAACTCCTGGGGGATGGCGTGCAGGATCTCGCGGTCCGAGGGGAGGGCGGCCGACTGCGCCGCCTCCAGCACGCGCTGGATGTCCTGGCGGGTGATCTCGCGGTCCTTGCGGGCCACGCTGACCATGCCGCGCGAGTTGACGCTGCGGATGTCGGCCCCGGCCACGCCCACGTAGGCGCGCGAGATCTCGACCCCCGCCATCACCTCGGCCTCCTCGCTGGCGGCCTTGAGCGCCTCGACCGTGGCTTCGACGTTGACGATGTTCCCCTTGCGCGTGCCGCGGTTCGGGGCCAGCCCCTTGCCGACGACCTCGATGCCGCCCTTGTCGTCGCGCTGGCCGATGAGGACCCCCACCTTGGAGGACCCGATGTCGATTCCGACGAAGTAAGGTTCCGTTTTGGCCATAGCTGACCCTCGCGAAAAAAGTTGACTCCTAAGCTCCGGCCCCGTCCTCGGGCGGGGTGAATTCTCCGGGTTGCACCACGATCCGGCGCGAGAAGCGCAGGTCGACCGCGTCGATCTTGGGATAGCGCCGGGAGAGCTCCGGGAGGAGCGTGACCAGGCGCCGCACCTTGGGCCCCACCTCGCCTTCCTTCACCACCAGGGGGAAGGGGAGGGCGTCGGTGCGCAGCCGGAAGTCCTCCTCGCCCAGCACCTCGATCTGCGCCAGCTTCGCCGCCCAGTTCGGCTCGACCCGCCCCAGCTCGGCCGCCACCTTGAGCGCCGCGGCCATGCCGTTCGGATACGGATCGCGGGCGAAGCTCACCACCAGCAGGCCGGACCTGCGCGCCGCCTCCAGCTCGGCGGGGGTCGACACCGGCGCGATGGCGCGGCCGTCGGCGTCGGCGAACACGAGATCGCGGCCGGCGAGCAGCAGGGCGATCGGCTTGCGTTCGGCGATCCGCACGCGCAGCCGGTTCGGGAGCTCCTTGGCGATCTCCACCGAGGCGATCCAGGGATTGCTCTGCACGCGCGCGGCGGCCTCGGCGAGCGAGAGCCGCACCAGGTTCTTCCCGCGCAGGACGCTGAGGGACTGGCGCACCTGGTCCGGCGTGACGCGGCCCGTGGGCGCGCCCTGGACCGGCCGCACGTCCACCTCGCGGAGCTGGAAGAGGGGCGCGGTGAGCACCCAGGCGACGACGCCGGCCGGCAGCGCCACCAGCCCCACGGCGACGGCGAGCGGCTTGAGCAGCTTGACGAGCAGGCTCTTGCGCTTGCGGCGGGGGGGAGCGCCCCGGCGCCGGAAGTCGAGCACCCGTCCGCCCGTGCCCGGGGGCAGCACTGTGACGGTGCCCGTCGTCATGCCTTGCTCCCTTCGCCGGCCCCTTCCTTGGAGAGACTCTGAGCCAGCCGGTTGACGTCCCCCGCGCCGAGGGTGATCACCACGTCGTTGGGGCCCACCTCGCCGGTCAGCAGGCCCGGCGCGTCCTTCCAGGAGGGGCAGTAGTGGACGTTGCGGTGGCCGCTGCGCAGGGCCGCCTCCACCACCAGCTCGCCGGTGACGCCGGGGATCGGCTTCTCGCGCGAGGGGTAGACGTCGGTCACCACCGCCATGTCCGCTCCCAGGAGGGCGCGGCCGAAGTCCTCGGCCTGGTCCTGCGTGCGGCTGAAGAGGTGCGGCTGGAAGACGGCGAACACCCGCCCCTCGGGGAAGGTCTGGCGCGCCGCCTGGAGGGTGGCCACCACCTCGGTCGGATGGTGCGCGTAGTCGTCCACCACCGCGGCGCCGTGCCAGGTGCCGAGCTGCTCGAAGCGGCGGTGCACCCCCTTGAAGCCGCCCAGGGCGCGGGTGATGGTGTCGAAGTCGATGCGCAGCGAGAGCCCCACGCCCACGGTCGCCAGGGCGTTCAGCACGTTGTGCCGGCCGGGGATGGGCAGCTCGATGGTGCCGAGGTCGATGCGGCCCAGCAGGCGGTCGCCGCGCAGGCGCACGCCGAAGCGGCTGCCGGCGCCGTGCGGCTCCAGGTTGACCGCCGAGAGGTCGGCCTGGGGCGAGAGGCCGTAGGTGATGACGCGGCGGTCGGCCAGGCGCGGCAGCACCTTCTGCACGTTGGGATCGTCCAGGCAGACGATCAGCCGGCCGAAGAAGGGAACGCGGTTGCCGAACTCGACGAAGGCCTCCTCGATCGCCTCCAGGCTGCCGTAGGTGTCGAGGTGGTCACGGTCGATGTTGGTGATCACCGCGATCACCGGCGTCAGCCGCAGGAAGCTGCGGTCGAACTCGTCCGCCTCGGCCACCAGGTAGTCGCTCTTGCCCAGGCGCGCGCCGGTGCCCAGGAGGCGCAGGCGGCCGCCCACGATCACCGTGGGATCGAGCCCGGCCTCGGTCAGCACGGTGCCCACGAGCGAGGTGGTGGTGGTCTTGCCGTGGGTGCCGGCCACGCCGATGCCGTACTTCAGTCGCATCAGCTCGCCCAGCATCTCGGCCCGCCGCACCACGGTGATGCCGCGCCGCCGCGCCTCGCGCACCTCGGGGTTGTCCTCGGCCACGGCGGAGGAGATCACCAGCAGCTCGATCCCCTCCAGATGATCGGGCGAGTGCCCCTGCTCGACCTGCGCCCCCAGGTCCCGCAGCCGCTGGGTGACCTCGCCGAGCGACTGATCGCAGCCGCTCACCTCCAGGTCGTATTCGAGGAGGATCTCGGCGATGCCGCTCATGCCGGCGCCGCCGATGCCCACGAAGTGGATTTTCGAAAGGTCGGTGAAGCGGTTGAACATCAGCGCGCTCCTCCGACCTTTTCGATGTGATCGGCGATGGCGGCCACGGCGCGGGGGCGCGCCAGGGCGCGGGCGGCGCGGCCCATGGCGGCGAGGCGGTCGGCGTCCGCGAGCAGCGCTTCCAACCGCTCCGCGAGCCGGTCAGGGGTGAGCTGATCCGACGGGATCATCTCGGCGGCCCCCTCGTTGGCCAGCACGCGGGCGTTGTCCACCTGATGTCCCAGGGAGATCGCCAGCGGCACCAGCAGCGAAGGACGGCCGGCGGCGCAGATCTCGGCCAGGGTGATCGCTCCGGCCCGCGAGACCAGCAGATGGCTCGCCGCCATGGCCCCCGCCACGTCGTCGAGGAAAGGGACGACCTCGAGGTGCGGAGCGCCCAATCCCGCCTGGGCGTAGGCCGCGCGCGTCTCCTCCAGGTTGGCGGCGCCGGTCTGGTGGAGAATGCGGAGCGCCGGGAAGCGGGCGGTCAGCCGCGCCGCCGCGGCCGGCAGGGCCAGGTTGATCTGCTTCGCCCCCTGGCTGCCGCCGAGCACCAGCAGGCGCGGCACATCGAAGGAGGGGAGCTCGGCGGGGACATTGAAAAAGGCGGACCGCACCGGCACGCCGGTCACCCAGCAGGGGCATTTGAGCTCGGCGATGGTCTCCCGGTAGCCCACGCAGGCGCCCGTGGCCCAGCGCGAGAGCCAGCGGTTCGCCACCCCGGCGTGGCCGTTGGGCTCCAGCAGGACCACAGGCCGCCGCGCGAGCCAGGCGCCGAGCACGGCCGGCGCCGAGACGTAGCCGCCGGTGCCGAGCACGACGTCGGCTCCGGCCTCGCGGATCAGGCCGCGGGCGGTGAAGGAAGACCCTATAAGCGTCGTCAGCGCCTTGCCCTTGCCCAGCAGGCCGCGCCCCACCAGCGGCTTCGCCGGCAGACCGTGGAAGGGCAAGCCGCGATCGGCCACCAGCCGCTCCTCCATGCCTCCGGCCATGCCGACGAAGCTCACGCGCCACCCCCGGGCCCGCAGCTCGTCGCCCACGGCGAGAGCGGGGAAGACGTGCCCCCCGGAGCCGCCGCCGGCGAGGAGGACGTGACGTGGAGCGCTGGTCGTGGCCATCTCATATCCATTCGTCTTCAAAAAAGCGTCACGCGTGCTGCGACACGTTCAGCAGGACGCCGCAGATGCACAGCGTCACCACCAGCGAAGAGCCGCCGTAGGAGATGAACGGCAGCGGGATCCCCTTGGTGGGGAGCAGCGCGATGGTGACGCTGACGTTGATCAGCGCCTGCATCACGAGCACCCCGGTGAGCCCCCAGCCGAGGTAGCGGCCGAAGGCGTCCGGCGCCTTGGCCCCGGCGCGCAGTCCCCGCCAGGCCAGGATCCCGAACGCGGCCACCACGGCGAGGGCGCCGATCATGCCGAGCTCCTCGGCCACGATCGAAAAGATGAAGTCCGACTCCGGATGGGGCAGGAAGAAGAGCTTCTGCACGCTCTTGCCCGGTCCCAGGCCAAAGACGCCCCCCGAGCCCACGGCGATCAGCGACTGCAGGGCCTGGAAGCCGCTGCCCAGCGGATCGCGCTCGGGGTCTAAAAAAGTGAACAATCGCGCCCGCCGGTAGGGCTCCATCATCACCAGCGCGATGAGCACCGGCGGCACCAGCGCCAGCGCGGCCACGATGTAGCGCCAGGAGAGGCCGGCGAGGAAGATCATCAGGAAGAAGGTGGCGCAGAGGAGCACCGCCGTCCCCATGTCCGGCTCGAGCAGGATCAGCGCCGCGGTGAGCACGGTGAAGAACCCGGCCGGCACCAGGAACGAGAGGTCGTTGACCTTCTCCTGCCGCTTCTCGATCTGATAGGCGAGGAAGGGGATCAGGGCGAGCTTGGCCAGCTCCGAGGGCTGGATGGAGACCCCGGCGATGAAGAACCACCGGCGGGTGGCGTTGAGCTGCGGCGAGAAGAGCACGCCCACCAGCAGCGCCAGGGCCACGGCGAGCAGGGTATAGATCACCCGCGGCGTGCGCAGGCGGCGGTAGTCGAGGTGCATCAGCCAGGCCATCAGCGCGAGGCCCAGGGCGGCCGACACCCCCTGCTTGAGCAGGAAGCGGTTGACGCCGCCGTCGCGCGTCAGGGCCGAGCTGGCGGAGAACACCATCACCAGGCCGAAGAACATCAGCAGCACGACGATGGTGAAGAGCACCTTGTCAAAGGCGAGCTTCTTCGCCATGCGGCCCCCGGTCGAAAAGGTTTCGATTCATCGCAGCTTCAGGGTTGACAAGGCCATCAGCGCGAACAGGATCGAGAGGATCCAGAAGCGCACGATGACCTTGGGCTCCGCCCAGCCGGAGAGCTCGAAGTGATGGTGGAGAGGCGACATGCGGAACACCCGCTTGCCGCGCAGCTTGAACGAGGCGACCTGGATGATCACCGACATCGCCTCCAGCACGAACAGGCCGCCCACCAGCACCAGCAGGATCTCCTGCTTGGCCAGCACGGC
>DASXJP010000033.1:0-21314 GCA_036497345.1 Thermoanaerobaculia bacterium
TGGGTGCCCTTGTCAAGGGGCCAAGTTCTTCCATCTAGCGATCTCTGCATGGGTACGTCCCTTGCAGCCGCGACCGCTTGAAATCTCGACGCCATATCGGTTTGCTTCGAGGAAAGACGGTCTTTGGAAGAGAACTTCGGACTAGTCCAGGCAGCAAAAGTAACGGGAAGGTCAACAGTCGTCTGTAGCATCTAAATAACATCGCTGATCCCTCCTTCTGCGGGTCAGTTACTGCCCACACGTTTGGACGCCCAACGCAATAACGATGAGCGGCGAAACCGCGCTTCTTGCGGTTTCCGTCCGCTCGATCGGCGGGGTTAGGCGGCGACACCATGGCTCACTTCGAGTTGAAAACCATAGCGACTATTTGCTCACTCTCCAAGCTACCCTCTTCGTGTGGACCAGTCCACTTGGAAAGGGTAACGTCCAGAAAGATCTTCTCGAGCTTCTTGCCGTCGCGGAAGGTTACTGTCGCCTTCCTAGTAGCTGGTCGACCCTGAGCGGCAATAAGTTTCTTTTCATCCGAAGTCGGCTCAATGAAGTCGATCCGAGAAACCCCTGCGAGACGTACCATCGGAAGATCGAGAGTGCTGCCCTTCATGTCTCTCACATCCCTCGAATAAGGAAACTTGTCTCCTGCCAACGTGCTCCAGAATGATGTAAAAGAACTTGTATCTCCGCCCTTGTAAACAATTTGCCCCTTATACTGACTGCCGAGTTGTGCGCGCGCCGCTGGGGGGGCAACAAGCTGAACGGCGAGCAGTAACGCGACGATTGAGAATCTCATCTCAGCCCTCCTTGTGTTCCGACTCCACTTTCTTCCGTGACTCTAGTGCCCAGCGCCTAACCTCGTACTCAACTATATCCGGTTATTTTTCTCGCATCTAAACTACATACCGACAAGCTGAGCCGACCCAAGAAGATCTGCCTTTGCCGAGGCAAACGACTGATTTCAGACATGTTAGTAATTCTACGCCGGTTTCCAAATCTCGTCAATACACGGGATGCGAACGATAGGCATTCTGGCGGCGGGACGCGCGTCCGTCCTACGGAGAGGAGGGAGTCGATTTCCGGAAGTCACTGCAAAGGCAGGGTTTGGCGATCCGCTGGCGAGCTATTTGACGTATAAGCATCCGACGATAAGCATGCGGACGGAATGTTATCCGGCTCGGTAAGGAACCCGGGACGAGACGCCCGGCGGGAGCTATGTCCTTCCGTACCTTTGGCTTGGCGGTGAGGAGAGCCGGGGAGGAACGGGTGGCTTCTACGTCCGCGGGGGACGGATAAGCGCGCACCCACCAGATTGCATATCGTCGAGGGGGGCGGCCGGGTGATCCGGAGCTCTCGCGGCCCTTCAGGCCGCATGGAGACCGTGCCTGTTTACCCAGGGCTGGAATCTCCCGGCCCGTTGGGCCGGTTTTTCCAGAGGCTATGAGGCCAGGCGACATCTTGATCTACCGCACCCGTTTGCAAGCCTCCTCATCCCCACCCTCGCACGCCCGCTGGAAGAGCTCGCGCGCTCGGACCGGGTTGCGAATGACGTCCTCTCCCTTCTCGTACATCTCGGCCAGGCTCGCGCAGGCCAGGCTGTCGCCGCCGTCGCAAGCTTTCTGGTAGAGGAGGACGGCCTGGGAAGGGTCTTTGGGGACTCCGAGGCCGGCCGCGTAGCGGGCCCCGACGTTGTAGCAGCCCCGGGGGAGCCCCAGATCGCAGGCCCGCTGGTAGAGCAGGAGGGCGCGGGCGTCGTCCTTGAGAACTCCGGTGCCGTTCGCGGTCAGCACTCCCAGATTGACGCAGCCGCGGGGCTCTCCGGCGTCGCAGGCCTTCCGGAAATAGTCCGCGGCGCGGGATGGGTCTGCCGGGACTCCCATTCCTTCGTCGAGGACCGTGCCCAGGTGATAGCAGGCGGCGGTGTCTCCCTCCCGGCAGGCGCGATCCAGACGATCTATGGCGCTCGCGGTTTCCTGCGGACTCGTGGCCTGGAGGGCGAGCGCGTTGCGGCAGGAGACGGTGTGGCCCCCTTCGCAGGCCTGGCGGAAGAGGCCGGCGGCCCGCTTCTCGTCCTTGGGCACGCCGTCCCCGGCGGCCAGAAGATCGGCGAGGTTGGCGCAGCCCAGGGCGTTGTGGGCGTCGCAGCTCTTCTCGAAAAAGGCGGCGGCCCGGGCCTTGTCCATGGCCACCCCTTCGCCGTCGCGATGGAGGACCCCGGCGTTGAAGCAGGCGAGGGGGTCCCCTTCCTCGCAGGGTGGGCCATCACACGCCTGGCGGTAGAGGTCGGCCGCGTGGGTCACGTCCTTGGGAACCCCGAGGCCCTTCTCGTAGAGGAACGCGAGGTTCGTGCAGCCGAGGGCGTATCCGAGGTCGCAGGAGCGGCGGTAGGAGATCAGGGCCCGGCTGGTGTTTTCGATCAGAGTGCCGCGGGCCTTTTCGAAATGGAGCCCGACGTTGTAGCACCCCGCGGCATCGCCACCATCACAGGCGTCCTGATAGAGGCTGAGCGCCCGGCCATCGTCGTGGGGGACCCCCCGTCCCGTGGCGTAGAGGAAGGCCAGGTGGGCGCATCCCGCGGCGTTGTGACCGTCGCAGGCCTGGCGGACCAGATCGAAAATGCGGGCGTCGCTGGCGGCGCCGCCAAGCTTCTGAATGTAGCGGCCGCCGAGCTCGGCGCAGCCAGCGGCGCTGCCGCCATGGCAGGCCTGCTCGAAGAGCTGGTTGGCGCGTTGGGGGTCGGCCGTCACGCCCTGTCCCTTTACGTAGAGGACGCCGAGCTCATAGCAGCCGGCGGCCCGTCCGGCCTGGCAGGCCTTCTCGTGGAGGGCGCGGGCGCCGGCCAGCTTCACCGGTTTTTCCAGGACCTCCGGGCCCCGCCGCACGGTCAGCTTGACCTCCTGCCCGGGGCTCCGGGCGAGGAGCAGGCGCTCGAGGGCGCAGGAGCCGTCCACCGCCGAGCCGTCCATGCTCAGCAGCCGATCTCCCGCGTGAAGCCCGGCGCGAGCGGCCGGACCGTCCTCGGCGAGGTCTTGCAGGACCACGCCGTTTTCCTCGCCGTCCGGAGCGCGAAGGCCGGCGCCGAGGGTCGCGGGTCCTACCGGACCGGCATCTCCCGCGCAGCGGAGCGCCAGGAGCAGACAGAGGCAGAATCCTGAACGCATGGGTGCTCTCCCCGGGACCGACCGCTCCATCATAGCCTGGTGTTGCGGACTACCCCGTCAGGCGGTTCTTTTCGGCTCAATCCTTGCTAGAGTTTCGTCCCGTATGAGCCTCCCTGTCCTGATCGCCATGCTCGCCGGGCTGTCCGCGGGCCTCATCCACGCCCTCTCCGGGCCGGACCACCTGTCGGCGGTGGCGCCGCTGGTGATCAACGAGCGCAGCCGCCGCTGGCGGATGGGGCTCTTCTGGGGGATCGGCCACAGCCTGGGGGTGTGGATCATCGGGCTGATCGCGCTGCTGCTGCGTGGGATCCTGCCGATCGAGCGACTCTCTTCCTGGAGCGAGCGGCTGGTGGGGGTGGTGCTGATCGGAGTGGGGCTGTGGGGGCTGCGCCGGGCGTTTTTCGCCAGGCTGCCGTCGCCCCACATTCACGACGAGGACCATCACAAAGGGCGCCCCGGCCGGGCGGCGGTGATGATCGGCGGTCTGCACGGCTTGGCCGGCAGCTCGCACATCCTGGGGCTGCTGCCGGCGCTGGCGCTGCCGTCCCGCTGGGCGTCGCTGGCCTACGTGGTCGGCTTCGGCCTCGGCGCCGTGGCGGGGATGACCCTGTTTTCCTCGACCTTCGGCCTGATCGCCCACCGGATCACCGGCCGGGGTCAGCGGGCCTACCAGGCCCTCCTCGCCTCGTTCTCGGCGGCGGCGATCGTGGTGGGCGGGTACTGGCTGATGTCGTAGGCCTCTTCAGAGCCCTGTGCCCTTTGGGCGTCCTGCCCTCCGAAGCCTCACCCTCGGTCCCTCTCCACTTCGTGGAGAGGGAGGGCCCAGAGAGCGAATTTTTTTCGATTCGGCAAAGTCGTTTCAGCCAGATTCCCCCTCTCCACGGAGTGGAGAGGGGGCCAGGGGGTGAGGCCTCGGAGGGCTGGACGCCCCGAAAGCACAGACTTTCAGGACCCGGAATCATCAACCCCTTCCATCTGTTAGACTCCGCGCCGATGTCCGACCCCGTCCGCCGCCCCCGCGTGGGCATGATCAGCCTGGGCTGCCCCAAGAACCTCGTCGACTCCGAGATCATGCTCGGGGAGCTGGGGCGCCGCGGCTATGAGGTGGTCAACGACCTCGACGGGGCGGATACGGTGGTGGTCAACACCTGCGCCTTCATCGAGGAGGCCCAGCAGGAGTCGATCGACACCATCCTGGAGGTGGTCGGCCGCAAGGGGAAGGGGGTCGAGCGGGTGCTGGTGGCCGGCTGCATGGTGAACCGCTTCGGCGATCAGCTCGCCCGGGAGATCCCCGAGATCGACGGCTTCGTGGGCCTCGACCAGCTCCGCGAGGTGGGGGACGTGGTGCAGCTCGGCGGCGGTCCCCCGCTGCCCGCGCCGTCCCACATGGTGTTCGACCACACGGCCCCGCGGCTGCTCACCACCCAGGGGTACGCGTATCTCAAGGTCGCCGAGGGGTGCAACAACCCGTGCACCTTCTGCGCGATCCCGGTCTGGCGCGGCCGGTTCCGCAGCCGCACGATCGAGAGCCTGGTCGCCGAGGCCCGGCAGCTCGAGGCGGCGGGGATCACCGAGCTCAATCTGATCGCCCAGGACACCACCCGCTACGGTGAGGATTTAGGGATGCGCCGGCACGGCCTCACACGGCTGGTCGAGGCGCTCCTCCAACACACGTCGATCCCCTGGATCCGGTTCCTCTATGCTTATCCGACCACGCTCGATGAGGATCTGCTCCGCCTGATGGGCGGCGAGGAGCGCTTCTGCTCCTATCTCGACATGCCGCTCCAGCACAGCCATGGGGAGATCCTGTCGGCCATGCGGCGCGGCGGCGACGCGAAGCGGTACCTTCGTCTGCTCGACCGGGCGCGCGAGCTGGCGCCGGACGTCTTCCTGCGCTCGACGTTCATCGTCGGCTTCCCGGGGGAGACCGAGGAGCATTTCCGGGATCTCCTGGATTTCATCGCGCGGGCCCGCCTCGATCACCTGGGCGCCTTCGCCTACAGCCCGGAGGAAGGGACGCCGGGCGCGGAGCTCAAAGGCCGGGTGCCGAAGAACGTGCAGCGGCGGCGCCTCCGCCAGCTCCTGGAGGCGCAGAAGCCGATCGCCCTCGCGCAGCGCCGGCGGCTGGTGGGCCGGCGGCTGCCGGTGCTGGTGGAGGGGGCGTGCGAGGAGTCCGAGCACCTCCTACAGGGCCGCCATCACGGCATGGCGCCGCAGATCGACGGCCGCGTGCTGATCAACGACGGCTCGGCCCCGGCCGGCACCCTGGCCCTGGTCGAGATCACCGAGGCCTATGCCGACGACCTGGTGGGGCACGTGACCGGCGCCGTCCGTCCCCAGGACGCGGACCGCGTGGTTATCGCGGAAAACATCGCGGAAACCATCGCGGAAAGCGCCGCCGTCCTCGTCTGAGCGATAAGCTCTCTCCCATGCACGTCGTCCAGGACGCCTTCAACAGCAGCGATCTGCCGCAGGGCGGCGTCATCAGCATCGGCAATTTCGATGGCGTCCACCGCGGCCAGCGGGCGATCCTCGACCGCGCCGTGGCCCGCGCCGAGGAGCTGGGGGTCCCGGCGATGGTCGTCACCTTCGATCCCCACCCCCTGGCCGTGCTCGCGCCGGAGCGGGCGCCGGTGCCGCTGACCACGCCGAAGCAGAAGGAGGCGCTGCTGGAGGCGGCCGGGATCTCGACCATGCTGGTGGTCCGCTTCACCCCCGAATTCTCGCGGGTGCCGGCGGGGCAGTTCGTGCGCGAGCTCCTGCACGAGAAGCTGCGCGTCCAGGAGATCTACGTGGGTGAGGGCTTCGTCTTCGGCCACCAGCGGGACGGGAATCTGGAATTGTTGCAGGGGATGGGCGAGGAGCTCGGCTTCGCCGCCCACGGTGTGCCGGAGGTGGCCTGGGAGGGCGAGCGGATCTCCAGCACCCGCATCCGGCGCGCGCTCTCCGAGGGGAAGGTCACCGACGCCGCGGAGATGCTGGGGCGGCCGTACTCGATCGCGGGTACCATCGCCCGGGGCGACCGCATGGGGCAGAAGCTGGGCTGGCCGACGATCAACGTCGCCTCCGAGAACAAGCTCCTGCCCGCCGACGGCGTCTACGCAGCCCGAGTGTTCTTCCCGAGCTACCCGGCGACCTTCGACGGCGTGACCAACATCGGCACGCGGCCGACGGTGTACGAGAACTATCAGCGGGTGGTGGAGAGCCACATCCTCGACTTCAAGGCCAACGTCTACGGCCAGCGGGTGGAGCTGCAGTTCCACAAGCGGTTGCGCGAGGAGCGGATCTTCCCCACAGTGATGGACCTCTCGGCCCAGATCGGCCGCGACGTGGAGGCGACGCGCGAATTTTTCGCCCACCGGCGAAGGATGGAACAAGAGACGACCCCGGCCGCGTTGGAAGGGGAGTAGAGGCCGCCCGCGGGGCGGCCCTCTGTCATTGAACGTTACCGGAGAGAGGAAGAGAATCATGGCCAGTGAAAAGATCCTGACGGTCACCGACGAAAACTTCGAGACCGAGGTATTGAAATCGGACAAGCCGGTGCTGGTGGACTTCTGGGCGACCTGGTGCGGCCCCTGCCGCATGGTGGCGCCGGTGCTCGACCAGATCGCCGAGGAGAACGACAAGGTCCGCATCGCCAAGCTGAACGTGGACGAGCAGCAGAAGATCGCGTTCCAATTCCAGGTGTCGAGCATCCCTACCTTCATCCTGTTCAAGGATGGCAAGATGGCCGACCGCACCATGGGCTTCATGCCCAAGCAGGCCTTCGAGAAGTTCATCGAGCGCAACCTGTAGCCGTAAGCGATGAGAGCCCGTCTCGAAGCGCTCTCGGCCGGTCTGGAGGAGATGGGCTGCGAGGCCCTCCTCGTCCTCGCCCCGTCGGCGGAGGACACGGATCTCGCGCCGTTCCTTCCCGGCCCCGCTCATCTGGGAGAGTGCTTCCTGGTGCTCCCCCGGGGAGCAGAGCCACGCCTGGGCTTCCTGACGCTGATGGAGCGCGAGGAGGCGGCCGGCACGGGGCTGGCCCTGCTGACGCCCGACGACCTCGACATCTCGAAGCTGTCCAGCGAGATGCCGGAGGCGGGCCCGTTCCTCGCCCGGGTGTGGGGCAAGGCCCTGGAGCTCTGCGGCGTGTCGCCCGGGCGGGTGGCGCTGGCCGGTCACGGTCCCGCGGGGGTGATCCAGGGGGCCTGTGGGCTGCTCGCCGCGCAGGGTTGGGTCTGGGTGCCGGGCAACTCGCTGGTCTTCGCCTCGCGCAAGCGCAAGGAGGCGCCGGAGCTGGCCGGCATCCGCGAGGCCGCGGAGGGGACCTGCGAGGCGATGCGCGCCGTGGCCGCGATGCTGGCCGCAGCGGTATCTCACAAAAGCGAAGATGGCCCCGGCTCGGAGCTCTATCTGAATGACGAGCCGCTGACGGTGGCCCGCGTGCGGACCGAGGTGGCGCGGATCTTCTTCCAGCGCGGCCTCTCCCAGCCGCGAGGGAGCATCCTGGCGCCGGCGGAGGAGGGGGCGGTGCCGCACAACTCGGGCACGCCGGAGCGCGTGCTGCGGGCCGGCGAGTCCTTCGTGGTGGATCTCTATCCGCGCGAAAAAAGGTTGTTCGCGGATTGCACGCGCACCTTCTGCGTGGGCGAGCCGCCGGAGGTGCTGGCGCGGGGGCACGCCCTGGTGCGGGCCGCCGTGGAGGAGGTCCACCGCCGGTCCGTGCCCGGCGCGCGCGGCTGGGACCTCCAGGAGGTCGTCTGCGCCCTCTTCGGCGAGGCGGGATTCCCCACCCCGGTCGCGGCGCCGGGGACGACCCGCGGCTACGTCCACAACCTCGGCCACGGCGTCGGCTTCGACCTCCACGAATTCCCCACTTTCCGGAAGGCCTCCGGCGGCGAGGGGGTCCTGCGCACCGGAGACGTCTTCACCATCGAGCCGGGCCTCTATGAGCCCGCCCCCCAAGGGGGACAAACCGGCTGGGGCGTCCGGCTGGAGGATCTCGTCTACCTCGGGCCGGACGGTCTGGAATCGCTGACGCCGCTGCCGTACGATCTCGATCCCAGAGCCTGGGGATAGGAGATCGCACATGGCGGACGACATCGCGGCCTACGAGAAGCTCGGGGCCTTCTATCTGGGGAGGCCGTACGACGCGGCCCGGGGGGAGGCGGCGCCGGCGCCCCTGCTCTACGATTCCCGCGACCTGCTGACCCACGCCGTGGCCGTGGGCATGACCGGGAGCGGCAAGACCGGCCTGCTGATCGGCCTGCTCGAAGAGGCGGCCATCGATCACATCCCGGCCCTGGTGATCGATCCCAAGGGGGATCTGGCGGATCTGCTGCTCACCTTCCCCGAGCTGCGGCCGGCCGACTTCGCGCCCTGGGTCGATCCCGACGCGGCGGCGCGGGCGGGGCTCACCCCCGAGGCGTTTGCCGCCAAAGAAGCGGAGACCTGGCGTGACGGGCTGGCCCGCTGGGACCAGAGCGGCGAGCGGATCGCCCGCCTGCGCGACGCGGCCGAATTCGCCCTCTACACCCCGGGGAGCGAGGCCGGGCTCCAGATCTCGATCCTCTCCTCTCTCGCGGCGCCTCCTGCCGAGGTGATCGCCGACGGCGACCTGCTGCGGGAGCGCGTCGGCACTTTGGTCGCCAGCCTGCTCGCCCTGCTGGGCGTCGATTCCGATCCCATCCAGGGGCGCGAGCACATCCTGCTGGCCAACATCTTCGATACCGTCTGGCGCGAGGGGCGCGGGCTCGATCTCGCCGCGCTGATCCAGCAGATCCAGAAGCCGCCCATGGAGCGGGTCGGGGTGATGGACCTCGAGACCTTCTTTCCGGCCAAGGACCGCTTCGGCCTGGCGATGGCGTTCAACAACCTGCTCGGCTCGCCCAATTTCGCGGCCTGGCTGCGCGGCGAGCCGCTCGACGTCGACCGCCTGCTCTACACCGCGTCCGGCAAGCCGCGGATCGCCGTCTTTTCGATCGCCCATCTCTCGGACCGCGAGCGGATGTTCTTCGTGGCGCTGCTCCTCAACCAGACGCTCGGCTGGATGCGCGCCAAGGCGGGCACCACCAGCCTGCGGGCCATCCTGGCCATCGACGAAGTCTTCGGCTACATGCCGCCGGTGGCCGAGCCGCCGTCGAAGCGGCCGCTGCTCACCCTGCTCAAGCAGGCGCGCGCCTTCGGCCTGGGGGTGGTGCTCGCCAGTCAGAATCCGGTGGATATCGATTACAAGGGGCTCTCCAACGTCGGCACCTGGTTCCTGGGGCGGCTGCAGACCGAGCGCGACAAGCAGCGGCTGATGGACGGCCTCGAAGGGGCGGCGGCCGGCGGCAGCTTCGACCGCGCGAGGATGGAGCAGATCCTCTCCGGGCTCACCAACCGGGTCTTCCTGCTCCACGACGTGCATCAGGACGAGCCGGTGCTCTTCCAGACCCGCTGGACCCTCTCCTATCTGCGCGGCCCGCTCACCCGGCCCGAGATCAAGCGGCTGATGGACCCCGTCAAGCAGGCCCCGCCGGCCGCGCCGGTCCAGGCCCAGGAGCCCACGGGAGCTCACGCCCCGCCCCAGGCCGCCGCGGCGCCCGCCGAGCCGGCGAAAGAGGGAGCACCCGTGCTGCCGCCGGACGTCTCCCAGCGCTTCCTCCCCCTGCGCGCGAAGCCGGAGGGGATCGCCTATGAGCCCTGTCTCTTCGCCACGGCGAGCGTCCACTACCAGGACGCGAAGCGGGGGATCGATCACACCGAGGAGATGTCGCTGCTGACCCCGCTCAACCAAGAGGGGACGGATTGGTACGCCGGCGAGCCGGTCGAGCTGGCGCAGGGGGACCTGGAGGCCGAGCCGGTCCCCGGAGCCCGCTTCGCGCCGCTGCCGGACGCGGCGGTGAAGGCGAAGAGCTACGACGCCTGGCGCAAGGGGCTGGAGGAGTGCCTCTACCGCACCCGCAAGTGCGAGCTGTTCCGCAGCGGCACCCTCGGCGTGGTCTCGAGCCCGGGGGAGTCCGAGCGGGATTTTCGCATCCGCCTGACCGAGACGGCGCGCGAGAAGCGGGACGAGCAGGTGGAGGCGCTGCGCAAGAAGTACGGCGCCAAGATCGCCCAGCTCCAGGAGCGCAAGCGGCGGGCCGAGCAGGCCCGGCAGCTCCAGGAGGACCAGGCCCGGCAGCAGACGCTCAGCACCGTGCTCCACGCCGGCACCGCCGTGCTCGGCATGTTCTTCGGCCGCGCGCGGTCGCTGCGGTCGATCAACGCGATCAGCACCGCGGCCCGGGCGGGCGGGCGGACCTACCAGGAGCAGCAGGACGTGGCGCGGGCCGCGGAGACCGTGGCCGCCGTGGACAAGCAGCTCGCCGATCTCAACGCCGAGCTGGAGACCGAGGTGGACCATCTCCAGGACCGCTTCGATCCGGAGGCGGGGGAGCTGGAGGTGCTGGGGCTCAAGCCCCGGAAGGCCGACGTGGCGGTCCGTTTCCTCACCCTCGCCTGGGCGCCCAAGCAGGGGAACGAGCCGGCCTGGAAGTAAGCGGGGGCCACTCTGCGTTACCATTAGGTGACGGAAAGGAGGGGCGGGGAATGGTGGAGACGGTGCTCAGCATTCTGATCGGCCTCGGGTTGGCCGCCGCGTGCGGCTTCCGGGTCTTCGTCCCGTTGCTCATCATGAGCCTGGCCTCCCGCGCCGGGGTGGGCCATCTGACGCTCGGGCCCAGCTTCGCCTGGATCGGCTCCACGCCAGCCCTGCTCTCCTTCGCGGTGGCCACGGTCCTGGAGATCGCCGGCTACTACATCCCCTGGGTCGACAACCTCCTCGACACGGTCGCGACGCCGGCCGCCGTGGTGGCCGGGATCGTGGTGACCGCCTCGGCGATGACCACCGACGTCAGCCCGTTCCTCAAGTGGACGCTGGCCGTGGTGGCCGGCGGCGGCACCACGGCGGTCTTCCAGGGGATCACCTCCGTGACCCGCCACATCTCCTCCTTCACGACCGGGGGCCTGGGCAATCCGGTGCTGGCCACGGCCGAGGCGGGGGGCTCGGCGATGCTCGCCGTGCTGGCGATCACGGTGCCCCTCCTCGCCTTCCTGCTCGTGGTGGGGCTGCTCTACCTGGGGGTCAAGAAGGTGCTCTTCCGGTTCTGGCGTCCCACGGCGCGGACCGCCTGACGCCGCCCCTTCCGGTCCACGCCAATGCGGAGGATCGCTCTCGCCGTCTCTCTCCTCCTCCTCGCCGGATGCGCGTCGGTGGGGCCGACCACGGTCGCGGGCGTGGCCCACGAGCTGCGCCAGCGCGGGGTCGAGCCCGCGTCGGTCGTCGTCCCCTTCGAGGTCACGGACGAGATGCGCACCTGGGTCCACTCCCAGGTTTCCGATGTCGGCTCTCCCGAGCAGCGTCTGGACCACCTCCTCGCCGCGATCATCACCCCGGACGGCCTCGGGCTCACCTATGAAGGGGGGAGCACGGGCACGGCCCGCGAGGCCTTCGCCTCCCGCAAGGCCAACTGCCTGGGATTCACCAGCCTGTTCGTGGGGATGGCGCGCGAGCTGGGTATTCCCGCCTTCTACCTCGGCGTGGACGACGTCGAGCGGTTCGAGCGCGACGGGGACCTGCTGGTGATCTCGGGGCACGTGAGCGCCGGGTTCGGCATGGGCGGCGGCAAGATCAAGATTCTCGAATTCACCAACGCGCCCAAGGCGGACTACCGGCACATCCGCCAGCTCGACGACCTGACGGCGATCGCCCTCTATCATTCCAATCACGGCGCCGAGCTGCTCCGCGTCGGCCGCCTGAACGAGGCGCTCCCGTGGCTGCGCGAGGCGGTGCGGATCGACCCCGAGCTCGGCGACGCCTGGGTCGATCTCGGCGTCGGCCTGCGGCGGGCCGGGGACCTCGACGGCGCTGAGGCGGCGTACCGGAAGGCCCTGGAGGTGAATCCCCAGGGGGCCGCCGCGTACCAGAACCTGGCCGCGCTCCTGCGCCTGCAAGGGCACTCCAAGGAGGCGGATGACCTGATGACGTTGTCGACCCGGGCCAGCGCGCAGAGCCCGTTCAGCTATCTCGCGCTGGGGGACCTCTCGCTGTCGCAGGGACGTCTGGACGAGGCGCGGCGTTTCTACCGGCGGGCGATGTGGTTGAATCGCGACGATCCGGAGCCCTACGCCGCCCTGGGGTTGGCGGCGCTGGCCGGCGGCGACCGGCGCGAGGCGGAGAAGTGGTTCCGCAAGGCGTCGGCCAAGGACAAGAAGAACGAGCGGGTGCGGCGGCTGGAGTCGGGGCTCGCCCGGAAAACCGTCCCGCGGCAATCCCAGGGGGGAGCATGAGATCGCTCACGCGGCATTTGACGATGAACGTCCCGGCGCGGATGGATTTCGTCAACATCACGGCGGACGTGGAGCGGGCGGTGGCCGAGAGCGGCGTCCGCGAAGGGCTCTGCCTGGTCAACGCCATGCACATCACGGCGAGCGTCTTCATCAACGACGACGAGCCCGGCCTGCACCAGGACTACAAGCGCTGGCTGGAAGAGCTGGCCCCCTTCGATCCCAGCCCGCAGCGCTACCAGCACAACCGCACCGGCGAGGACAACGCGGACGCCCACCACAAGCGGCAGATCATGGGCCGCGAGGTGGTGGTGGCGATCACCGACGGCCGCCTCGACTTCGGACCCTGGGAACAGATCTTCTACGGCGAATTCGACGGCCGGCGCCCCAAGCGGGTGATGATCAAGATCATCGGTGAATAAAACCTCCTGGCAGATCTGGATCGACACCGGCGGCACCTTCACCGACTGCCTGGCGCTCGATCCGGAGGGGAACCTCCAGCGCGCGAAGGTGCTCTCCACGAGCGCCGTGCGCGGCCGGATCGCGGGCGTTGATCGCGACGCGGTCCATCTCGCCACGGCCTGGAATCTTCCGCGAGAATTTTTCCGCGGCTTCAGCTTTCGCCTGCTGGGGAGGGAAAGCGAGCCGAGGATCGTCGAGGATTCCGATGCCACCATCCTCCGTCTGGACGGTCCGATCGCGGGCGATCTCATCGACCTCGAGGGGGCGGCCTTCGAGCTGCGTTCCCCAGAGGAAGCTCCGGTCCTGGCCGCCCGGCTGGTGACGCGGACGCCGCTCTCGGCGGAGCTGCCGGAGATCGCCATGCGGCTCGCCACCACGCGGGGCACCAACGCGCTGCTCGAACGCAAAGGGGCGCCGACCGCCCTGCTGATCACCCGCGGCTTCGCGGACCTCCTCCGCATCGGCACCCAGCAGCGGCCGGACCTCTTCGCGCTGGCGATCGTCAAGCCCGAGCCGCTCTACCAAAAAGTGATCGAGATCCCCGAGCGGCTGGCGGCGGACGGCTCGGTGCTGATCCCGCTCGATGCCACGGCGGTCGGCGAGACGGCCCATCGCCTGTTGGCGGAGGGGATCGAGACCGCGGCGGTGGCGCTGATGCACTCCTACCGGAATCCGATCCATGAGGCGGAGATTGGAAACCTTTTGCGGGAGGTCGGCTTCCGCTACGTCTCGCTCTCCGCGGAGCTGGCGCCGCTGATCAAGCTCGTCCCCCGCGCCGAGACGGCGGTGGTGGACGCCTATCTCTCGCCGATCCTGGAGCGCTATCTCTCCGGAGTCGCGGGCGCGCTGGGGCGCGGCTCGCTCCACAGTTCCCTCCACATAATGACCAGCGCCGGCGGATTGGTGCGCGCGGAGGCTTTCCGCGCCAAGGACGGCCTGCTCTCGGGGCCGGCGGGCGGCGTGGTCGGCGCGGCCCGGGCGGGGCGGAGGTCCGGCTTCGCGCGGGTGATCGCCTTCGACATGGGGGGTACCAGCACCGACGTGGCCCGCTGGGACGGCGATTTCGAATACCTCTTCGAGCACCGGGTGGGGGACGCCCACCTCGTGGCGCCCGCCCTCGCCATCGAGAGCGTGGCGGCGGGCGGCGGCTCGATCTGCGGCTTCGACGGCATCCAGCTCAAGGTGGGGCCCGAGAGCGCCGGCGCCTGGCCCGGGCCCGCCTGCTACGGCGCGGGGGGACCGCTGACGCTGACCGACGTCAACCTGATCCTCGGCCGGCTCGATCCCGGCCGTTTTGAGATCCCTCTTGATACGGCGGCGGCGGAGCGGGCCCTCGCAGACCTGCGGAAGAGGATGGCGCCTCACGATCCCGGTCCCGAGGCGGTCCTCGGCGGCCTGCTCGACATCGCCAACGAGCGCATGGCCGAGGCGATCCGCTCGATCTCGCTCCGCCGAGGGTACGATCCGGCGGGCCACGCGCTGGTGGCCTTCGGAGGTGCTGGGGCCCAGCATGCCTGCGCGGTGGCCGGCCTGCTGGGGATCGGCCACGTCCTGGTGCCGGCGGACGCGGGCCTCCTCTCCGCCCTGGGGCTGGGGGCGGCCGTGATCGAGCGCTTCGCTCAGCGGCAGGTGCTGAAGCCGTTGACTCAAGGCCTCGGCGGCCGGCTCGCCGGCTGGCTCGAGGAGCTGGGCCGCGAGGCCCTGGCGGCGGTCCAGGCCGAGGGGATCACGCCTGAGGAGATCGGCATCCGCCGACGCCTGCTGAATCTCCGCTTCACAGGGCAGGAGGCGACGCTCGCCGTGGAATATCGCGGGGATGCCGAGATCGAGCCCGCCTTCGCCGCCGCCTATCGGGAGATCTACGGCTACGCGCCTGAGGGGAGGGCGATCGAGCTCGAGTCGGTCCGCGTGGTCGCCTCCTCCCGCTCCGCCGCGGAGGAACCGACCTCCAAGCCGGCGCCGTCCGCGGCCGTGCCCGCCGGGGCCCGCCGCTGCTGGACCGGCGGCGCCTGGCAAGAGGTCCCCTTCTTCGATCGCGCTCTCCTGAAGCCCGGAGCCGCCTTCGCCGGTCCCTCCCTGGTCTTCGAGAGCCACAGTGCCACCCTGATCGAGGAGGGGTGGCGCGGACGGGTAGACGGAGCGGGGAATCTGGTGCTGGAGCGTGGAGTACAGTGAAGCCATGGACGTGGATCTGGATCTGACCGGCCGCCGTCGCGACGATCCCACGCCGGAGTACGCCCGCCGCCTCCGGCCGGTGATCCGGATCTGCGCGGCGCTCGCGGGGTCGGTGGCGCTGTTGGCGGTCCTGAGCTGGTTTCTCACGCGCGAGGCCGGCGGGCGCCCGGTTCCCGGCCTGCCGCCCGCCGTCCCGATCGGATTGGCGTTCCTGGCGGCGGTGCTGATCCTACTCTCCTCGCGTCTCCGCGCCTCGATCCTGCGGCGGGCCTTCCCCCGCTCGGCGGCCCTGCAGGTGAATCCGGACGCGGTGTTGGCCGCCTACGGGCGGGCCGCGCTGGCCGGCTTCGCCATCCTGGAGACCGCCGCGCTGCTCGGGCTCGGGATCTCGCTGACCTCCGGGTCCGCGTATTATGGAATCGTGCTCTGTGTCGCCAGCGTCTTCGGCATGCTCACCCGCTGGCCCCGGGCGTCCGAGGTCGACCGCCTCCTCCGGGGCCGAGTCACACCGTGATGGCCGACCGCTTCCGCCAGCTCCACATCCTCTGCGGGGCCATCCTCGCGGGGCTGGTCCTCGTGAACGTCGTCCTGATCATCCTCCTCAAATCAGGATCGATCGTGCCGGCGCCGCTCCCACCGACCATTCCCATCATCCTGTTCATGATCGGCCTCGCGCTCCTCGTCGCCTCTCCGCCCGTCAAGGGAGCGGTTTTCAAACGGATCGGCGCGGAGGGCTTCGGCGGCGATATCGAAAAGATCTTCGCCGCCTATCAGACCTCCAACATCATCGCGTTCGCGCTACGCGAAGCCGGAGGATTGATCGGCTTCATCCTCTCGCTGCTGACCGCGAATATCTGGTGGAGCTGGGGCCTGGGAGGCGCCGCGGTGATCGCGATGATCTTCGACTGGCCGAAGCGCGAGCACCTGGGAGTGTGATCAGACCCCCGGGCCGAAGTAGAAGTGATTCGCCTGGGGATCGAGGGCGAAGCGGATCGAGTCCAGCAGGCCGGAGTAGCCGAGGAAGGTCCGCCCGGGCGGCCAGTAGGGGGAGATAAAAAAGGGAGCGTAGGTGTCCAGATGTCGTCCCTCTTTGGCGAGAAATGTAACCCTCAAGCGGATCAGATCTCCTTCGAAAAGTCCGAAGCGGGTGTTGAGCTTGGCCGGTAAACCGTCCATTCCCATCAACCCCAAACCTCTGGCAAGAACAGGGTCCAAGACGGACCAAGCAGCGCCTGTGTCGAGTTGGGCAAAAAAACTAGAATTAAGCCGACCCTCTAGAGAAATCTTGACGAAGATTTTGGCGGTCGGCTCCTGAAAACCTTTCACGGAATCGAGAAACAAGGCTCTACCGCAGGTAAAGTCCACCTGATCGAGCTTGAGCATTGGTGAGCTTTAGTCGATGTAGTGGAGCAAGATCCGCCGGTCCGGCGGATTCTTTTCCAGGTGGAATATGACATCGTCCAGAGATGGAGAGCTGGCGAGGAGCTCACCCTCGAGAAGGGCAACCCACTGGCCGCTATACTCTCTCTCATGCTGCCGGATCCAATTCACGTCAGGCATGGGATCGGAATCCAGCTCCTCGTTGCTGCTGATTTTGGAGACCGCTGGAGCCAGCACCTGCTGCCATTTCAGGAGATCCTCGTCCAGCTCTCCCTTTTCGAGCGCTTCGGCCAGCAGCTTGCGGGCACCACCGACGTAATCCTGCTCGACCAGCTCGCGGATTCTCTCCGCGTAAGGTCGGGTATCGGGTTCGGGCTTCCTGAGCGGTTGGGCCATGGCGTCGTCCTTCCTTGCTGATGATACCACAGGGCGGGGAGGACGCGTCAAGCGGATGGAAATCGCGTCAGGAGATCATATCGCCGGCACCAAGACGGTCGCCTTCCTCTTTTCGCCTTTCCCGTAGCGGGCGGCGATGTGGTCCCCCGCCTGGCGGCCGGTCCCCCGGCGGGCGACGGCAACGATCGAGCCTCCGAATCCTCCTCCAGTGATGCGGGCGCCGTAGACGTCCGGCTCCTCGCTCGCCAGCTCGACGAGGTGATCGATCTCCGGAATCGAGACCTCGAAATCGTTGCGCAGCGATTCGTGCGAGGCATAGAGGAGCTTGCCCAGACGCGGCAGGTCCCGCTCGCGCAGGGACGCCACGGCGGAGCGGACGCGGGCGTTCTCGGTGATCACGTGCCGTGCCCGCCGGTCGAGCGGCTCGGGGAGGGCGGGGAGACGCCAGAGGTCCTGCGGAGCGAGATCGCGGAGCTGGCGGACGCCCAGCAGCTCCGCGGCGCGCTCGCACTCCTGCCGCCGAACCCGGTACTCCCCCGCGGAGTGGCTGTGCGTGACCCCGGAATCGATCACCACGATCTCCGCCTCGGCCGGCAGGGGAATCCTTTCATATTGCAGGCTCCGCGTGTCGAGGAACAGGGCGGTCTTGTCGTCGGCCAGGCTCGACGCCATCTGATCCATGATGCCCACCGGCGCGCCCACGAAATCGTTCTCCGCCTTCTGGCCCGCGAGGGCGAGCTTCACGTCGTCGATCTCCAGCCCGAACGCCTCCCGCAGGGCCCGCAGCAGCGAGACCTCCAGCGCCGCGCTCGACGACAGCCCGGCCCCCGCCGGCACGTCCGACTCGATCCGCAGGTCGAATCCCCGGAGCGTATAGCCGTCCTGGCGCAGCACGTCGGTGATCCCTTGCACGTAGTCGAGCCAGCCGTGGACGGGCTTCTCGTCGCCCAGCCGGTACTCCAGGATCTCGGGGCTCTCCACGTTGGCGCTCCAGGCGCGGACGAGCGTCCCGATGCGGGGCGCGAGCTCGACCCGGGTGCGCTGCGGGATGGCCAGCGGCAGCACGAAGCCGCCGCTGTAGTCCGTGTGCTCGCCGATCAGGTTCACCCGTCCGGGGGCGTCGGCCCGCACCTGGGGATCGCGTCCGAAGAGGTCGGCGAAGGTGGCCGTCGCGGCGGGGCTTTCTTTGACATTCATAAATCCACCTCGATCGCCTGGAGCTCTTTGACCTTCTCCTCCGGCAGTGTATCCGCGGTGAAGACGCCGGCGCCGATCTCGCTCCCGGCCAGATATTTGAGCCTCCCGGGCATGCGGTAGGCGGGATAGAATTCGATGTGCAGGTGCGCCTCCGGATGGAGATTCCCGTCCGTGGGGGCCTGGTGGAACACCATGATGTAGGGAAAAGGTTTTCCCCACAATTTGTCATATTTCAGGAGCACCGTTTTCAACGCGCGCGCGAAGTCGGCCCGTTCGGCGGCGTCGAGGTCCGCCACCGCTCCGGCGGCCCGACGCGGCGCCACCCAGACCTCGTAGGAGTAGCGCGCGAACACGGGCATCCAGGCGACCGCCCTTTGACCCGTATAAAGCATCCGCCGGCCGTCTTCGATCTCCTCGCCGATCAGGTCCTCCAGCAGGCCGCGCCCATGATTCTCCAGATAGGCGCTCTGCTGGGCGAGCTCGCGCGCCGGGACGGGCGGGATGAATGGATAGGCGTAGATCTGCCCGTGCGGATGATGGAGCGTCACCCCCACCTCGACGCCACGGTTCTCGAACGGCATCACATAATCAATGTCATCCCGTTGCCCGAGCTCCCGATAGCGGTCCGCCCAGACCTCCAGGAGCTCCTCCAGGTGCCAGAGGGGGAGCGCGCCCAGGGAGGCATTCGGGTCCTGGGTGAAGACCACCACCTCGCAGGCCCCCTTGCCCGGCTTGGTGGGGACGATGGCGGGCGGCGCCGGTGTTTCCGCATGCTCGGTCAGAGTGGGTAAGCGGTTCTCGAACACGGCCACGTCGTAGTCGCCGGGCGGCAGCTCGGTCGGATGGGCGGGGTCCGTCGTGGGCGCCAGCGGGTTGTACTCGGGCGGCGGCAGGAAGGTGCGGTTCTGGCGATGGCTGGCATAGGCCACCCACTCGCCGCGCAAGGGGTGCCAGCGCAGGTGGGTCTTGGTGCCGGGAGGATCGGTCCCCGGGCTGGTCGCCTCGATGCCGTCCGCGATCGGCCTCTGGGAGTAGAGGATCAACCGCCGGCCGTCGGGCTTGATCAAAACCTTTTTATACATCCCACCATCTCACTCGTCCGGAGCGTGGGGGTCGTGGCGGGTGCCGGCGCCGCCGATCCCGGCCGCCACCTTGTTGGAGCGCCGCGGCAGGACCTGCCCGCGCGTGGCGGCCGCCATCTCCTCCAGGGAGAATTTGGGGGTGCGGTCCGCCCGCAGCAGCCCGTTGGCTTCCTGATAGGTATCCGTGAATTGCGTGTAGCAGAACCCCGAAAAGAGAGAGAGCGAATTCACCGCGGCGAGGAGCTCCCGGTAGCGCTCCGCGAGGTCCTCGCTGCTCTGGGCCCGCGAATATCCCCAGGTCCCCTTGGCCTTCGATTCGGTGATGCCGCCGAATTCGGTGAGCATCACCGGCAGGGCGTCGGCCGCGTGCTCCTCCAGCACCAGCAGCCGGCCGCCGGGGCGCTCCTGCTTGAGGAGCCGGGGAAGGATGTCCTCCGCGTGATAGCGCTTCAAGATCCGCTCCGGGTCGCCATCATAATCGTGGATGCCGATGATGTCGGTGGCGATGCTCTCCCAGCCGTCGTTGCCGATCACCGGCCGGGTGGGATCGAGGGTCTTGGTGAGATGGTAGAGTGAGCGTACCCAGTTGCGCTCCGCCAGGTTGTCCGGCAGGTTCGGCACCCCCCAGGACTCGTTGAAGGGGACCCAAGCGATGATGCACGGATGGCTGAGGTCGCGGCGCACGGCCTCCATCCATTCGCGGGTCAGCCGCTGGATCGAGCGCTTGGTGAAGCGGTAGGCGCTCGGCATCTCCTCCCAGACCAGCAGACCCAGCCGGTCGGCCCAGTAGAGAAAGCGCGGGTCCTCGATCTTCTGGTGCTTGCGCACGCCGTTGAAGCCCATGGCCTTCACCAGCTCGACGTCGCGCTGGAGGGCGGCGTCGCTGGGCGGCGTCATGCCGCTCTCGGGCCAGTACCCCTGATCGAGCACCAGGCGCAGGTAGTAGGGGCGGCCGTTGAGCACCAGGCGGTTCCCCTGCACGGCGATCGAGCGCAGGGCCGTGTAGCTCCGGACCGTGTCGAGCGGCTCCTCGCGCCCGGCCCAGAGGTGCAGGTGGGCCTCGATCAGGGTCGGCTTCTCGGGGCTCCAGAGCAGCTCGTTGCGGAAGTCGTCGATCCCGGGATCGGAGAGGGCGATCCGGCGGTGCACCTCGCCCGCCACCACCTTGTAGGTGTCGTCGGCGAGGAGCTGGCCGTTCGCCCACAGCTTGACGCTCAGCCAGAGCCGCTCGCGGGGCTCCCCCTCCACCCAGGCCTCGAAGCCGATCTCCCAGCGCTCCAGGTTGGGGACCCAGCGCACGCTGCCGATCCAGGTCGCGGGGACCCGCTCCAGCCAGACCGTCTGCCAGATGCCGGTGGTGCGCGGATACCAGATCGAGTGCGGCTCCAGCTTCCAGTCCTGCTTGCCGCGCGGCTTGGCGAGGTCGGCTGGATCGTCGTCCGCCCGCAGGATCACCGTCTGCGGGCCGTCTTCCACCAGCAGATCGGTCAGATCGAGCGAGAACGGCGTATAGCCCCCCTCGTGACAGCCGGCGAGGGCGCCGTTCACCCACACGGTCGCCGCCCAGTCCACGGCGCCGAAGTGGAGGAGCAGGCGCTCGTTCTTTCCCAGGGGCGGGACGTCGAAGGTGCGGCGGTACCAGCAGCGGCGGTAGAAGCTGGTGTCGCCGACGCCGCTCGCCGCGGTCTCGGGCGCGAAGGGGACGGTGATCGTGCCGTTCCACCGCGCCTCCCGCGGGGTGCGCCAGCGGGCGTCCGCGTCGATGACGAACTCCCAAGTCCCGTTCAGGGAGGTCCAGGATTCGCGCTGCAACAGGGGACGGGGGTGGCCGTGTCCGGCGCCGGCCTTGGGTTTGCGGGTTCCTGAGCGTCTGGCCATGGTCGGGGGGAGATCGGGTGCAAGACGTGAGCCACATCATTACAATCCCTTCCAGGAGGATCACCCCCATTCCCGTCTACGATCCCCGTCCCGAGGCCGTCCAACTGGAGCTGTTCACCCACCGCTTCGCCGCCATCGCGCGGCAGATGGGGGAGCGGCTCCAGCGCACGGCGGTCTCGACCAACGTCAAGGAGCGGCTCGACTTCTCCTGCGCCCTGCTCGATCCGGCGGGCGAGCTCGTCGTCAACGCGCCGCACATCCCCGTCCATCTCGGGGCCCTCGGCCTCTGCGTGCGGCGGCT
>DASXJP010000034.1:0-11432 GCA_036497345.1 Thermoanaerobaculia bacterium
CTATACCAGCGTCAACAACCTGGGCACGGCCGTGCTCCTCGAAGCCCTGATCGAGAAGCCGGTCGAGCGGCTGATCGTGGCCTCCAGCATGAGCCTCTACGGCGAGGGGCTGTTCCGCGACGCCGACGGCAACGTGGTGAACGGCTGCGAGCGCGACCGCGAGCAGCTCCGGGCCCACGACTGGGAGATGCGGGACCTCCAGGGGCGCGAGCTGACCCCCGTCCCCACGCCGGAGACCAAGACGCCCAACCTCTCCTCCGTCTACGCGCTGTCGAAGTACGACCAGGAGCGCCTCTGCCTGATGGCCGGCCGGGCCTACAACCTGCCCACCGTGGCGCTGCGCTTCTTCAACGTCTACGGCACCCGCCAGGCGCTCTCGAACCCCTACACCGGGGTGCTCGCCATCTTCGCCTCGCGGCTGCTCAACGGCAATCCGCCGCTGATCTTCGAGGACGGCCGGCAGATGCGCGACTTCGTCCACGTCTCCGACATCGCCCGCGCCTGCCGGCTGGCGCTCACGGTGCCGGCGGCGGCGGACCAGGTGCTCAACATCGGCAGCGGCCGGCAGTACACCGTGCTGGAGATCGCCCGCGCCATGGCCGAGGTGCTCGGCCGCGAGGGGATCGCGCCGGAGGTCACCGGCAATTACCGTGTAGGCGACATCCGCCACTGCTTCGCGGACATCACGCTCGCCCGTCGCGTGCTCGGCTACGAGCCCGCGATGCCGTTCGAGCAGGGACTGATCGAGCTCGCCTCCTGGCTGGAGGGACAGGTGGCCTGCGACCGCGTGGCCGAGGCGCGCGAGGAGCTGGCCTCCCGGGGGTTGACCGTATGAGCCAAAAGACGAGTCAGAAAACCGTCCTGATCACCGGCGGCTCCGGCTTCATCGGCACCAACCTGGCGCACCGGATCGCCTCCTCGGGACGGCGCGTGCGGCTGCTCGACAACCTCTCGCGCCCCGGCGTCGAGCACAACCTCGACTGGCTGCGCGAGACCCACGGCGACCGCGTCGCGATCGAGGTGGCCGACGTGCGCGACCCCCTGGCCGTGCGGCGGGCGGTGGCCGGCGTCGAGACCGTCTTCCACTTCGCGGCCCAGGTGGCGGTGACCACCAGCCTGATCGATCCCGGGCACGATTTCGAGGTCAACGTGCGCGGCACCCTCAACGTGCTGGACGCGGTACGCACGCGGGAGAATCCCCCGGCCCTCCTCTTCACCTCGACCAACAAAGTCTATGGCGGGATGGAGGACGTGCCGCTGCGCCGCCGCGGCGAGCGCTACGAGCCGTGCGACGAGATCCTGTGCGCCCACGGCTTTTCGGAGGACCGCCGGCTCGACTTCCACAGCCCCTACGGCTGCTCGAAGGGGGCGGCGGACCAGTACGTGCTCGACCACGCCCGCAGCTACGGCCTGCGCACCGCCGTCTTCCGCATGAGCTGCATCTACGGCCCGCACCAGTTCGGCACCGAGGACCAGGGGTGGGTCGCCCACTTCCTGATCCGCGCCCTGGACGGCCGGCCGCTCACCCTCTACGGCGACGGCATGCAGGTGCGCGACATCCTCTACGTGGAGGACCTGGTGGACGCCTTCCTGCGCGCCGAGAAGAACATCGGCTCGCTCGCCGGCCAGGCGTTCAACATGGGGGGCGGCGCGGGCAACACCGTCTCCCTGCTGGAGCTGGTCGACATGATCGGCGCGCTCCACGGCCGCCGGCCCGAGGTCTTCTACGAGGACTGGCGCACCGGCGACCAGCGCTACTACGTCTCGGACGTCTCCAAATTCGCGGCGGCCACCGGCTGGAGCCCGCGTGTAAACGCGCGGCAGGGCGTGAGCAAGCTTTACAACTGGCTGCTGGATTTCCGCGGCCCCGCGGAGCCCCCGGTGGAAGCCCCTGTGATGGTGGAAGCCCACGCTTCGTAAACCTCTTAGGGGTGCTCAGCTCGTGCCGTCCGGAAGGACGGCACGAATTTTGGATAGAGCTATCCCCCCAAGGAAGCATTCGCTGGGCCCAGGAGGGTACCGCATGAGTGACAGCCATCCATTGCCCCGTAAGGTCTTGATGACCGCGGACACGGTCGGAGGAGTCTGGACGTACGCCATCGAGCTGGCGCGCGGTCTGGCCGACCGGGGTGTCGAAGTGGCGCTCGCCACCCTGGGCGAGCCGCTCAACGTCCACCAGCGCGAGAAGGCGGACCGCATCCCCCGCCTGCGGGTGTTCGAGAGCACGTTCAAGCTGGAATGGATGGAGGACCCCTGGCGCGACCTGGAGAAGGCTTCCGAGTGGCTGCTCAACCTGGAGGAGCGGGTGCGCCCCGACCTCATCCACCTCAACGGCTACGTCCACGGCGCGCTCCCCTGGAGCGCTCCCAAGGTGATGGTGGGACACTCCTGTGTCCTTTCCTGGTGGCAGGCCGTCAAGGGTGAGCCCGCGCCTCCGGAGTGGGAGCCCTACGCCCGCGCCGTGGCCGCCGGCCTCGCCGCCGCCGACCTGGTGATCGCGCCGTCCGAGGCGATGCTCGCCTCCCTCGCCACCCACTATGGAAAGCTGCCGAAGGCGCGCGTGATCTTCAACGGGCGCGACTCCCGCGACTTCAAGCCCAGCCCCAAGGAGCCGATCGTCTTCTCCGCCGGCCGCCTCTGGGACGAGGCCAAGAATCTGGAGGCCCTGGAACGGGTGGCCCCGAATCTCCCCTGGGACGTCTTCGTGGCCGGCGAGAGCATCCATCCGGACGGCGGCGAGATCCGCCCGCACCACACCCGTCTGCTCGGCCACCTCTCGCAGCGGGCCCTCTCCGCCTGGCTCGGCCGCGCCTCGATCTACTGCCTGCCGGCCCGCTACGAGCCGTTCGGCCTGTCGGCCCTGGAGGCCGCCCTCTCCGGCTGCGCCCTGGTATTGGGGGACATCCCCAGCCTGCGCGAGATCTGGCGCCACCGCGCCGTCTTCGTGCCGCCGAACGATCCGGAAGCTCTGGAGAGCGCGCTCAAGACGCTGATCGACAACCCGGACCGCCGCGCCTCGCTCACCGCCGGCGCTCGCGCCCGGGCCCTTCAGCTCACGCCGCAGAAGATGCTCGACGGCTATCTCGCGGCCTACGGCGAGGTGCTCGCCGCCCGCGAGGCGAGCCTGCTGGACGATTCGGCGTCGTTCCCCGCGCAGGTTGCGGTCTAGAGACCGCCCATGCGGATCGCCGTCTTCGTCCACTCCCTGCTGTCGGACTGGAACCACGGCAACGCGCACTTCCTGCGCGGCGTGGCCGCCGAGCTCGTCTCGCGGGGCCACGACGTGCGCGTCTTCGAGCCGCGCCACGCCTGGAGCCTGCAGAACCTGCTCGCTGATGATCCCCAAAGGGGGGAAAAGGCCCTCGCAGGCTTCCAGCGGGCTTACCCCATGCTCGCCAGCGAGCGGTACGACCTCGCGGCGCTCGATCTGGATGAGGCGCTCGACGGCGCCGACCTGGCGATCGTCCACGAGTGGAACGACCACGGGCTGGTGAAGAGGATTGGCGAGCACCGGCGGAGCTCTGACTATCGTCTCCTCTTCCACGACACCCACCACCGCTCGGTCACCGCGCCGGACAGCATGGCCGCCTACGACCTGTCGAAGTACGACGGCGTGCTGGCCTTCGGCGGGGTGATCCGCGACCTTTACCTGGACCGCGGCTGGACGGAGCGGGCCTGGACCTGGCACGAGGCGGCCGACACCCGCGTCTTCCATCCCATTCCGGATGAGCCCAACGAAGGGGACCTCGTCTGGATCGGCAACTGGGGGGACGAGGAGCGCACCGCCGAGCTCCACGAATTCCTGATCGGCCCGGTCCGCGATCTGAATCTCCAGGCCCGGGTGCACGGCGTGCGCTATCCCGAGGAGGGCCGGCGGGCTCTTCGCGACGCGGGGATCGACTACGCCGGCTGGCTCCCCAACCACGAGGTGCCGCGCGCCTTCGCCCGCTTCCGGGCGACCGTCCACGTGCCGCGCCGGCCTTACGTCGAGGCCCTCCCCGGCATCCCGACCATCCGCCCCTTCGAGGCCCTCGCCTGCGGCATCCCGCTGGTCTCCGCCCCCTGGGACGACGCCGAGGGGCTCTTCCGCCCCGGCCGCGACTTCCTGGTCGCCCGCGACGGCGCCGAGATGAAGCGCCACCTGCGCGACCTCCTGACCGACCGCGATCTGGCGGCCGAGATCGCCCGCTCGGGCCGCGAGACCGTCCTCGACCGCCATACCTGCGCCCACCGCGTGGACGAGCTGCTCGCCATCGCGAGCGAGCTGGGGGCCACGGTGGAAACACCGATTGGAGCGACTACAGCATGAGAATCGCCTTCTTCGGCTCCAGCCTGGTCTCCGCCTACTGGAACGGCGCCGCCACCTACTACCGGGGGATCATCCGCAACCTCGCCGGGCGGGGGCACCGGATCACCTTCTACGAGCCGGACGCCTTCGAGCGGCAGCAACACCGGGACATCCCCGATCCGGATTGGGCGAAGGTGGTCGTCTATCCCGCGGACCAGCAGGGCGTCGAGAGGGTCGTGGACGACGCGCGGGGGGCCGACGTGGTGGTCAAGGCGAGCGGCGTGGGGATCTTCGACGAGCTGCTGGAGCAGGCCGTGCTCGACCTCCGGCGGCCGGACGGCCTCGCCATCTTCTGGGACGTGGACGCCCCGGCCACCCTCGACCGCATGGAGAGCGACCCCCGGGACCGCTTCCGGCCGCTGGTGCCGCGCTACGACCTCGTCCTCACCTACGGCGGCGGCGATCCGGTCGTGCGGGCCTACCGGCGTTTCGGCGCGCGCGAGTGCGTGCCGGTCTACAACGCCCTCGATCCCTCGACCCATCATCCCGTGGAGCCCGACCCGCGGTTCGCGGGGGACCTGGGCTTCCTCGGCAACCGCCTGCCCGACCGCGAGGCGCGCGTCGAGGAATTCTTCCTGAAAGCGGCCGGCCGGTGCCCGGACCGCCGCTTCCTGCTGGGCGGCAACGGCTGGGGGGACAAGCCCATGCCGGCGAACGTGAAATACCTGGGGCACGTCTACACGCGCGATCACAACGCGTTCAACCGCACCCCCCTGGCGGTGCTCAACATCAGCCGCGAGAGCATGGCCCGCTACGGCTTCTCGCCGGCCACCCGGGTCTTCGAGGCCGCGGGAGCCGGCGCCTGCCTGCTCACCGACGCGTGGGAAGGCATCGAGATGTTCCTGGAGCCGGAGCGGGAGGTGCTCGTGGCGGCGGACGGCGACGAGGTGGCGGAGCGTCTGCGCGGGCTTAACGCGCAGGACGCGCGCCGGATCGGACGGGCGGCACAGCGGAGGATCCTCGCCGAGCACACGTATGCCCACCGGGCGGCGCAGGTCGAATCCATTCTTGGGACGACTGCTCCCGCGGGCGCCGGCGCCCGCATCCCCGCCGGCCTGGAGGCACACCCGTGAGGCACGAGCCGCTCGACATCGTCATCCTGGGGCTGTCCATCACCTCCTCGTGGGGGAACGGCCACGCCACCACCTACCGCGGGCTCGTCCGCGAGCTCCAGGCCCGCGGCCACCGCGTCCTGTTCCTGGAGCGCGATCAGCCGTGGTACGCGGACAACCGCGACCTCCCCGCGCCCCCCTACGGCCGCACCGAGCTCTACTCCAGCCTGGAGGATCTCAAGGATCGCTTCGCCCCCGCCGTCCGCCGGGCCGACCTGGTGATCGTCGGCTCCTACGTGCCGCAGGGGGTGGAGGTCGGCCGCTGGGTCACCGGCGTGGCTTCCGGCGCCACCGCCTTCTACGACATCGACACTCCGGTGACCCTGGCCAAGCTGGAACGGGGGGATTTCGAATACCTCACCCCCGAGCTGATCCCGCGCTACCACGCCTACCTCTCCTTCACCGGCGGGCCGACGCTGCGGCTGCTGGAGCGGCGCTACGGCTCGCCCATGGCGCGGGCCCTCCACTGCTCCTTCGATCCCGCCCTCTACCGTCCCGAGAAGGTCGAGCCGCGCTGGGACCTCGGCTACATGGGCACCTACAGCGACGACCGCCAGCCGGCGCTGGAGCGGCTGCTGATCGAGCCGGCGCGCCGCTGGCCGGAGGGGAAGCTCGCGGTGGCCGGTCCGCAGTATCCGCGGGAGATCCGCTGGCCGAAGAACGTCAAGCGCTTCGAGCACCTGGAGCCCAAGAAGCACTCGCGCTTCTACAACCAGCAGCGCTTCACGCTGAACATCACTCGCGCCGACATGATCCAGGCCGGCTTCTCGCCCAGCGTCCGCCTCTTCGAGGCCGCCGCCTGCGCCACGCCGATCATCAGCGACAACTGGCCGGGCCTGGGCACCTTCTTCAGGATCGGCGAGGAGATCCTCACCGCCAGGACCCCCGGCGAGGTGCTCCAGTACCTGCGGGACATCCCCGAGCACGAGCGCCGCGCCCTGGGGGAAAGGGCCCGCGCCAGGGTGCTGCGCGAGCACACCGCGGCCCACCGGGCGGAGGAGCTGGAGGGGTACGCGCTGCGGTTGCTGGCTTCGCGCGTGGCGGCGTGAGGGCGGGGGGGCTGCTCTGCTACACGGACGAACACGGACCGGCACGGACGAGCACGGACAGGGTGTGCGTCCGTGTACGTCCGTGTAAGCTCCCCCCATGCCCACCTCCTCCCCCCTGGAAACCCTCCGCCGCCTCTGCCTCGCCCTCCCCGAGGTGACCGAACGGCTCAGCCACGGGGAGCCCACCTGGTTCATCCGCGGCAAGAAGACCTTCGTGATGTTCTCCGACCACCACCACGACGACCGGCTGGCCTTCGTGTGCGCGGCTCCGGACGGCGCCCAGGAGATGCTCGTCGCCAACGATCCCGAGCGGTTCTTCAGGCCCCCCTACGTGGGCCATCGCGGCTGGCTCGGGGTCTATCTCGACGTGCCGGCCGACTGGGACCAGATCGCCGATCTGGTCGTGGATGCCTATCGGGTGGTCGCCCCCAAGCGGCTGGCGGCCATGCTCGACGCTCAGCCCTGATATCCCTTGCCCGGCGACCTGGAGGCCTCCCGATGCCGAAGCAGAGCGAGCGCATGAGCGACGAGGCCGTGCGGGCGAAGACCGGCAAGACCTGGGACGAATGGCTCACCATCCTGGACGCGGCGGGCGCGCGGAGCATGAGCCACGAAGAGCCAGGTCGCCGTGGAGCTCGCGAAGCTCCCGGACGCCGCGGCGGTGACATGGGCCAAGGGGTACTGGAAGCAGGCGCTGGACCGCCTGCAGCAGGCCCTGGAAGGTTGACCGATCCGGGTCGGGTCCGCTCAAAGTATCCGGAGATTGTCCCGCATCAAGATACTCGCGTACCTTCCTAGATAGGGGAATACTCTCGCGGAGCCCCTCCCGGCGGATTCAGTGACGTGCTGGAAGCCGGAGCTCTCGCCATCGTGTCATCCCGCCGCGGGGATGAAGTTACTTTTGTGAGGAGGATCGGTATGCGCAGCCTCAGGAAAGCCGTGCTCGGAATCTCTCTGGCGGCCCTGGTCGCCACCGGAGCGCTCTGGGCAAAGGGGGCTCACACCTCGCTTCCCTTGATCAAGACGGGCCAGAAGGCCCCCGGCCAGAAGGCGGCCGCAACGAGCGTGTCGCAGACCATCATCACGAACATCGACCACTATGAGTCGGTCGACCAGCAGCAGTATTACCATGGCAGGGTCACCGATCCCAGCGTCTCCTGGCAGGAGAAGTGCCAGCTCGCGATCCGGCACAACCGCCTGGCGCTGCTCTCGTCCGACATCGGCGGCTCGCTGGGTGGAACCCGCGAGCACGGCTCCTCGACGCTGGAGATCCATCTGCTCTGCCCGCAGGAGATCGCGGTCGTCAGCGTCCCCGCCGACTTCGTGGTCGACACGGCGCCCCATCCCGACGAGGTCCAGCCGATGAGCTTCGACACGGATATGTATTCCATCGAAGGCACGGCGACCAACGCCGGCATCTTCGCCTCCTTCCATCTCGTCGGCGGTACGGGCAACGGGTACAAGAGCCCGGGCCACACCTCCCTGATTCCGGCGAGCGACGGCAGCTTGGCCATCGACAGCACCTTCAACATCGGCTATCACCTCGAGTTCGTGGGAGCCAAGGGGGGGCCGCTCGACGGCGCCTCGGGCTCCCTCGATTCGAGCATCCTGATGAAGGCGGTCGACAAGTAGAAGGCCCGCTGGCGGCTCGTCCAGGGGCTGCACCCTCACGGCGAGCCGCCCGCCCCGGCGAGAGCCTTGATACTCTTCTCGCAGGAGGAGAGATCATGGACAGTCGACCGATCCTGGGGCTGCGCACCGCGATCTACCGGGTGACCGATCTCGACCGGGCGAAGGCCTGGTACAGCGCGGTGCTCGGCGTCGATCCCTATTTCGATCAGCCGTTCTACGTGGGCTTCAACGTCGGCGGCTTCGAGCTGGGTCTCGATCCCGACACCTCCGAGGGGGCGCCCGGCCGCGGCGGCGTCACCATCTACTGGGGGGTGGAGGACGCCGGCGCCGCCCGCGCCCGCCTGCTGGGCCTCGGCGCCCGCGAGCATTCTCCGGTCCGCGACGTGGGGGACGGAATCCTGGTGGCGGCGGTGCTCGATCCATTCGGCAACGTCTTCGCGATCGTCGAGAACCCGCATTTCAAGATCGAGGGCCCGGCGCTGCCCATCTGATTGGCAGGCGATTTGCTGCCTTTCGAGGGCCGACATGGCCGACCTCTCGAAAGCGGCGCATCCCTCGCTCGCGGACGACATCGCAGCGCTGGGGCCCTGGTTCCACAACCTCCACCTGCCGGACGGCACGCAGACCGCCCCCGGCCACTCCCTGGGCGATTTCCCCACCTTCAAGTGGGAGCAGATCCGCGATCACCTGCCGTCCGACCTCGGCGGCTGGACGGCGCTCGACATCGGCTGCAACGCCGGCTTCTACTCCTTCGAGCTGGCCCGCCGCGGCGCCCGGGTGACGGGCATCGACCACGATCCCCATTACCTGCGGCAGGCCCGCTGGGCGGCCGGCCAGCTCGGGCTCGAAAACAGCGTGCGCTTCCTGGAGATGCAGGTCTACGACCTCGCGGCCACCCCGGAGAGATACGACCTCGTCCTCTTCATGGGGGTGCTCTATCACCTGCGCTACCCCCTGCTCGGCCTCGACATCGTGGCGCGGAAGGTGGGGCGGCGGATGATCTTCCAGACGCTCACCATGCCGGGCGAGGAGGAGGTCGAGCCGCCGGTGGACGTCCCCATCGACCGGCGGGAGGTGATGCTCGACGCCGGCTGGCCCAAGATGGCGTTCATCGAGCACCGGCTGGCCGACGATCCCACCAACTGGTGGGCGCCCACCCATGCCTGCGTCGAGGCGATGCTGCGCTCGGCGGGCCTGCGGGTGCTGGAGCGGCCGGGGCACGAGATCTACGTCTGCGAGCCGGATGAGCCGCGCGCGGAGCTCGCCTGGATCGCGGACGAGATGCGCGCCGCCACCGGCCTCGCCCGCGCGCGGGGCAACACCCGCTGAGGCCTCCATGGCCGACGACCTCCAGGCCGATCCCGCCGCGCGGCGCAACCGCCACAAGGAGGAGGAGAAGGGGGAGGAGCCTCAGAAGAGCTACGAGACGATCCTCGAGCAGGAGATCGCCGCCGGCCTCACCGAGCTCGAGCGGCGGGCGCCGGCCCTCCTCCTCTCGGGGCTCTCGGCGGGTCTCGACGTCTCCTTGAGCCTGCTGCTGATGGCGGTGATGAAGACGCTGACCCAAGACCAGCCGCGCGTGGTCTCCGAGATCCTGGTGGCGATGATGTACGCGGCCGGGTTCCTGTTCGTGGTGCTGGGCCGCTCGGAGCTGTTCACCGAGCACACCACGCTCGCCGTGCTGCCGGTGCTCGACGGCCGCGCCTCGCTCGCCCAGCTCGGGCGGCTGTGGGGGCTGATCTACGTGGCCAACCAGGCCGGCGCCGCCGCCTTCGCGGCCTTCCTCGCCTTCCTGGGGCCGCGGCTGGGGGTGATCGAGACGCGCGCCTTCGGCGACATCGCCTCCGGGCTGGTCGCCCACCCCGGCTGGGTGATCCTGCTCTCCGCCGTGCTCGCCGGCTGGCTGATGGGCCTGCTCACCTGGCTGGTGGCGGCCAGCCGCGACACCATCAGCCAGATCTTCATCGTCTCCCTGGTGACCACGGCGATCGGCATCGCCCACCTGCACCACGCCGTGGTGGGGACGGCGGAGGTGCTGGCCGGCGTCTTCTCGGGCCAGGGGGCCACCCTGGCGGATTTCGGCAAATTCCTCCTCTGGGCCACCCTGGGCAACATCCTCGGCGGCGTCTTCTTCGTCGCGTTGATCAAGTTCGGGCACATCCGATCGAGCGGCGATTGAGCCGATCGATCTCCCGATCTGATCGATTACCGGCACGCTTCTTGCGATTCCTATCGGTGAATGAGATCCACCGGAGCCCCGCCGCAAGCGGGTTTCCGGGCCGCACCCAGGTATTTACAACAAGGAGGAGCTCATGAAGCTGGAATCCCTCAAAGACCTCTACCTAGAGCAACTGAAAGACCTCTACTCCGCCGAAAGCCAGATCGTCGACGCGCTGCCGAAGATGGCCGAGGCGGCCACCTCGGCCGACCTGCGTAAGGCTTTCAACGACCATCTGCGGCAGACCGAGGAGCACGTGCGCCGCCTCGAGCGGGTCTTCCAGGACCTCCAGGAAAGCCCCAAGGGGCAAACCTGCGAGGGGATGAAGGGACTGCTCAAGGAAGGGGCCGAGATGACCAAGATGAAAGGCGATCCCGCGGTGATCGACGCCGGCCTGATCGCCGCCGCCCAGCGGGTGGAGCACTACGAGATGGCCGGCTACGGCACGGTGCGCACCTACGCCGAGATGCTGGGCAAGAGCGAGCACGCCTCCCTGCTGGAGCGGACGCTCCAGGAGGAGGAGCAGACCGACGAGCGTCTGACCGAGCTCGCCGAGAGCCACATCAACCGGGAGGCGCAGGTCGTCCGCTGACGGGCGGGGGCCGGCACAGAGACCGTGAGCGCTCCCCGGCGGGAGCGTTCGCCATCTCTGGCGGCCGCGACTGGAACAATTTGCGCTTACGGACGCGTTCTCCATGACGAAGGCGCTGCACCCCAAGCGGAGGTGGGAATCTGCAACGAGTCACAACAATTTCCAGGGAAGGGGTGAAAGACCATGCCGGAAACCAGGACTACCACCGATCATGAGGAGATCCGCCGCTGGGCCGAGGAGCGCGGAGGCCGCCCGGCGGCGGTCGTGGATCCCGAGGACAGCAAGGTCGCGGGAGGGCTGCGGATCGACTTCCCGGACTACGACAGCGGGGAGGATCTGCAGGAGATCACCTGGGCGGAGTTCTTCGACCGTTTCGAGGAGGAGAACCTGACGTTCATCTTCCAGGAAGAGATGGTCTGTTGAGATAGCCCGGCAAGAACGGAGGGGCGGGGACACGGTCCCCGCCGTCCTACCCACCGTT
>DASXJP010000035.1:0-12005 GCA_036497345.1 Thermoanaerobaculia bacterium
AGGTCACTCCCACCATGGGCTGCTACGGCATCGGCATCGAGCGCATCCTCACCGCCGCCATCGAGACCTCCGCCGCCAAGTTCGCTGCGCAATCCGACGCCAAGGCCGACACCTACGCCCTCCCGCCCTCCATCGCTCCCATTGAGGTTGTCGTCACCGTCACCAACACCACCGACGCCGAGCTCTCCGCCGCCGGCGAGCGGGTCGCCGCCGATCTCGAAAACGCCGGCTTCGACGTCCTTCTCGACGACCGCGACGAGCGCGCCGGAGTCAAATTCAAGGACGCCGACCTCACCGGCATCCCATATCGCATCAATATTGGAAAGAAGCTCGCTGAGGGCAAGGTGGAACTTGTAGACCGTCTCACCGGAAACACCCACGACGTTCTCACCTCCGAAACCGTCCAAACCCTGCGTTCCTTGTTCCTCAACCCGCAACCGATCTCTGTTTCCTAAGCCTGACCCTGCGCCCTATGCCTGTAAAACTAAAAATCGCCAGCAACGCCAATCGCCCCGCGACCCTCGGCTTCAATCTCCTTCGTGCCGCTCTCGTCCTCGGCCTTGCCTGTGTGCTGGTCTTTGCCGGTTTCTTCGGGTACTTCTACCTCAAATACCAGAAGTTCGTGGACCAGCGCATCGCCGCTGGTCCACTCTTCGCCAACGCCGCCCAGATCTACGCCGCCCCCAAAGAGGTGCGCACCGGCCAAAAGCTCTCTGTCGCCTCCATCGCGCAGGACCTCAATGCCGCCGGCTATAACGTCAACCCCCAGCTCGGTACCTATCGCCTCACCGGCGACTCCATCTTCATCAAGCCCGGTCCGCAGTCCTACCACTCCACCGACGGCGCCACCATCACCAGCGGCGTCGGCGACGACGGCGAGCCCGAGGTCACCGCCATCACCGCCGAGAACGGCGCCGCTCTCGCCGCCTACGAACTCGAGCCCGAGCTCGTCACCGCCCTCTCCACCGGCAAGGCCCGCTCCAAGCGCCGCATCATCCCCTACAACGAGATTCCCCCCCGCATGGTCCAGGCGGTCACCGCCATCGAGGACCGCCGCTTCTTCGAGCACGGCGGCGTCAACTACATGCGCCTCTTCAAGTGCGCCGTCACCGACATCACCACCGGCCGCAAGAGCTGCGGAGGATCCACCCTCACCCAGCAGCTCGCCAAAAACATCTTCCTCTCGCCCGAAAAAAGCTACCGCCGCAAGCTCATCGAGCTCATCATCACCTTCCAGCTCGAGGCCCGCTTCAACAAGCAGCAGCTCTTCGAGATGTACGCCAACCAGATGAATCTCGGCCACCAGGGCAGCTTCGAGATCAACGGCGTCGGCGAGGCCGCCGAGACCTTCTTCGGCAAGGACATCCATCAGCTCGATCTGGCCCAGACCGCTACCCTCGCGGCTCTCTTCCAGAACCCCAGCTACCGTAACCCCTACCGCCATCCCGAGCGCACCATCGAGCGCCGCAACATCGTCCTCGACTCCATGGTCGAGACCGGCGCCGTTACCCGCGCCGAAGCCGACCGCGCCAAAGCCGAGCCCCTCCACCTCGTCGCCCCCAACGTCGGCGCCAACGAGGCCCCCTACTTCGTCGACCTCGTCCACGACCAGCTCGTCCAGCGCCTCGGCGAGCAGAACATCGGCAATCAGAGCCTGCGCATCTACACCTCGCTCGATCCCGACCTGCAGCGCGCCGCCACCGAGGCCGTCCAGGTCGGCATGCAGCACGTCGATGAGCTCGTCCGCAAGCGCTACAAGAAGACCTACACCGGCCCCTACAACTATCCCCAGGTCGCCCTCATCGCTCTCAACCCTCACACCGGCCAGATCCTCGCCCTCGTCGGCGGCCGCAACTACGGCCTCTCCCAGCTCGATCACGCCGTCGCCGAGCGCCCCACCGGATCCATCTTCAAGCCCTTCGTCTACGCCGCCGCCTACAACACCTCGCTCAACGGCACCAACCTCGACGGCAGTGGCGTCTTCACCGCCCTCACCAAGCTCAACGACGACCCGCAGGACTTCGGCACCAACGGCCAGTCCTACACCCCCGGCAACTTCGAGCGCGGCGAGTACCCCGGCATGGTCCCCGCCGTCGAGGCCATCGCCCACTCCCTCAACATCGCCACCATCGCTCTCGCCCAGAAGGTCGGCTACGAGAACGTTGCCGCCCTCGCCCGCTCCGCCGGCATCGTCAACGCCAAGGCCACCCCCTCGGTCGCCATCGGCACCTACAGCGCCACTCCCATCGACATGGCCGGCGCCTACACCGTCTTCGCCAACAACGGCGTCTACCTCAAGCCCTGGATGCTGGCCAGCGTGCGCAACGCCACCGGCGATATCGTCGCCGACTACGCCCCCGAGGCCAAGCAGATCCTCGATCCCCGCACCGCCTTCCTCACCCAATCCCTGCTGCAGAACGTCATGACCTTCGGCACCGGCTCCGCGGCTCGCTTGCACGGCTTCACCGCTCCGGCGGCCGGCAAGACCGGCACCTCCCACGACGCCTGGTTCGCCGGCTACACCTCCAACCTGCTCTGCATCATCTGGATCGGCAACGACGACTACACCAACCTCAACCTCCAGGGAGCCGACGCCGCCGCTCCCCTCTGGGCCGAGTTCATGAACCGCGCCATCAAGCTCCCCCAGTACTCCGACGTCAAACCCCTCGACAACACCCCGCCCAATGGCGTCCAGGTTCTCTCCGTCGACAAGAACTCCTGGCTGCCCGCCGACGCCTCCTGCCCCCAGGACTACCCCATCGCCTTCCTCAACGGCACCGCCCCGCAGAACACCTGCAGCCAGATGGGCGAGGCTCCGCAGAACCTCATTCAGCGTCTCTTCGGCTTCCACAGCACCCCGCAGGCTCCCGCCTCTAACCCGCCCCCGGCCACCGCCGCCGCGCCGCCTCAGCGCCCCGCGCCTGTCGTCAATCCCGACGGCAACGCCGCCCCCGACATCACCACCCCGCCGCAGCCCCAGCCCGCCAAGAAAAAGGGCTTCTTCCACCGCCTCTTCGGCGGGGGCGACAAGAACAACCCCGACCAGCAGCAGAATCCCCCCACCCAGAACCCCAACACCCCACCCCAATAGCGGGTTTACCCACCGTCTACCCATGAGAAAGGGGGCCACCTTCCCAAAGGAAAGCGCCCCCTGAATCCCATAACGAAACGGCCTACCTACCCGATCGCCGCATCCACCAGCGCCTGCGCCTCCGCCTGAATCTGTTTCAAATGCGCCTCGCCCTGGAACGACTCCGCGTAGATCTTGTACACGTCCTCGGTCCCCGACGGCCGCGCCGCGAACCATCCATTCTCAGTCGCCACCTTCAGCCCGCCGATCGGCGCATGGTTCCCCGGAGCCTCGGTCAGGATCGCCGTAATCGGCTCCCCCGCCAGCTCCTTCGCCGTCACCGCAGCCGGTGACAGCTTGCCCAGCTTGGCCTTCTGCTCCTTGGTCGCCGCCGCGTCGATCCGCTGATACACCGGATCGCCGTACTTCGCCGTGATCTCCCGATACAGCTCGCCCGGATCCTTGCCCGTCCGCGCCGTCATCTCCGCCGCCAGCAGCCCCGGAATCAGACCGTCCTTATCGGTCGTCCACACCTGCCCATTCCGCCGCAGGAAGGTCGCGCCCGCCGACTCCTCGCCCACAAACCCGAGCGATCCATCGATCAGGCCATCCACAAACCACTTGAAGCCCACCGGAACCTCCAGCACGTTGCGCCCGATCCCCGCAGCCACCCGGTCGATGATCCCCGACGACACCAGCGTCTTCCCGATCGCCGTCGCCTCACCCCATCCCGGCCGGTGCGTAAACAGATACTGGATGCACACCGCCAAGTAGTGATTCGGGTTCAGCAACCCGGCAGACCGGGTAACGATCCCGTGCCGGTCATGGTCCGTATCGCACGCCCACGCCACGTCGAACCGGTCCTTACTGGAGATCATCGACGCCATCGCCGACGGGCTCGAGCAGTCCATCCGAATTCGCCCGTCCCAGTCCACCGTCATGAACCGGAAGGTCGGGTCCACGGTGCGGTTCAGAATCTCGTACGACAGCCCGTACTGCTCCGCGATCCGCGGCCAGTACGCCACCCCAGCCCCGCCTAGCGGATCGACCGCCAGCTTCAACGCCGTTCCTGCCAGCACATCGAAGTCAATCACGCTGCCCAGGTCGTTCACATACCCGGTGATGTAGTCATATCGCCGCGTGTGTCCCGCCGTGAGCGCCTGCGCAAACGGAATCCGCCTCACCTCCGTCAGCCCACCCGCGATCAGCTCGTTCGCCCGGTTCTCGATCCACTTGGTCGCCGTCGTATCCGCCGGCCCGCCGTTGGGTGGGTTGTATTTGAAGCCGCCATCCTCCGGAGGATTATGCGAGGGCGTAATCACAATCCCGTCCGCAAGGTTCATCCTCCGCCCACGGTTATAGGTCAGGATCGCGTGCGACAGCACCGGCGTCGGGGTATACCCCAGTTGCTCATCCGCCAGCGTCTCCACCCCATTGCCCGCGAGCACCTCCACCGCCGTCGCAAACGCAGGCTCCGACAGCGCATGCGTGTCCTTGGCCAGAAACAGCGGCCCCGTAATCGACTCCCCCTTACGGTAATCGCAGATCGCCTGCGTGATCGCCGCAATGTGATCCTCATTGAACGAGATGTTGAATGCGCTGCCCCGGTGCCCCGAGGTCCCAAACGCGACCCGCTGCGCCGCCACGCCGGCATCCGGGTGCAGCGAGTAAAACGCTGTAATCAGACGGGGAATATTCGTCAGTTGGCTTGCGATGGGATGCTGTCCCGGTTTGGCGTGATCCAAATCAATTTGCATGGGTCTCTTTTTGTCCGTCCCTCTTTCGCTCATTAAAGCAGCTTTCCGCTCCCCGAGCGATTCGATTACAAGCAGTTAGCTCCCTCCCGTGTGATGCACAAATTCGGCGAGCCAGTACTTTCATCACCAGAGGTCACTCAACTTGGTCCAAAACGGGAAATTACCTTGCTTTTGTACCGTCCCCGGGCCATCATGATCTCTCCCAACCATAGGCCTCTTTTGCTTCGGATCCATCGGGCTCCCTCCCCACCACCGGCTGCGGGCAACGTCGATGTGCGTCGTCCTGTAACCACTGTGATGTGAGCGATAAGCCTGATCGTCTCTCACCGGACGGCCAGGTTCCCAGGAGCGAGAGGCAATGTGGTTACGCGTTCCATCTGGACCTAGCCTGCGCATCAGCTGTCTCCTGCTCTCCCTCTTCGCCATCCCCTCGAGGGCGCTTGCCACCGACGCCACCCTCGTCGCCGACGCCCACGTCAACAGCGCCAGGCCCTCCATAAATAGCGGCGCGCTCTCCAACATCAACGTCGGGGGCGGCTACACCGGCCTTCTTGAATTCGACCTCTCCCCCCTGCCCTCCAGCGTCACCGCGGCGCAGGTCTCTCACGCCGTTCTGCGCCTCTACTGCAACCGCCTCACCACTCCCGGCCTCATCAGCATTCAGCCACTCGCCGCCGCCTGGACCGAATCCACCGTCACTTACGCCACCCTGCCCGGCCTCAACAGCGCCGCCCAGGTCTTTACCGTCACCCAGGCGGGCAGCTTCTACGCCATCGACGTCACCGCCCTTGTCCAGGGATGGATCACCTCCCCGGCCACCAACTTCGGCCTCGCCCTCACCGCCGGCACCGCCACAGTCCAGTTTGACAGCAAGGAGAACGACCAGACCGCCCACCCGGCCCAGCTCGATATCACCCTGGCCAACACCGGCCCACAAGGAGCCACCGGAGCCCAGGGTCCAGCCGGTACCGCAGGCCCAGCCGGTGCCGCCGGAGTCCAGGGCTCCGCAGGCGCGGCCGGACCCGCTGGCCCCGAAGGCGTCCAGGGAATCGCCGGAGCCGCCGGTACCGCCGGCTCACCGGGGGCCACCGGAGCAACCGGAGCGGCCGGCGCCGCAGGTCCCTCCGGTGCCGGCGCCTTCGTCTACGAAGGCACCTACTCCGCCACGCGCAGCTACGCCCTCGGACAGGTCATCACCTTCTCCGGCACCAGCTACATCTCGCTCCAGAACGCCAACCAGGGCAACACGCCCTCATCCTCCTCCTCGCAATGGGGCGTACTCTCCGCCCAGGGCAGCACCGGAGCCGCCGGTTCACAAGGCGCCACCGGTGCCACCGGAGCGCTCGGCCCCATGGGCCCCCAGGGCGCTGCCGGACTCATCGGCGGTCAGGGTCCCGTCGGCCCCACCGGCCCTACGGGCGTAGCAGGAGCCACCGGTCCCGCCGGTCCGCAAGGCGTCACCGGTGCCGTCGGCCTTCAATTCCAAGGCCCCTACTCGTCGATCGCCAACTATGCTCTCGGGGACGGCGTCTCCTACAATGGCGCCGGCTACGTCTCCCTCGTCCCCGGGAACCAGGGCAACGCCCCCGACCAAAACCCCTCCCATTGGGCGCTCTTCGCCGCCGCCGGAGCCACCGGACCAACCGGCCCCATCGGCGCTTCCGGCCCACAGGGCATCGCCGGAGCCGCCGGCCCCGCGGGAGCCACCGGAACCACCGGCCCGGCAGGAGCCACAGGTGCCACCGGCCCGGCCGTCGCCAACTACCTGGGCAACTTCTCCTCCATCACCAACTACGCCCTCAACGACGCCGTCAGCTTCAACGGATCCACCTATATCTCGCTCATCGCCGGCAATCAAGGCCACCCACCCGACCAGAGTCCCACCGACTGGGCCGTCCTCGTCGGCCCAGGTCCTACCGGAGCCACCGGTCCCACTGGTCCAATTGGCCAAACGGGTGTAGCCGGCCCCACCGGGCCCATCGGGCCGGCCGGACCCACCGGAGCCACCGGCCCACCCGTCTCCTTCCAGGGAGCCTGGACCAACGCCCAGGCCTACACCGTCGGCCAGGCCGTCTCCTGGAACGGCTCCAGCTACGTCGCGGTAGAGACGAACGTCGCCCAGACGCCCGGCCCCGGATCGGCCTACTGGAGCCTGCTCGCGGAGCAGGGTTCGACCGGCCCCGCAGGATCCATCGGACCCGCCGGCCCCCAGGGCGTGATCGGACCCGCCGGACCATCCGGTCCCCAGGGAGCTACCGGCCCCGCAGGACTCACTGGCGTCGCCGGACCCACCGGCCCCGCAGGCCTGAACTTCCGCTCCGCCTATAGCTCCAGCACCAACTACGCAGTTGACGACGTGGTCACCTTCCAGGGCGCCACCTATATCTCCATCGCCACGCCCAATGCCAGCAATCCCCCCGGCCTCACTCCATCGTCCTGGAGCCTGCTGGCGGCCTTCGGCGCGACCGGCGCCACCGGCGCAGCCGGGGCCACCGGAGCCCAGGGCCAGCCCGGAGTCGCCGGCCCCACCGGAGCCACCGGTCCCCAAGGCATCAACGGAGCCCTGGGAGCTACCGGAACGACCGGCGCCGCCGGAGCCACCGGCCCGGCCGGCCCCACCGGAGCCACCGGGCCAACCGGCGCGACCGGCGCCTCAGGCCCCGCCGGAAGCACCGGAGCCACAGGCTCCCAGGGTCCACCCGTCTCCTTCACCGGTACCTGGTCCGTCAGCGCCTCCTACCCGACCGGAGCGGCCGTCTATTACAACGGTTCCAGCTACATCGCGATCAATCCAAACTCCGGGCGCGAGCCCGACCAGACCCCCCAATACTGGTCTCTGCTCGCAGAAGAGGGCTCCCCCGGCGCCGTAGGCGCGACTGGAGCCACCGGCAGCCAGGGCCCCGCAGGCGCCGTCGGAGCCACCGGACCAGCCGGCCCCACCGGAGTCGCAGGCCCAGCCGGGGCAACCGGTCCCGCCGGAGCAGCCGGTGCCGCCGGGCCATCAGGAACAACCGGCCCCACCGGGGCCACAGGCTCCGCCGGACTCATCTATCAGGGCCCCTACCAATCCATCGCCAACTACGCCCTCAACGACGTCGTCACCTTCCAGGGGTCGACCTACGTCTCACTGGTCGCCGGGAACCAGGGCCAAGCCCCTGGCCAATCCCCGGGGTTCTGGGCCGTTCTCGCACAACAGGGGACCGCCGGAGTCGCCGGGGCCACCGGAGCCACCGGAGCCACAGGCCCCGCCGGCGCAGCCGGAGCCGCCGGCACCCCCGGTGCCCAGGGAGCAACCGGTGCCGCAGGCGCCGTCGGCATGAGCTTCATCGGACCATGGTCCGCAGGCTACGGCTACCTCACCAATAACGCCGTCACCTTCAACGGCTCAACCTACATCGCTACGGCCTCCAACAGCAGCAGCGAGCCCGATATCACCCCGTCCGCCTGGCAGGTCCTTGCCCAGCGAGGCAGTACAGGAGCCATAGGGGCGACCGGCGCAACCGGATCCGCCGGTCCCACCGGACCCTCCGGAGCCACTCCCACCATCAGTATCGGCACCGTTACCACCAGCCCTGTCGGCACCACAGCCACCGTCACCAACACCCCAACCGGCAACGAGAACGTGCTCAACTTCACCTTCCCCCAGGCCGAGACCAGCGGTATTCCCGCCCTCTCCGTCTACCACCCCGTCAGCGCGCTCTCCGGCTACTACTCCGTCAACGGCAGCGCCGAATCTTCGGTTCAATCCGGCGAACCGTCGTCGCTCCTCACCTGGCTACCCAACGGCTGCACCGCGACCCAGCTCTCCGTCTACTCCCAGGAAGGAGACCAGGTCTCCGTCACGCTGCGCCAGGGAACTCCAGGAGCCATGACCATGTCCACCTTCGGCTGCCAAGTCGCCGTCGGCGCCAATGCCTGCACCGCTCCCGGCACCCTCACCGTCCCCCCCAATACCTTTGTCGACTTCGCCATCGGGTCCTCGGCCGTCGACGCGGACGTATGGACGGTGCTCATCTGCAATTAGCCCCGGGCGAAACCTCCTAATCCGGCTCTGCCAGGCTGCCTCGCAGCTGCACCGTCAGTTCCGACAACAGCTCCGGATCCGGATCTCCGCGGTCGAACAGCAGCTCCAGCCGCCGCGCAATCTCGCTGCCCACCGGAAACCCGAACATGCCCAGCGAGCCCGCCAGCTTATGCGCGATCTCCCGCGCCTCGTTGCGAAGCTCCTCTCCCATATCACCGTCCCGGCTGGCGGCGGCCGCGCTGTCCAGCAGTTGCAAACGATTCTGGACCTGGTCCTGATTGCGCTCCCACAGCGCATGAATCAAACGGGCCATCTCCGTATCCATCGGCTTTGTCATTGCTCTTCCTTTGGCCTGCCTACCATGGCCTATCCCCAAATCCGGCCGCCCAAGGTGCGCGCGGCTAATCCTTCCACCCCAGCGTGTCCGCGATCTGACGCGCCAACGTGAGCGGATCGAACGGCTTGAACAGCACCGCCGCCACGCCCAGCCCGGCAAAGCGCCGCTGGTCCACACCATGCACCTTGGCGGTCAGCAGAAGCACCGGAATCGCAGCAAGCTCCGCGATCTGCTGCATCGTACGAAAGGTCGTCGGACCATCCATCCCCGGCATCATCACGTCCATCAGAATCGCGTCTGGCTGAAACTCCCGCGCCATCGCGATCCCCGCCGGTCCGCTGCACGCCGACGCGATCGTCCATCCCGCCACCGACTCCAGCGACAGCGCCGCAACCTCGCGAATATCATCGTCGTCATCGATAATCAGCACACGCCGCACGCAATTCCCTTCCAGATCCACAAACCTCCTCATTCCCTAAGACACCGGTAATCCCGGCGCGGTTACCTTGAAGTCCGCCGCCCGCCGAAACCTCCGCTGCCGCACCATCGTCAGCACCAGCTCCTCGAGATCGCGCGCCCGCACCGTCGCCTCGGTCAAAAACTTGGCCGGCCCCGATCGCAACCGAACCCGCTCCGCTGCCGAAACCTCGCGCCCCGAGTACACCACCAGAGGCACCGCCAGCAGCTCCGCCTGACTGCGCAGCCAATCCACCAGCCCGAATCCCTCGTTCTCCGGCAGCGTCAGGTCCAGGAGGATCAAATCCGGCCTGCGCCGCTGACAGAACACCACCGCCTCCTGCCGGCTGGCCGCATGATCCACCTGAACCCCTGTGCCCTCAAAGCCCGCCAGCACCACGCTGGCCAGATCCCGATCGTCCTCCACAAACACGACGTACCCCGGGCGCCCATCGCTGCGCAGCGCCTGTCCCAGCTCCGCCAGCAGCCACTCTTCCTTGAACACGCGATGCAGCCAGCCCCGCACCTTCGCCGCGCCCAGAATCCCCTCCTGCCGCAGCACGCTCAAAATCACCAGCGGAATCCTTCCCTCCGCCGCGCTCCGGGCCGAGCGCTTCACCAGCTCCCAGGACTTGCCATCCAGCATATGGATATCCAGCAGGATCGCCTGCACCGGGCTCGCTGGTGGCGGGTCCGCCGTCAGCAGCATCGTCGCCTCCGCGCTCGAGCTCGTCTCCAGCACCCGATGCCCCTGCTCGCGCAGCTTCCCCGCCACCGCCGAGCGATGCCCGATGTCGCCATCGCACAACAGAATCGTGCTCTCCATCCCCCGCAGCGTCGCCGGAGCGCTGTTCGCCCGCAGATCCGCCTGCCGCTGCTGCCGGGGCAGGCTCACGCACACCGTCACCCCCTGCACCGGATTCTGCTCGATCCAGATCGCTCCCCCATGCTGCTGCACGATCTTCCGGCAGATCGTCAGCCCCAGCCCGGTCCCGCCACGTCGCCGCGAGTCCGACGAGTCCACCTGCGTAAATCGCTCGAAGACCTTCTCCAACTGGTCCTCGGGAATCCCCCGGCCCTGATCCGCGACCTTCAACAGCAGCCTCTCCCGCGGAGTCTCGATCTCCACCTGGACCGTAGCCTCCGCCGGCGAAAACTTGATCGCGTTCGACAGCAGATTGGTCAGCACCTGGAGAATCCGGTCCGGATCGCCATCGAAGTAGATCGACGACGGCGCCCCCTCCGGCAGCGCGCCGATCCGCAGCTTCACCTGCGCCTCGTCGGCCATCGCCGTCATCGTATCCACCGCCTGCTGCACCAGCTCCGAAAGCGAGCAGCGCCGTAACTGCAGCGGCGCCCGGCCCGACTCCATCCGCTCCAGATCCAGAATGTCGTTGATCAACCGCACCAGCCGGTCCGTGTTCGTCAGCGCGATCCGCAGCAGATTCTGCGCCTTCGCGTCCATCGTCCCCATCAGCCCCGAGGACAGCAGTCCCAGCGCTCCGCGAATGCTGGTCAGCGGCGTGCGCAGCTCATGCGACACCGTCGACACAAACTCATCCTTCAAGCTGTCCAGGGCCGAAAGCTGCGTCAACTCCAGCGCATCGTCGCGCCGCTGCCGCTGTGCCGCCTCCAGCTCGCGCTCCAACACACGCACCCGCCCACGCACGCGCCAGTATTGGACGCTTGAGACGACGGTAACCGCGAAAAGCATGAGCTCGACGATATGCAAGGCCGACATTACCGTTTCGTGCCTAACATCGTAACCTTTTTCTCTGTTACAGAAACGGGTATTTCAGGCAATTGCGATTCCTGAAGTCACCCTCTCCCGATTCGGATCTCCGGCTGGCGACGTTACTCCAACCCTACGCCTTCGCAGAAAAATGGGACCGGAACACGCTGCACGCGCTCCCGATCCCGATCCCATCGATCACTTCCGACACAAAAAGCGCTTAGCTCTGCGCGCCGACCGTCTCCGCCACCCGGTCCAGCACCGCCGTCCAGCTCTTGCCCGTGCGCGCCGCATGCGCCTGCTTGTGATATGCATAGCCCGCGATCAGCGGCAGCGCCATCGTCGCCTCGGCGAAGACCATCTGCTCGTAGGTCAGATCCACCTTGCCCCAGCTGCTGGCTTCCTTCAACGTCGAGCCCGACAGCGCACCATCGCGCGAGTCCGCCACCGTGATCTGGATCGCATACTTGTGCATCGGCGCATCCTGGCCCAGAATCTCCGCCGCCACCACGATGTCCTGCGCGAAGTTCTTCGGCACACCGCCGCAGACCATCAACAAACCGGTCGACGGATTCTCGATCTTCAATTTGGTCAGCTCGTAGAAGTCCTTCGCCGAGTCGATCGATACC
>DASXJP010000036.1:0-3294 GCA_036497345.1 Thermoanaerobaculia bacterium
CCTCCAGCCAGGAGGCGGCGTGCCGCAGGTTCTCCTGGGCGGCGGCGGGATTCTGCATGACGCCGTTGACCAGCTTCATCGCCGTGTCGGGATTCTCGGCGCGCGCGCCGCCGTAGAGGTCGACCGCGAGGGCCTGGTACCCCTCGCCGGCGAGCCGCCGGGTCATGGCGCGGATGTTGTCGTTCAGCCCCCACCACTCGTGGATGACGATGATGCCGGGCAGCGGGCCCTTGGCGGATTTCGGGCGGGCGGCGTAGCCATGCAGGGGCTTGCCGCCGGCCTCGCCGTAGGTCACCTCCTCGGCGTCGACGGGCTGGGCGGGCTGCTCCATCGCCGCCGGGCTCGCCGACGGCTTGTCGTGCTGGTGCTCCTGGGCCATGCGCTGCATGGTGTCCTTCTCGTCGTCCGCCCGGGCCACGGCGGGGACGAGGAGCAGGAGCAGCAGGGCTGAAAGAAAGAGCTCTCTCATGGGTCGGTCTCCTTTGTGGTGTGGAAAAGAAGCAACCAGTGGGCTCCTCCGGGATGGGAAGGTACCACGGGCGCAACCCGGCATATACTCTGTCTCCAAGATCCGCCGCTGGAGCCCCCGATGAAGATTTTTCTGAAAGCCGTGGCTGCCCTGTTCCTGCTGATGCTCGCCATCTGGGCCATCCGCTCGGATTCCGGGCACGACGGCTACGTCAGCGCCGCGCCGCTGGCCGAGGGGGGCGATCCCGTCTGGCGGCGCTCACCCGTGTGGGACGACGGCAGGGCGGAGGTCTGCTCCTATGAGGTCACCTGGGCCCACTACGGCCGCCGGTACGACGGCCGGGCCCTGCTCGTGCTGGTCAAGGAGCCCTGGGCCCCGGACCTCGACGTCAAGGCGGACTCGCCGCGGCCGGACGGGTTTGACGTGTTGAAGCTCAACCACGTGCGGGACGTCCCCACCGGCGTCTACACCTACCACCAGATGGCGAGCCTCTACACCCGCCGCGACTCGGGGGCGCTCCAGAAGCTCGCCGCGGCCAGCTCCGAGGCCTGCGGCGTCACCACCGCCGAGATGGTGGGGGGGAGGCTCACCACCCACTCCTACTTCGACGGCCAGGGGGACCGCGCGGCCAACTGGCCCGCCAACGCCCTGCCCGAGGACGGCCTGCCCGCCTCCCTGCGCGACTACGTGGCGGGCCGCGCGCCGGCGACGCTGGCGGTCTTCCCTTCGCTCCTCACCGCCAGGCTCCCCGAGCTGCGGCCCGTGACCTACCGGGTGGAGAGGCGGGAGGTCCCCGCGGTCGACTCACCCGCGGGCAAGGTGCCGGGCGTCGAGGTCCGCCTGACGCGAGGACCGTCCGTGCTCGCCTACACCTTCGACCGCCAGGCGCCGTACCATCTCCTCGGCTTCGCGCGCGAGGACGGCACGGCCTACCGCCTGGCCAAGTGCGAGCGCATCGCCTACTGGCAGATGAACAAACCGGGGGACGAAGCGTGGCTGCCGCGGAGCGCGCGGTGAGATTTTGCTGCTATCATGCAGCCTACTAACAGCTTATCCATGGTCGACTACTCCAATATCCCTCGCGACTCACGCCGCGTTCCTCTGGAGACGCGCGTGCAGTTCAAGTTCGACCGCTTCGACGGTTTCATCAGCGAGTATTCGTCGAACGTCTCGCCGGGCGGGCTGTTCCTCCGCACGCGGGCTCCCCAGCCCCCCGGCACGGTGCTCGACTTCGAGTTCCGCCTGGGCGACGGCTTCGAGCTGATCCGCGGGCGCGGCGAGGTCGTCTGGAACCGCCTGGAGGACGAGGGACCGGCGCGGCCGGCCGGCATGGGGCTGCGCTTCCTGGAGCTGAGCGAGGGGAGCAAGGAGCTCATCTACCGGATCGTCGACCAGCACGTCCTGCAGGGCGGCACGCCGTTCGACGTCACCCAGCGCCCGCCCGACCCGGTGCCGCTGTCGACGCCCCCGCCCGGCGCGGCGCCCTGGCCCCGGCCGGCGCCGCTCACCTCCAAGGACGTCTTCGATCTGCCGCCGCCGCCAGCTCCGGCTCCGGCCGCCTCGTCGTGGCTGCCGTCGATCGACGAGCATCCCGATTTCGCGGCCTCTCCGGCGGGAGAGCCCTTCCCGGATCTGCCCTCGCAGACGCCGCCGGCGCCCGCCCCGGACGCGCCGCCGATGTTCGCCTCCACCTTCGGCCACGCCGCCGCGGCCTCGGCACGGACCCCCCGCCGCACGCTCCCCTGGGTGCTGCTGGCGGCCGGCGTGCTCCTCGCGGCGGGGCTCTTCCTGCTGCGGGACCGCGTGATGGGCTGGGTGGGGCTCGGCGGCGACGACGAGGTCGCCCAGGCGCCGCCGCCCCAGGCACGGCCGAAGAAGCCGCGCCGGACCGTTCCCGGATCGCCCGGCGCGCCCGCGGCGGCCCCCGGCGCCGCGGCCGGCACAGCGGCGGCTCCTCCGGCAACCACGGCCCAGACCTCTCCGGCCTCGCCGCCGCCGCTGGCGGCGGCGGGCGGCCCGGCCCAGACCTCCAGCGCTCCCTCCGTCGCTCCGGCGGCCCCGGTGACCCCGCCGAAGGCGCCGCCGGCCACGGCCTCCTCTCCGGCTCCGGCCGCCGGCCCCGCGCCGGCTCCCAAGGCGCCGTTCCCGGCCGTGGCCGAGGAGAGCGGGCCGCCGCTCACGACGCTCGAGAAGATCACCTTCGAGGCGGCCGGCGGGGGCACGGACGTGATCCTCTGGGGCAACGGAGCCATCCCGGCGTCCATCTACACGCAGAGCCGGATCGACGGCAATCCGCCGCGCGAGCTGTTCGTGCTCTCCGGCCTCCGCCAGCCTTTCGGCAAGCCGCGCCTGGTCGTCGGCACTCCGGAGGTGCTGCAGATCCGCACCGGCTTCCATACCGGGGCGCACGGGAACGAGGTCCACGTGGTGCTCGACCTGGCCAATCCGGGCGTCAAAGTCACCCAGGTCGAGCCCGGCCCCCAGCGGCTGCGCATCCATCTGCAACGGAAATAGCCGCCGCGCGGCACGCGTGTAGTAAAATCCCTGGCCCTGAAACTCTTTGCTCTTGAAGCAGGTAGGACGAAGCACGCCTTGAAGTCGCTCGGGGATCGCTGATGGCGAACGTGGACCGCGTCAAGCGCCAGCTCCTGCGCGACCTGGTGCAGCAGAACGTCGACCTCGTGGAGGGTCGCCTCCCGCGGACCTTGCACAAGGGACGGTACTGGTCGCTGACCGTCCGCCTGCTGGCCGTGGCCGTGCTCTCGGTGGCCCTGCTGGGCTCCTCGCGGCTGATCGCCTCGCGGTTGATCTCCCAGCGGTTGATC
>DASXJP010000037.1:0-4074 GCA_036497345.1 Thermoanaerobaculia bacterium
TCTCCGCCCAGATCCAGATCCATTTCACGGCGCCGGACGCGAACGACGTCCTCCGCTTCGTCACGGCTCCCGCCGCGGCGCCGGCCGACGGCGCGACGGTCACCCTGTTCACGGTGGCCGTCTCCCCCGCCATGACCACGGGGACCGTGACGTTCTCCTCCAGCTCCGGCACCTTCCCCGCGGCGCCGGTGCCGATCGGGATCGACCACACGGCGACCGCTGGGCTGACGAGCCCGAAGACGATCGGCGCGGCCACGGTCACCGCGACGCTCAACGCCCCGGGGAGCGGGAGCAACGGATTCAGCCGGCAGACGTCGATCCGGTTCGATCCCGCCCTGCCGAACGTGATCACCGTGCAGGTGGACAACCTGCAGGTGATGCCCGGCGGCAAGGTGCGCGTCACGGCGCACTTCACGCGCTCGATCGGGCAGGTCTCGGCCAACACGGTGGCCACCTTCAGTGCTCAGGACGCGAGCGGAAACGTGATCGGCGGCTTCGAGAACGTGACCGTGGTGCAGCCAGGGACGAGCTCCACGGACAGCACCGCCACCGCCGACTACCTGCCGGGCCCCGACGCGGCGCCCGGCCCGGTGACGATCACCGCCGGCACCGATCCGCCGTCGGTGACGGGCGCGACGACGATCACCATCGTCAAGCCCGCCACCTGACGGCCGCCGGCAATCTCAGCAGAAGCCGGGGTGCTGGCAGGAGAGCGTGGGGCACCGGCAGGAGTTGAGCTCCGTGTTCGGGAAGGCGCCGCCGAGGGCTTCCGCGGTCTCGGTGGCGGTCAGGTTGCGCACGGTCTCCCGGGTCAGGGTGATCTTCTGAATCCGCTTCTTCATGGTCGATTCCCAGGCAGCCGCACCGCTCTCGCGGCACCGTGCCGCGAGCGGCGGCTGTCATAGAGAAGGTGCCGCGGGACCGGCCTCGACGTGACCTTCCTCGTACTCTTCTTCTTCCACCTCCGCGACGCCGGCGAGGATCCGGCGGGCGCGCTCCGCATCGAGCTCCCCTTCCCAGCGCGAGACGGCCACGGTCGCCACCCCGTTGCCGATCAGGTTGGTGATCGCCCGCGCCTCGGACATGAAGCGGTCGATGCCGAGCAGGAGGGCGAGGCCGGCCACCGGGATGTGCCCCACGGCCGAGAGGGTGGCCGCGAGCGTGATGAAGCCGCCGCCGGTCACCGCCGCCGCCCCCTTCGAGGTGAGCAGCAGCACGGCCAGGATCTCCAGCTCCTGCCCCAGCGTGATGGGCGTGTTCGTGGCCTGGGCGATGAATAGGGTCGCGAGGGTGAGATAGATCGAGGTGCCGTCGAGATTGAACGAATACCCCATCGGCACCAGCAGGCCCACCACCGACTCCGGGCAGCCGAGCCGCTCCATCTTGCGCATCAGCAGCGGCAGCGCCGACTCCGAGGAGGAGGTGCCGAGGACGATCAGGATCTCCTCGCGGATGTAGCGCAGGAAACGGAGGATGCTCAATCCCGTCCAGCGCATCACCAGGCCGAGGACGAGCAGCACGAACAGCAGGCTGGTGGCGTAGAAGGTCGCCATCAGCTCGCCCAGGCTCAGCAGGCTCTTGATCCCGTATTTCCCCACCGTGAACGCCATGGCGCCGAAGGCGCCCAGGGGCGCCAGCCGCATGACGATCGCCACGATGCGGAAGAGCACGTGCGAGAGCTCGTCGAAGAAGCGCAGCACGAGCGACCCTTCCGCCTTGAAGGCCGCGAGCGCCACGCCGAAGAGGATCGAGAAGAGCAGGACCTGGAGGATGTCGCCGCGCGCGAACGCGTCGGCCACGTCCTTGGGGATGACGTTGAGCAGGAAGTCGGTGGTGTTGAGCGTGCGGCCCGAGGAGGCGTAGCTGGCGATGGCGCTGGCGTCGAGCGCCTTGGGATCGACGTTCATCCCGGCGCCCGGCCGCAGGACCTCGCCGACCAGCAGGCCGATGGCGAGCGCGAACGTGGTCAAAATTTCAAAGTAGACGATCCCTTTGAGGCCGATCCTGCCCACCCGCCGGAGATCGCCCATCTTGGCGATGCCGGTCACCACCGTCGTGAAGACGATGGGAGCGATCAGCATCTTGACCAGCTTGATGAAGCCGTCGCCGAGCGGCTTCATGGCCGCGCCGAGCGAAGGATCGAGCACGCCGAGGAGGGCCCCGAGGGCGACCGCGACCAGAACCTGCAGATAAAGGCTGTGGATGAGCCTCTTCATAGGCTCGGCGGGTAGCCCTGGGTGGCCCCCCTCCGTCGGGCCGGAGGCTCAGTACCTGTCGCGGCCGCCGCCGCCGTAGCCGCCGCCACCGTAGCCGCCGCCACGGCCGCCGCCGCCGCCGCCACCGTAGCCGCCACGGCCGCCGCCGCCGCCACGGCCGCCGCCACCACCCTCCTCGCGGGGACGGGCCTCGTTCACGGTGAGGCTGCGACCCTCGAGATCGCGCCCGTTGAGCGCGGAGATGGCGGCCTGCGCCTCCTGGTCGTTGCTCATCTCCACGAAGCCGAAGCCCTTGGAGCGCCCGGTGTCACGATCCATGATCACCTGGGCGGAATCCACGGTGCCGTGCTCCGCGAACATGTCCTGTAGATCGCTGTCGCGAAGGCGATAAGGCAGGTTACCAACGTAGAGCTTTCTTCCCATGCGAGACTCCTCTTTGGACCTTTCGTCCGATTCGGTCGTACCGACCCTGTGAATACCTGACTTTCTTTCTACGTACCGTACGGGCGCTCCAAGATCGCTTGACGACGAATCGGATCTGGTATCGGAGTCTTCGTTCTGAATCACCCGGACGTCCAACCTGGGGATAGTACCACCCCTAGCGCGAAAGGGGACCCCAGGAATATGCAAGGATCATCCCAAGTGCCTGCCTCGATTTCGCCAGAGGGCGAGCATCTCCCCGGCGCGGGGACGGCGGTCCGGGAAGGGCCGGGACATCGCCACCAGCCAGACCGTGCCCTGGAGCTCCCGCGCCTCCAGCCAGAGCGCGAGCTCGTCCAGGGTGGGCGCGCCGGCGCCGTAGGCCGCCAAGGCCGCCTCTCGGCCTTCGGAAAGCGGCCAGCAGAAACAGGCGAGGTCCCAGTCGATCGGGCCGGAGCAGGTGTCCTCGAAGTCGTTCCACAGCAGGCCGTTGGCGGTGGCGGTCAGGTTCCAGAGATGGGCGTCGCCGTGCAGCGCCTGCGCCGGCCGGGCGGGCGAGCGCAGGATCGGGGCCAGCCGCTCGTGGGCCTCCCGCAGGAGGACGAGATCGGACGCGGACAGGTCGCCCTGGCGCTCGATCCGGTCGAGCAGGCGGGGGACCTCGACGAGCGGCGAGGTCAGAACGGGGAGCTCGCCGGGAAAATCGCGCAACGCGCGATGCAGAGTTTGCAAGGCCTCCGCCGCCTCGGCGACGGACGGCTGGCGGTCTGGAGCGGGCTGAACGAATCGCCAGAAGCTGAGGATCAGGCCGTCGTGCTCGTGCGGCCCGGGAGGGATCTCCGCGCTGGGCGGCACGACTCCCACCCCCCGGCCGGCGAGAAACCCCGCCACCGCCACCTCGCGTCCGAGCCATTCCCGGACGTCCGGACGCAGGATCGCCGTGGCCCCCGCCACCCGCGCCACCACCGGCGCGGGCCGCAGGTGAATGATCAGGTTGCTCCGCGCGGCGAGGATCTCCGGGTCCGTGGAGCGGACCCCGTGAGCGCGCGCCACCGCCACGGCGGCTGCGAGGGCCCGCGCCGGCAGATCGCGGGTATCCTCCAGCGCTCTCGTCTCCGCCATCATGGTAAAATAACGCAAGGCCTCAATCGTTTCAACGAGCCCCTTACACCGGACGTTTTCCGGGGAGGCGCAAATCCCAATGACCAGCGAGTTTCACAAGTCCGCGTCCAAGAATGGTGTGTCCATCACGGCCTACCGGGGGGATGGCTCGGCGCTGCTCGCGTTCGACATCGACCAGCATCTGGTCACCCCGCTGTTCGCCGGCTTCGCCGTGCAGGCCAAGGCGCCCGACGGTACCACGGAATGGCTGAAGAACCGGCTCAACCTCAAGACCGGGCTGCACTCGGAATCCACTCCCGCGGACCGACAGAAGAAC
>DASXJP010000038.1:0-25880 GCA_036497345.1 Thermoanaerobaculia bacterium
CAGCCGCACCCTCGCCGGTGTGATCGCGGGCCGCGATGAGCTGCTGGAGAAGGGGATCGAGGTGGTGAGCCAGCCGTAAAGCCCCCCACCCCGACGGAGCGCTCCAGGCCCGCGGCGGAGTCTGCCGCGGGCCTGCGGGGCGCAGCCGAGGAAGCGCCGTGGATCACAAACCTGACTCCGCCTGGTGCAGCCATCCCCGGGCTTCACCCGCGGCCTTGAGACGCTTGGCCTTCTTTTCGACCTGCGATGGCGTGCAGGCATCGAACCTAATGACCGCATGGGCGGGAAAGGGGGCTGGATCCGGTTCGGCCGCCAAGTCAAGCGTCTCGCATTCAGCGACAGTCACCGCCAGCACTCCAATCGACGTAAGTCCCAACTCGGTGGTGTAGTGCAACCATGCATGAAACGCACTGACCTGGTCTCCGTCGTAGACAGAGAGCCGCCGGTTGTCCTTGGGCGTGGGCTTGAATACCTGCGAGGTGTGATATTCGTCATGACTGCGAGCTTCACTGCTTTTCCTCCTCTGGAGATACCCCCTGAAAAAAGAGGCGCGCTTCTCCGTCGTCTTTCGGCTTATCACATTGAGCCAATTAGGGATGAAAAAGTGGCGCCTTTTGCTCAATGGTATATGTCTAAGACTTTCAATAGATATTTTGGAGATGTCTCTTTCCAGTGTGGTGATTTAACAGCCGAGCTGAGCCGACTTCATCTCCGAGGTCGGACCCCTGCGGAGCTGCAGAGGGAGCTTAGCCCGATTGTTGACGAAACGTGGTCAGCGGTCGCCCGGGTTGTCAAGGCTGACCAGCACTTATCTAACGTCGATCTCACCGAGCACCTGCGGGAGGCCATCTCGAAGAGAGCTTAACTCTGCTTGATCAGATTCGGCGTATGCAGCCCGCCCGCGAGGCGAGCCTCTACCACCGAAAGACGGGTCCGCAGATTTGAGACAGGTGGCGCAATCCGCGAGGTGAAGCGCCTAAGATTCGGTGTGGGAGACACTCCCCTCCTCTCGAGGTGGCCCCAATGGTCCTACCACCCCATCCGTATACCAGGACGCCGCGAGACTTACTCCAAGATTCACCCGCAGAGGCGGCTGCGGTTCTTTGACAACTGAAGCTCTGCCAGGAGGATAGATATGGGCCTCGTCCTCTTGGCTTGCCTCTGGGCAGCCACCTATATATGGGGGCGGGTGGCAGCCCGCTTCTGCCGGTGTGGGCAGGCTTCCCTACTGATCCCCCGAAGTCCCTTCCGCGTCGTTGCTGGTCTCCTTGCCTCCGCGCGACGGCGCTCCCTTGTCTTTCCAGCTCCAGTCGCGGACCTCGGGCATGTCCTCGCCGTGCTCCTCGATGTAGGCGCGGTGCTCGATCAGCTTGTCGCGCGTCATCTGGCGGACGTAGGCGGCGCGGGCGCCGAGCTGGGGGAGGCGGTCGATCACGTCCTGCACGAGGTGGAAGCGGTCGAGGTCGTTGCGCACCACCATGTCGAAGGGGGTGGTGGTGGTGCCTTCCTCTTTATAGCCGCGGACGTGGAAGTTGTCGTGGTTGGTCCGCCGGTAGGTGAGGCGGTGGACCAGCCAGGGGTAGCCGTGGAAGGCGAAGATGACCGGCTTGTCGCGGGTGAAGAGCATGTCGAACTCTTTGTCCGGCAGGCCGTGCGGGTGCTCGCTCCGGGGCTGCAGGGTCATCAGGTCGACGACGTTGACGACGCGGATCTTGAGCTCGGGGCACTCGCACCGCAGGAGGTCGACGGCGGCCAGGATCTCCAGCGTGGGGACGTCGCCGGCGCAGGCCATCACCACGTCGGGCTCCTCCCCGCGGTCGTTGCTGGCCCACTCCCAGATGCCGACGCCGGCCGTGCAGTGCTTGACGGCCCGGTCCATGTCCAGCCACTGCGGGGCCGGCTGCTTGCCGCAGACGATCACGTTGACGTAGTTGCGGCTGCGCAGGCAGTGATCGGTCACCGAGAGGAGGCAGTTGGCGTCCGGCGGCAGGTAGACGCGCACCACCTCGGCCTTCTTGTTGATCACGTGATCGATGAACCCCGGGTCCTGGTGGCTGAAGCCGTTGTGGTCCTGCCGCCAGACGTGGGAGGTCAGCATGTAGTTGAGCGAGGCGATGGGCAGGCGCCAGGGGATCTCGCGGATCGTCTTCAGCCACTTGGCGTGCTGGTTGAACATCGAGTCGATGATGTGGATGAACGCCTCGTAGCAGGAGAAGATGCCGTGGCGGCCGGTGAGCAGGTAGCCTTCGAGCCACCCCTCGCACTGGTGCTCGGAGAGGACCTCCATGACGCGGCCGTCGTGCGCCACGCCCTCGTCCGTGGGCTCGATCTCGGCCTCCCATTCGCGGTCGGTGGCCTCGAACACGGCGTTCCAGCGGTTGGAGGCGGTCTCGTCCGGGCTGAAGATGCGGAAGTTGCGGGCCTCGGCGTTCAGCTTGAGGACGTCGCGCAGGAGCTCCCCCTGGACGCGGGTCGCCTCGGCCAACGTGGCGCCGGGAAATTCGATTTTCACGGCGTAGTCGCGGAAGTCGGGCAGGCGCAGATTGCGCAGCACGGCGCCGCCGTTGGTGTGGGGGTTGGCGCTCATCCGCCGCTCGCCGTGGGGGGCGAGCGCCGCGATCTCGGGGCGGAGCCGGCCGTGCTCGTCGAACAGCTCCCCGGGGCGGTAGCCGCGCATCCACTCGTCGAGCATCCTCACGTGCTCGGGACTGGAGGCCATCTCTGCCATCGGCACCTGATGGGCGCGCCAAGTCCCCTCGACCGGCTTGCCGTCCACGATCTTGGGCCCGGTCCACCCCTTGGGCGAGCGGAGCACGATCATCGGCCAGCGGGGGCGCTCGCGGAAGCCGTTCTCGCGGACGTCCCGCTGGATGCGCCGGATCTCGTCGAACGCCTCGTCCATCACCCCGGCCATGCGCTGGTGCATGGCCTCGGGCTGGTCGCCTTCCACGTAGTAGGGGGCGTAGCCGTACCCCCTCATCAGGTCGTCGAGCTCCTCGTGGGGTATGCGGGCGAGGACGGTGGGTCCGGCGATCTTGTAGCCGTTGAGGTGGAGGATGGGGAGCACGGCCCCGTCGTGGACGGGGTTGAGGAATTTGTTCGAGTGCCAGCTCGTGGCGAGGGCGCCCGTCTCGGCCTCGCCGTCGCCGATCACGCAGGCGGCGATCAGGCCCGGGTTGTCGAACACGGCGCCGTAGGCGTGGGAGAGGGAGTAGCCGAGCTCGCCCCCCTCGTTGATCGAGCCGGGGGTCTCGGGCGCCGCGTGGCTGGGTATGCCGCCAGGGAACGAGAACTGCTTGAACAGCCGGCGCATCCCCTCCTCGTCCTGGGAGACGTCGGGGTAGACCTCGCTGTAGGTCCCTTCGAGGTAGGCGTTGGCCACCACCCCCGGGCCGCCGTGGCCGGGGCCGCAGACGTAGATCATGCTGAGGTCGCGCGCCTTGATGATCCGGTTCAGGTGGACCCAGATGAAGTTGAGGCCGGGGGTGGTCCCCCAGTGGCCGAGCAGCCGGGGCTTGATGTCCTCGATGGTGACCGGCTTCTTGAGCATGGGGTTGGCGTACAGGTAGATCTGTCCCACGGAGAGATAGTTGGCCGCGCGCCACCACGCGTCGATCTGCCGCAGGATTTCGGGAGAGAGCGGACCTTCCGGCATGATGCACCTCCTTCCACCGCGCGGGGGCTATCGTGTCACAGGTGGAGGGAGGGGGATGGGATCGTCACCGTTTCGTCGCCGTCCATGGGGCGTGCGGGGCGGCGGCGCACACCGGTCCCGGCCGCCGGGGACCTGAAGCGTGGCCGCCGCGATCAAAGGTGGGAGCAGAGGAGCGTTCCCCATCCGCTCCCCTGCTTGGACCATCGATTGTCAAAGAGCGCGGGGGCGAAGCGCCGCGCGACGGGCCCGGCGAGCCTCATTCCCCCGGCCTCCTCCCATTCGGAGAGGGCTTCGTGTCCCGCAAAGACCTCTTCGCGTCGCATTCCCTCGCCTTCGCGCCACATTCCCCCGGCTTCGCGCCATCCGAAGGCGAGAAAAAACGCCGCGAGCTCCATCTCGAGAGGCGCGAAGGGGAGGGAATGAGCCGTTCCCCCGGCTTCGCGTCTTCCGATCGACTCTTCGCGTCCCATTCCCCGGAGATCGCGAGACTCGACGAGCTCTTCGCGTCGTCCGAAGAGGGGGGAACGCGCCCCGAGCGAGGGGGAATGCGCCCCGAACAAGTCTTCATGTCATGTGCATCAGAGCTCGCGGAATAAAATCTCCGGGGAATGCCTCGCGAGCTCCGGGGAACGGGCCGTTCCCCGCCTTTCGGATCTCATTCCCTCCGGGGAAAGCCATCCGATGTCCAGGGAATGCTTCTCTGGAAGGGCTTCCGGCGCCTCGAGATCCCCACTGGGACGAGCCGAGGCCGCCTGACGTCCTTGCCAGGACAGGCTTGACAGATCGTTCTCCAGTCGCTATCATATGCGCATTGTAATCGTTCGTCCAGAGGTCCGATCCAAAGGCCTCAGGGCTTTTACGAACCGCGGGGCTCCGCCGTCGCTCAAGGCGTCGAGTCCGCTGCGCGGGGCTCCGGGCAGACGGCGGGGGTTCTTTGACAGACGAAGTACCAGAGGGAACGGGAGCGGGGCCGTTCCCTCTGGCTATCCTGACTCCGGAGGCCGGAGGTGTGAGTCAACGCCGAATGCGGCTGAGGTGAGAGCTTCAGCGCAAGAGCAAAGGGAGAGCGAGGAGGAAGATGACTACGGCAAGGACGAGCACCGCGAGAAGGATTAGGACATAAACCTCGTAGGCTCTTCGCGATTCAACCCTCAATCCCAGGTTTAGAAAGAACGGCTGCAGCGCATAGTTGAATATAGGGACTAGGCCCTTGACCGCCGTGGCTCGGTTCCAGGGAGCCCTGTGAAGAGGGAGGAAATGAGGGGTCCAGTCTTTTTCAAAATGAATGAACCCTGCGACGGTGCTGTCGGAAAACTTCTGGGGGTACAGTCCAGGGTCCGGTAAATCCGATTTCAATATGCCGCGCAGCTGCGAAAGAAACCCTTTGGCCAGATCTAGATTGGAAGGTATAACGATTAACAATAGCTCTGGAGGCGCCAGTCGTGTCACCTCGGTCAACTCCCATAAGAGACCGGGAGAAGCGCCCGCTCGCAGAATCACGATTTGGGACCGTTGTATGTATTCTTGGACTTTCTGATGCCAGTCTTCTTTATCGCTGACGTACAATCGAGTTGCTCCAATAGGTGGCAGGCTCTCGCCGGGGCGGCCGATCGCAATGACGGCACCGATTTTCTTGAAAACGAGGACTAGTTGCTCCTCTTCTGTGAAGAGGTCGACCGGACTGGAAAATTTTTCTGTAAGAGAATCGTCATAAAATGAGCGCAAATAGAGAATAGACGTATTAAGAGGCACTGCGTCATTGGCGAAGGAGCGTCGAATTTTCCTTCCGTGGTTGAAAAGGGAAGATCCCTGATAGGACATGTAAAATCCTGCGAATTGTAGGACAACATACCATGCCGAGGAATAGGCCATCTTGACAACGCTCCAAAAGCATAAGAAGACGCCAATTAGAATCAGAAAAAACCCCAGGATCTGGTAGATACGCCCGGTTGTGGCAGACCGTGAAGAAGTTTTTATATTGGGCAATGCCGATGAGGACATGCGCAGCCTTCCTTCCGCCAGAGCAAGCGCGTTAACGATAGGGCAAGACTCGGCTTGGGTCAACCATATATCTATCAGCACTATCTCGTCCGGTTGCTCCTCAAGGTAAGCCCCTCACTGCTCTTTGTCCCGGGGCCAATCGAGTGCTATCCTCCCCCGCATCCCAAGGAGGACGAACGATGCCTGCGACCCCGTTCCAAAACGCCGTGACCGTGGTGACCGGCGGAGCCTCGGGGCTCGGCAGGGCGATCTGCGAGGAGCTCGGCCGGCGCGGGGCTTTCGTGGTGGTGACGGACGTTCAGGAGGAGGGGGCGTGGGCGGTGGCGGCGGGGATCGCGTCCGCCGGCGGGCGGGCCTCCTGGGCGGCTCTCGACGTGCGGGACGCGGCGGCTTTCGAGCGGCTGCTCGACGAGACGATCGCCGCTCACGGCCGGATCGACTACCTGTTCAACAACGCCGGCATCGCCGCCGCCGGAGAGGCGCAGAGCCTGCCTCTCGACCTCTGGCGCAGGGTGATCGACATCAACCTGTGGGGGGTGATCCACGGCGCCATGGCGGGCTACTCCCGCATGATCCGGCAAGGGTCGGGCCACATCGTCAACGTCTCCTCGCTGGCCGGGATCGGCGGCATGGCTCTCGGGATTCCCTACGCCACCAGCAAGTTCGGCGTGGTGGGCCTCTCGCTCACCCTGCGGGCCGAGGGGAAGGACCTCGGCGTCAAGGTGAGCGCCGTCTGCCCGGCCTACATCCAGACCGGAATCTTCGATCACGGCACCTACGTCGGGACCAGCCAGAAGGGGATCGAGTCGCTGATCCCCTTCAAGTACGTGGACGTCGACGTGGCGGCCCGGAAGGTGCTGCGGGGCGTGGAGAGGAACAAGCCGATGATCGTCTTCCCCTTCTACGCCAGGCTGCTCTGGTGGCTCACCCGGCTCAATCCCGAGAACGCCGTGAACGTGAATCGAAAGACGGCGCAGGCGTTCCGGCGGCGGTCCAAAAGATCCGGCCCACCTTCGTCGGGAAGGCAGGCCGGAGGGTGATTGGAAGGATGGGAATCAGGAGACCGATCAGAGACCCGGACCGTCGAGGTAACCCGCCACGATGGGCCGGACGTCGTATTGAGTCGCGGGGGTGACGGTGAAGGCGTAGTAGTAGGAAGAGGTGGTCGGGCTGACGTTCCAGGCCCAGGCCACGATATGGCCCGTCGCGACCTCTTCGTAGATCACGATGGTCCCCGAGCCGATCCCGTCGTCCTGCACCCACTGGACCGTGCCGCCGGGAAGGACGTGCTTGTAGCGCGTATCCGGTGCCGGATTCGAGGTGTAGGCGCCGTGCGGCGCGTTGGTCGCGTCGTAGACGGTCACCTGATATTTGTTGACCGTGCCCACCCCCGGAATTCCCTTGTCCGCTTTGTCCGCGGTGAGGGTGGTCCCGGCGGCCGTGAGCGTGATGCTCTTGACCGTCATCGTGTGGCCGGTGTCACCGTTCGTGGTATAGGCCGAGGCCAGGATGTCGCCTGGCTGGATGCTGGCGGCGGTGGTCCGCTTGTGAAATTGGATGCCGCTCGGAGAGGCCTTCTCGGCTTGGATGGCGGTATACCAATCGAGAGCCGGCGGCGAGGCCGAGGTGGTGAGGTCGGTCAACACCTGATCGGTGATCACGCCGGGATAGGCGCTCTTCAGCAGCAGGGCCGTGAAGGACCCGCACTTGGCGGTGGCGTGGACGGTGCCGTCCGGGTCGACCGTGATGGACGCGGGCGAGCCATACACGTTGTTGGCGGGGTCGACGTAGGGATTGAAGATCCAGTCTTCGGCCTGATTGAGATGGTTGTCCGGCCAGATGGCGTAGACGGGGGCGCAGATGCCCACGGCGAGGGCCGTGAGCATCAGAAGGAAGCGGAAACGGGTTATATATCTCATGGTGGTTTCTCCACGATCTCTCGGTTTTAGATCACGTTTCGTCCGGGCCCTCCGTGAGCCCGGCGAGCGCGCCTATGACCTGTTAGGCGTGGGTGTCAGCGAAAAGTTTCAGGAGAATGAGAAAATGAAATTCCGCGACGGTCAGCGCGCCAGCGGCCAGATCAGGGGCAGCAGGCCGAGGACGACCGCGAAGAGGAGCAGGACCAGCGGCAGGCCCACGCGGAAGTAATCGCGGAAGCTGTATCCGCCGGGGCCCATCACCAGGATGCTCACCGGGCTGCCCAGGGGGGTGAGGAAGGCGAAGGAGCAGGCGAGCGCGATCCCCATCGCGAAGGAGCGCGGCTCGGCGCCGATCCGCTGCGCGGCCTGGATGGCGATGGGGGCCATGACGGCCGCCACCGCGGCGCCGTTCATCGCCTGGGTGAGCAGGACGGCGAGCGCGATCAATCCCGCCAGGATCGCCAGCGGGCCCGCGCCGCCCAAGACGGAGAGCAGGCCGTGGGTGATGAGGTCGGCGGCGCCGGTCTTGGTCATGGCGGTCCCCAGCGGCAGCATGCCGGCGACCAGGAAGATGCTTCGCCATTCGATCGCCTTGTAGGCGTCGTCCATGGCGAGCGCTCCGGAGAGGATCATCACCAGGGCGCCGCCGAGCATCACCTCGCCGATGCCGAGACGGCTGACGGTCGCGAGCGCCAGGGTGGAGATCATGATCGTCAGGGCCAGCCATCCACGGCGGCGCGACGGTGGCGGCTCGTCCGTTCCGCGGTCGAGGACGATAAGGTCGGGCTCGGCGCGCAGCACCGGCAGGCGGCCGCGCTCCCCCTGGAGGAGGAGGCCGTCGCCGAGCTGCAAAGGGAGGTCGGTCAGCCCGGCGCGCAGCGAGCGGCCGGCGCGCCAGATGGCGAGCACGCTCATGCCGTAGCGGTCGCGGAAGCGGGTCTCGCGGAGGGTGCGGCCGATGAGGTCGGAGCGGGGGGCGAGCACGGCCTCCACCAGCACCACCGAGCGGGATTCGAGATCGCGCTCGCGCCAGTGGCGCGGCGCCAGCGGGTCGAGGTCGCCGTCGGCCCCGGCGCCCGCGAGCTCATCCGAGAGGAGGAGGACGTCCTCGGCCCGCAGCTCCAGGTCCGCGGCGGGGGCGCGCAGGATGCGCCCCTCGCGCTCGATGGCGAGCACGTTCACCCCATAGGTCTCGCGCAGCCCGCTGCCGGCGAGGGTCTGGCCGGCGAGCCGGGAGCCCGTGGGCACGCCGGCCCGGGAGAGGGTCTCCCCCAGGTGGTAGACCTCGGCGAGATTGGCCTCCTGGCGCTGCATGTCCTCGAAGAGATCGGCGGGCGAGCGCGCGGGGAGCAGGCGCCGCCCCCACAGGGCCATGTAGGCGATGCCGGCGACGACAATGGGCAGGCCGACGGGCGCGAAGTCGAGGAGGCCGAAGCCGGGGAGGCCCCGGTCGCGCAGCAGGCTGCTCACCACGATGTTGGCGGTGGTCAGCAGGGTCGCCATCCCGCCCAGGATGGTGCCGAAGGCGAGCGGCATCAGAAGGCGGGTGGGATTGACCCCCGAGCGCTTGGCCGCGCCGGAGACCGCTGGGAGGAGCACGGCGGCGGCGGCGATGTTGTTCATGAACAGCGAGAGGAAGGCGCCGGCGAGCATCACGGTGACCACGAGCCGCTGCTCGCTGAGCCCCGCCACGCGGACCAGGAGGTCCCCCACCCGCCGGGTGATGCCGGAGCGCTCCAGTCCCGCGGCGAGGATGAAGATCGCCAGCAGGGTGATCACCGCCGACCGGCTGAACCCGGAGAAGGTCTCCTCGGACGTGAGCACCCCCGAGGTGCCGAGGGCCACCACGACCAGCAGCGCCACCAGGTCCGCGCGCAGACGCTCGGTGAGCAGGAGCACCATGGCCGCTCCGGTGATGATCAGGGTGATGATCAGATGGGGGGTCATGGCGTCAAATGCCCCACCCCCGAATCCCCCATCTCCACCTTGCCGCCGGGGAAATACTCCCGCCAGCGCCGGGTGACGGTGGCGGCGGTCGCCTCGTCCGCGAAGAGCTCCTGGGGGTACCAGGGCTTCATGCGGGCGTCGATCAGGATGGGCGGCGTGTAGGAGACGTGGTGGCGGACCAGGCCGGTCGCCGCGGCATGGATGTCCGCCGCGGGCTCGAAGCGGGTGAAGGTGGTCCAGAGGAAGTTGATGGAGCTCGCGGCGGCGCGGCGGGGCTCGTCCGTGAGCACCACGAGCGGCCAGCCGGTGAAGGCCGGATGGGCGGCGAAGCGGGCGGCGGCGCCGGAGTCGTCCGCGTAGGCGGGGCCTCCCACCACCAGACAGCCGGGGGAGAAGACGTGGACGTCCGTCATCCCCTGCGGGATCTCGGGCGCCGTGAAGGCGCGGGGGAGCTCGCGCACCGGATCGCCCAGGCCGAGCCAGACCCCCTTGGACCCCTCGTTCACCACCGGGCCGGTGTAGTCGAGCGTGTCCATCGAGAGGTTCGAGAAGACGTAGAGATCGGTCTCGGGATGGGTCCGCTCGAGGAGGTGGGTGAGGACGGCGGGGAAATCCTTGAGATCGACGGCGCGGTCGGTCACCAGGAGGAATTTGGTGAGCGAGAGCTGCCCCTCTCCCAGGATGCGGAAGGCCGAGGCCATCGCCTCCCGCTTGTAGCGCTGCTTCACCACGGCGGCGGCCAGCGAGTGGTAGCCCGTCTCGCCGTAGGACCAGAGCTGCTCGACGGCCGGCATGACCAGCGGGAAGAGCGGCGAGAGCAGCTCCTGGAGGAGGTCGCCGATGAAGGAGTCCTCCTGCCGCGGCTTGCCCACCACGGTCGCGGGGTAGATCGCGTCCTTGCGGCGGGCGATGGTCTCGACCTCGAAGACCGGGTAGTCGTGCTGGAGCGAGTAGTAGCCGTAGTGGTCCCCGAAAGGACCCTCCGGACGCCGGACGCGCGGCGGCACCTTGCCGATGAGCGCGAATTCGGCGGACGCGACGAGGGGATGGGGGCCGGGGCCCGGCGCCACGAGCTTCAGGCGCTCGCCCGCGATCAGCGAGGCGAGCATCAGCTCGGGGACGTTCTCGGGCAGGGGCGCGATGGCGGCGAGGATCAGGGCCGGCGGGCCGCCGAGGAAGACCGTCACCGGCAGGGCCTGCCCCCGCGACTCGGCCACCGCGTAGTGGAAGCCGCCTCCCTTGCCGATCTGCCAGTGCATGCCGGTGGTCCGGGCGTCGTGGACCTGGAGCCGGTACATGCCGAGGTTGTGCCCCTTGCCGTCCGGATGCTCGGTGTAGACCAGAGGCAGGGTGACGAAAGGGCCGCCGTCCTCGGGCCAGGTGGTGAGCACGGGCAGGCGATCGAGCCGGACGTCGGAAGTGACGATCTCGGTCACCGGTCCCGCGCCTTTGCGGGAGGAGCCGATCCGCAGCGCCTCGCGGGCGAGATCGCGGGCGCCCCAGAGCTTGCCGGGCGTGGGCGGCAGGAGCGTTTCGGCGAGGTGGACGAGCCGCCGAATCAGCTTCAGAGGGCGCATGCCGAAGGCCATCTCGGCTCGCCGCTGGGTGCCGAAGAGGTTGGTGGCGAGCGGGAAGTCGCGGTTCCGGACGTGGGTGAACAGGAGGGCCGGGCCGCCGGCCGCGATCACCCGCCGGTGGATCTCCGCCGCCTCCAGATGGGCGTCGACCGGCGCCTCCACGACGGCGAGGTCGCCGTCGCGGCGGAGCCGGTCGAGGAAGGCGCGGAGATCCGGGTAGGAGGCGTCGGCCATGGCGGGGAGAGTCTATCCCCGGAAAGGAAAAGGCGGGGCCGCCGGAGCGGCCCCGCTTTCCGACAGGCGCAGGGCAGGACTACGGGCACTGTGTGGTGATCTTGCCGTCCGGAGTGGCGACCGCAAAGCAGCCACCACCACCACTACCGAACTTCTCGACCTCGACGGAGATCGAGGTGCTGCCAGAGTGGCTGGCGCTGTCGGTCACCGTCAGGCCCAGCGTGTTGAAGGTATCGCTGTAAAGGGTGCCGGAGCAGGTCGTCCGGGAGTAGCTGCTGCCCGTGCCCACGGCGGTGCCGTTCCAGGTCCACGAATAGGTGTAGGGCGACGTGCCGCTGACGACGGAGGAAGTCCAGGTCGAGGTCACGCAGCCGCTCGCGCCGACGTAGGTCGGGCCGTTGATGGTCGGCACGGGATTCGTCGGCACCGCCGGGCAACTGGTGTTGGTCGCCGAGATCGTGTACGAGGACGGGCTCAGGTTGCTGCTGGTCATGCTGGCGTAGGCGTAGGAGGTGCAGCTCGGTCCGCCGGTCTGGCTGGTGAAGGCGCTCGCGGTCACATTCGCGCCGCTGCGAGGGCCGTCGGTCAGGGTCTGGGTCGTGGAGCCTCCGCTGACGACCGCCGTGGAGTACGAGTAGGCGTAGACCTCGCCGGTGAATCCGCACGAGCCGGTGAAGGTCGCGCTCGCCGACCCCGTGACGCCCTGGGAGGAGGTCAGGGCCGCGGCGCTCGCGTTGTAGGTGAAGCTGAGGCTGCAGGAGACCTTGTCGTCGACCGGGGGAACACCGATGGCTCCGGCGGCCTGGGCGAGCGCGATCAGCTTCTGGGTGTTGGCGATCTCCTGCCGGTGGCTGAGGATCGTCTTGCGCAGCTCCGGCGTCGGGTCGACCTGATAGGCGAGGCGCAGGTTACGGAGCTGGTTCTGGAGATCCTGGAGCTTCCAGGTGAAGCCCGCCGCTCCGAACACGAAAGTCTCCACCTGACCGACCCCGCGGTCACGCTGCAAGACTCCGTCCTGCACGATCTTCCATCCCTGCCTCAGCAACTGGGAGATTGGGTCATTGGACCGCGCCTTGGTGTCCTGGGCGAGGCTCAGGTGCGCGGTGCCGATCAGCGAGAGCAACAGCAGGAGGGAGGCGACGAGCTGCTTCTTCAGCATAGACACTCCTTCGACAATCCGCCGGGCCTCAATGGCTGGGCGGCAAACAAAAAATCCAGAAAATCCGGATTTAAAGATCTTGAACGAATCGGATTCTATGGAGGACTTCCGGAAGAGTCAACGAAGATTCCGAAGCGCACGCTTAGAAGGATCCGGCTGCCCTTGCGGCGTGGGCTCCGGTCGGGGAGACTTGAGGGGCACTGTCCAGCGCTCCAGAATGAAGAACGAGGAAACCATGGCCCAACCCCTCCGCAAGCTCCCGCCCAGACCGACGGCCCGTCCTCGCCGTGGACGGCCCGTCCTGCGCCGCGTCCTGCTGGCGCTCACCGCGCTGATCGTCCTGCTGATCCTGGTCCTCGCGGCAGGCAGCTTCTGGGCCTACGACCACCTGAAGGCCAGCCTGCCGCGGCTCGACGGCGAGCGGCGGCTCGCGGGGCTCGCGGGACCGGTCGAGGTCGAGCGGGACGATCTCGGGGTGCCGGTGATCCACGCCGCGAACCGGCTGGACGCCGCCCGCGCGCTCGGGTTCCTCCACGCGCAGGACCGCTTCTTCCAGATGGACCTGCTGCGCCGTCAGGCGGCGGGCGAGCTGGCGGAGATCTTCGGGCCGGCGGCGGTGAAGCTGGACCGGCGGCACCGGGTCCATCGCTTCCGGGCCCTGGCGGAGCGGATCCTGGCCTCCTCCCCGCCCCAGGAACAGGCCCTGCTCGCGGCCTACGCCGACGGGGTGAACGCCGGGCTCTCGTCCCTCGGCGGGAAGCCGTTCGAGTATCTGGCCCTGCGCGTCGATCCGGCGCCGTGGCGGCCGGAGGATTCGATCCTGGCCGTGCACGCCATGTTCTTCGAGCTCAACGACGACCGTGGCCGGCGGGAGTCGGCGCTCGGCCTGCTGCGCGACACCCTGCCGGCACCGATGTTCGAGCTGATGGCCGCGTCCGGCACCGAGTGGGACGCCCCGCTCGCGGGGTCGGCCTTCGTGACGCCGCCGATCCCCGGACCCGAGGTGCTCGACCTGCGCAAGCGGCCGGCGAGCCGCCAGGCGGCGTCCCTCACCCTGCCCGCGGACGGCGGCCTGGAGGAGGCCGCCGCCGGCAGCAACAACTGGGCGGTGTCAGGGGCCCACACGGCGGACGGCAACGCCCTGCTCGCCAACGACATGCATCTGGGATTGCGGGTGCCGAACACCTGGTACCGGGCCTCCATCGTGCGGCCGGACGGCCTGGGCGGCACCCTGCAGGTCACCGGCGTGACGCTGCCCGGGACCCCCACGATCGCGGTGGGGAGCAACGGCCACGTGGCCTGGGGGTTCACCAACAGCTACGGCGACTGGACCGATCTCGTGGAGCTGCTGATCGACCCACACGACCCGGACGTCTATCGCACGCCCGCGGGGCCGAAGCGCTTCGCGAAGATCCAGGAGCGCATCCGGGTCAAGGGAGGGAAGGACGACCTCTTCGAGGTGAAGGAGACGATCTGGGGGCCGGTGATCGACGAGGACCATCTCGGCCGCCCTCGCGCGCTCGCCTGGACCGCCCACTTCCCGGAGGCGGTGAACCTGGGGGTCGATCAGCTCCAGACGGTGCGCACGCTGGAGGAGGCGATGGCGGTGGCCAACCGCTCCGGCATCCCGCCGCAAAATTTCACGGTGGCGGACGAGACGGGACGGATCGGCTGGACGATCATCGGCAAGATCCCGCGCCGCGTCGGCTTCGACGGCCGGACCCCGACCTCCTGGGCCGACGGCTCGCACCGCTGGGACGGCTGGCTCGCGCCGGAGGAGTACCCGCGCATCGTCAACCCCCCCTCCGGACGGATCTGGACGGCCAACGCCCGGGTGGTGGACGGCGAGGCGCTGAAGGTCGTGGGCGACGGCGGCTACTACCTCGGAGCGCGGGCGTGGCAGATCCGCGAGGACCTGATGGCGCTGGAGCACGCGACGCCGCGCGACCTGCTGGCGGTGCAGCTCGACGACCGGGCCCTGCTCCTGGAGCGCTGGCGCGGCCTGCTGCTGCGGGTCCTGAGCCTCGAGGCGACGAAGGGGCACTCCGGGCGCGCCGAGATGCGCCGGCTGCTGGAGACCACCTGGACAGGGCGGGCCTCGGTCGGCTCGGTCGCCTACCGGATGGTGTGGACGTTCCACGGGTTCCTGGAAGACGAGGTCTTCACGTCGATCACCGGCCAGGGGGACGTACCCGAGGAGGACCGCTACCGGCCGGCCGCGCAATTCGAGGGCGCGCTCTGGAAGATCGCCACCGAACGGCCGCCCAACCTGCTCGGTCCCCGCTACGCGAGCTGGGACCAGGAGATCCTCGCCGCCGTGGACGCCACGCTGAAGAGCTTCGAGAGCCAGGGCGGGAGCCTGGCGGACCGCACCTGGGGAGAGCGGAACACGGCGCGCATCCAGCACCCCCTCAGCCAGGCGGTGCCCCTCCTGGGCCGCTGGCTCGACGTGCCGCCGCGCCAGCTTCCAGGCGACGAGGACATGCCCCGCGTGCAGCGGCCGGCCTTCGGCGCCTCGGAGCGGATGGTGGTCTCCCCCGGCCACGAGGAGACCGGGATCTTCCACATGCCGGGCGGGCAGAGCGGGCATCCGCTCTCGCCCTACTACCAGAAGGGTGTCGACGCCTGGGAGGATGGCAAGGCGACCCCGTTCCTGCCGGGGCCGCCCGTCCACAAGCTGCGGCTGGTGCCGGCCGTCAGCGGGCCGACCGGTGCGCCAGGATCGCCTCCCGTCCCGCCAGGTAGAGCAGCACGGTGAGGACCGCGAAGGGGATCAGCGCCAGCAGGTCCGACCAGCCCCCCGCGAAGAACGGGTTGGACCCCATGGTCTTGACCATCCGGGCGTCAAAGTCGGTCAGCCAGCCCTGGCTGATGGCGATCAGGATGCCGGCGATGGCGCCGCCCGCGATGTAGCCGGACGCCATGAGCACGCCCGGGCTCTTGTCCCCTTCCGCCGTGAGCTGTTCCTCGGTGAGGTTCTGGCCGGCGAATTTCTTGGCCGTGTACTTGTCGACCAGCCAGCGCACCGCGCCGCCGATGAAGATCGGGCTGGAGGAGGAGAGCGGCAGGTAGACGCCCACCGCGAAGGCGAGCGAGGGGATGCCGGACATCTCGAGGACGATGGAGATCATCACGCCCAGCAGTACCAGCCCCCAGGGGAGCTGGCGGTTGAGGATGCCCTTGATGATGTACGACATCAAGGTCGCCTTGGGCGCGTCGTACTTGGTGACCTTCGTGCCGTCCGGCCGCAGGGGATGGGTGCCGTTGATTCCGGGGTCGACCAGATAGACCGGCACGCCGGCGTCGTTGACCAGATAGCGCCCGGCCGGGCCGCCCACGGCGTCGGTCTTCTGCCAGGAGTGATAGGTGGCTTGATCGGTCTTCGCCTGGGGGCCCTGGAGCTTCTCGGTCCTGAGCGTCGCGAGGGTGGCGGGATCGACGCGCACCTCGCGCGCATACCCCGCGGCGGTGATGTGACCCGCTGGATCGGTGAGCGGCACGTAGACGGTGGCGGCGTTGTTCAGCACGAGCAGGATGGGCCCGAGCACCAGGGCCGAGGCGAGGGCGCCGAAGAGGATCGCGATCTGCTGGTTGCGCGGCGTCGAGCCGACCAGGAAGCCGGTCTTCAGGTCCTGCGACGTGGTGCCGCCGTTCGAGGCCGCGATGCAGACGATGGCGCCGATCGACAGCGCCGTCACGTAGTAGGTGGGGCCGGTCCAGCCGACGATCAGGAAGATCAGGCAGGTCAGCAACAGGGTCGCCACGGTCATCCCCGAGATCGGGTTCGAGGAGGAGCCGATCTCGCCCGTGAGCCGGGAGGAGACGGTGACGAACAGGAAGCCGAAGAGAACGATCAGCAGAGCCCCCAGCAGGTTCCATTGCAGGTGAAGCTGCGGCACGATCATGATCACGGCGATCAAGGCCACGATGCCGCCGGCCACCAGCTTGAGCGACAGATCCTGGTCGGTGCGGAGGATCCCGGCGCCGGCCTGGGCGCCGTTGCGGCTCCGGAAATCGGCGAGCCCCCCCTTGAGGCCGTGCCAGATCGTGGGCAGCGAGCGGAACAGGCTGATGATGCCGCCCGCGGCCACCGCGCCCGCGCCGATGTAGAGCACGTAGGCGCCGCGGATGTCGTTGGGGGCCATCTGCGAGATCGGCATCGTGCCGGGGGGAATCACACCGGTCGCGACGCCGCCGAAGTACTTGATGGCCGGGATCAGCACCAGGTAGGCGAGCACGCCGCCGGCGCACATGATCGAGGCGATGCGCGGGCCGATGATGTAGCCCACGCCGAGCAGCGCGGGATTGATCTCGACCGAGACCGAGCCGGCTTCGAAGGGCTTCTTGAAAACCTTCTCCGGGACGTCCTTCCACAGATAGAAGACCTTCATCGCCGTGTAGTAGATGAAACCGATGCCGAAGCCCGTGAAGATAGCCTTGGCTCCGGTGGCGGCCGCCTCCTCGGCCGCGGGGGCCTCGCCGGCCAGGGCGGCGGCGCGGGCGGCGATGGCCCGTTCCTCGGCGTTAGCGCCCGCCTTGAGCACCTCGGCGCAGGCGGTCCCTTCCGGATACTTGAGGAGCCCGTGCTGCTGGACGATCAGCGCCCGGCGCAGCGGGATCATCATCAGGATCCCCAGCAGGCCGCCGAGCACCGCCACCAGCATCACCCGCGTGATCTCGAGGTCGAAGCCGAGGATCATGATCGCCGGCATGGTGACGCCGACCCCGAAGGCGATCGACTCGCCGGCCGATCCGGCCGTCTGCACGACGTTGTTCTCGAGGATCGACGCCCCCCGGAGCCCCAGCGCGCGGAGCAGTCCGAAGATGGAGATCGAGAGGACCGCCACCGGAATCGAGGCGCTCACCGTGAGGCCGACCTTGAGCACCAGGTAGAGCGACGAGGCGCCGAAGACGATGCCGAGGATCGTGCCGAGGATCAGCGGCCCGACCGTGAGCTCCGGCAGCACGACCGAGGCCGGGATGAACGGCCGGAACGCGGCGGCCTCGGGCTGCTCCGGGAGCGCGCCTACGATGTCGGGGTACTCTTGCGGTGGGACGTCGGAAATTGCCATGCCGGGGCCCTTTCTCGTTCTCGCCAAAAGTTTGGGTCTGTACCCTAGCACACCCCTCGCCCAGACCAGATTCCAGGACGGTAGGTCAGCAAGAACGGGACCACCCGTTTCTCCTGGGAAAGGCCCGGGCCGGGCCGTCCTCCGGGGAGGTCAGGAGTGGACTGCCGGCCATCCGGCGCTTGGGAGCAGTAAGGCTCCCGGCTTTGCCGGTGCATATGGCCATCACAGAGACAAGTATCGCTAGCAATAGACTTATAGATTCCGGATATCGCAGCCGGACAAGCACAATCACATGACCATCACATAAGGTCAGTGTGTACCGCCTTGTCCTTGCCTATGATTACCTCTTTGAGGTACGGTTGGCGCTCTTGGATTCTGAGCACCAATGAAAAATGCCGACTTCCGGATGTTCGTCGATGAGGTGGGCCATGCCGACCTCGGGTCCTGCGACCACCCCAACTCCAGATACTTGAGCCTCACCGGCATTGTCTTCGAGCTCGACTACTACGAGAGGGTTGTCACCCCTTGGGTCGAGAAGCTGAAGGCCAAGCACTTCCCGCCGCTTCCGAGCGGCAAGCCGCTCATTCTCCACCGCAAGGAGCTGGTGAATAAGAACTGGCCGTTCGAATGTCTCCGCGATCCGAAGAAGGAGGAGGTGTTCAACCGCGATCTTCTGGCGGTCTTGGAGAAGCTCAAGTACATGGTCCTGACCGTCTCCATCGACAAGTTGGAGCACGTCAACCGCTACAGCGTATGGCGGTACCACCCCTACCACTACTGCCAGGAAGTGATCCTGGAGCGGTATGCGATGTGGCTCAACAAGCGGAAATCCACGGGGGACGTCTACGCGGAGTCGCGCGGCCGGCGAGATGACTTCCAGTTGAAAAAGGCGTTTCGCTTCATCTACCACCACGGGACGAGCTTCGTTTCCCGGGAGGAATTCCAGAGAGCGCTGGTCAGCGAGGATCTTAAGCTATACAAGAAACGTGAGAATATTGCCGGGCTCCAACTGGCCGACCTCATTGCGCATCCCAGCTTTCGGTGGATGCTCGCGAAGCGATCGAACGAGGGGCCTCCACAGACGTTCGGGGGCAAGATCGCCAAGATCCTCGAAGCGGGGAAGTACGACCGGAGCCCTACGGGAACGATCGACCGCTGGGGCTGTAAGTGGTTGCCCTGAATTAAAGAAGGCTGGCCTGGGGCCAGCCTTCCCGAAGGTTCCAACCTTCCACCCCCGGTAACCCGGGTTGTTTCCAGTATAGAGAAGGTCTATACCGTTGTCCAGCGCCTTCTACGTCGTAAACGCCAGCGTCAGCAACGTCTGCTGCTCCATGCCGTGGGCCTTGGCCGAGCCGGTGGCGGGGCTGCCGCTGGCCGAGCGCTTGACCGAGCGGATCGGCTTGCCCACCAGGCGCTCGATGCGCGGCTGGACGAAGAAGAGAGCGCCCATGTTGGCCGGCTCCTCCTGCACCCAGATCACGTTGCGGGCGTTGGGATGCCGCGCCAGCGCCGCCGCCAGCTCCTCCTTGGGGAAGGGGTAGAGCTGGTCGAGCGCCAGGATCGCCGTCGCGGTGTCCTTCCGCCGCTCCCGCTCCCGCCGCAGCTCGTGGGCGATCTTGCCCGTGCAGAGGAGGACGCGCTGGGCGTCCTGGACTTGGCGGTCGTCGACCACCCGCTGGAAGCGGTCGCGGGCGAATTCCTCCAGGCCGGAGGAGGAGTCCTTGTGGCGCAGCATGCTCTTGGGGGTGAACACGATCAGCGGCTTGCGCCAGGGGATCAGGGCCTGCCGGCGCAGCAGGTGGAAGTACTGGGCCGCGGTCGAGGGCTGGCAGACCTGCATGTTGTCCTCGGCGCAGAGCTGGAGGTAGCGCTCGATGCGGGCGCTCGAATGCTCCGGCCCCTGCCCCTCGTAGCCGTGCGGCAGCAGCATCACCACGCCGGAGAGCAGGTGCCACTTGTCCTCGCCGGCCGAGATGAACTGGTCGATGACGATCTGCGCGCCGTTGGCGAAGTCGCCGAACTGCGCCTCCCAGCAGATCAGCGCCTCGGGGAAGTCGCGGCTGACGCCGTACTCGAAGCCGAGCACCGCCGCCTCGGAGAGCATCGAGTCGTAGACCTCGAAGCGGGCCTGGCCCCCGTCGACGTGCTGGAGCGGGGTGTATTCGGAGTCGTCTTCGACGTCGATCAGCACCGAGTGGCGCTGGTTGAAGGTGCCGCGCCGGCTGTCCTGGCCGGAGAGGCGGACCGGCGTGCCGGCCTTCACCAGCGAGCCGAAGGCCAGCGCCTCGGCCATGCCGTAGTCGACCGGGCGCTTGCCGTTCCCCATCTCGGCCCGCTGGGCGAGCAGGGCCTGGATCTTCTTGTGGACGTGGAATCCCGCGGGCGCGGTGGTGAGAGGGCCGGTCAGCGCGGCGATCTCCTCGGCGGAGAGGCCCGTCCGCACCTCGTACTCCGACTTCCACCACCCGCCGTTGTAGCGGTCCCAGTAGGCGGGCAGGGTGCGCATGGTCGGCTTCTTCTCCAGCGCCGCGGCCGTCTTGTGGGCGGCGTCGAGCTCGGCGCGGATCGCCTCCATCCGGCGCTCCGCCTCGCCCTCCGGGACGCCGATCGCGCGGGCGTAGAGCTTCCACAGCGGCGGGTGGGCCGCGATCTTCTTGTAGAGCAGCGGCTGGGTGATCGTCGGGTCGTCCACCTCGCTGTGGCCGTGCCGGCGGTAGCCGATGATGTCCACCACCACGTCGCTCTTGAAGGCGAAGCGGTAATCGACGGCCATCCGCGCCACCCGCGCCACGGCGTCCGGATCCTCGCCGTTGACGTGGAAGATCGGCACCGGCAGCCGCCGCGCCACGTCCGAGGCGAAGCGCGAGGAGTGGAGCGCCTTCGGCTCGGTGGTGAAGCCGATCAGGTTGTTCACGATCACGTGCACCGTGCCTCCCACCCGGTAGCCGTGGAGGTCGGCCATGTTCAGCGTCTCGGCGAGGATCCCCTGGCCGGCGAAGGCGGCGTCGCCGTGGAGCACGATGGGGAAGACCTTCTCGTGCCGCTTGTCGTCGTCGAGCCGCACCTGCTTAGCCCGCACGCGGCCGAGCGCCACGGGATCGACCGCCTCCAGATGGCTGGGGTTCGAGACCAGGTGGATGCTCATCTTGTGGCCGTCCGGCCCGGTGTAGTCGCCGGTCGCTCCCATGTGGTACTTGACGTCGCCGCCGCCGAAGGTGCTGCGGGGATCGACGTCCTCGAAGCCGGCGAGGATCTCGGCCGGCGAGCGGCCGACGGAATGCACCATCACGTTCAGCCGGCCGCGGTGGCTCATCGCGATCACTACCTGCTGGGCGCGGTGCTCGGCGGCCACCTGGAGCATCTGGTCGAGGGAGGGGAGCAGCGCCTCGACCCCTTCGATCGAGAAGCGCTTGGTGCCGAGATAGCGGGACTGCAGGAACTGCTCGAAGGTCTCTCCGCGGGTGAGGAGATCCAGAATGCGTTGCTGGTCGAAGCTCGGCGCCTCCCCCTCCATCCGTTCCTCGATCCAACGCCGGCGCTCGGGGTGGGGGATATGCATGAATTCGACGCCGATCGTGCCGCAGTAATGCCGGCGGGCGAATTCGGCGGTCGCCGGGTCCGAGTCCTCCAGGCCCGGCTGGGCCTCGGGCTCGATGCGGCTCATGGGGTCCAGATCCGCCAGCAGATAACCCAGCCGGCGGTAATTGTTTAAAGTTCTCTCGTCCAGCGCGGCGGGGCGCTCGGACGGTACGGTCGCGGTCGGGGCGATGGTCTCCATAGCCCTTCGAGGATATCGCACTTGGCAAAGGGGGCGCGGCCCGGGCTGTCCCGGACCGCGCCTGTGGCACCCCGCTCAAGGCTCCCCGTTCAGGGGCAGGCGAAGGTGACCCGGTTGATGAGCGTGCGGAAGGCCTGACCGGACGGGTTGGTGTAGGGCTTGACCTGGCCGGTCTGGGTGTCCGTGATGGTGAGGTCGACCCGCGCGTTGGTCATGCCGCCCAGGAAGAGCCAGTAGTGGCCGTTCGTGGCGCAGTTGTTGAGGATCTTGGCCGTCACCTCCACGCTGCCCGGATCGAGGAACCAGAAGTAGCCGTTGTCCCCGTCGAGGGGCACCGCGTTGGCGGCGCCGCTGGCGGCCGACGCCTGCCAGTTGGCGGTCACCTTGAAGCGGCCGTTGTTGAGGCAGAGGATGTTGCCGCCCGCCACGCAGGCGGCCGTGGCCTCGAACGCTCCGATGTCACAGGTGGTGGCGCCCGGCCGCCGGGTGTCCCGCTGATCGGTGGCCGCGCAGGCGCCCGTGCCCGAGCCGGGCGTGGACGGATTGCCGGCGTTGATCGCCGGGCTGCCGGCGAGCAGGGCGAGAGTGGGGGTGGGGCCGCCGTTCCCGGCCAGGGGGCCGAGCCCGGGATCGATCGGGCCCGCCGCCGTACCGACCTTGTCATGGTTGGCCGCCGAGGGGCCGAGGCAGCCCGCGCCGTTGCCGACCAGGTCGTAGGAGGTCTCCAGACCGCCGGCGCAGTCCGGGCCCACCGGCGCGGTGTTGCCGGCGATGATCGAATTGGCGACCTTCGGGGGGAGGCCGATGAAGATGTTGGTTTCGACGAGGACGCCTCCCCCTTTCACCGCCGCCGTGTTGCCGGCGATCGTGGCGTTGTTGATCGTCGCGCGGATGTCGGAGAAGAAGTAGAGGCCGCCCCCCAGATTGGCGGTGGAGCGGTTGCCGGAGACCGTGACGTTGGTGAGGCGGACGTCCTTTCCGGCGGTGATGCCCCCGCCGGCGCCCTGGGCCGTGTTGCCCGAGATCGTGCTGTCGATGATGGTGAGCGACTGGCTGTTGCCGTCCGAGACGATGGCGCCGCCCTGGCCCGATCCGGCGGCCCCCGCCACGCTGGAATTGCCGGTGAGGATCGTGCGCAGCAGGGTGAGATCGCCCTGGTTGTGGATGGCGCCGCCCGCGCCGTGAGAGCGGCCGTTGCGCAGCGTCACGTCCTGGATCTGGACCGTGGCGCCGCTGGAGACGTAGAAGATGCCGCCGAGGCCGCCGCCGTCGATGACGGTGCGGTCGGCGCCGTCGCCCATCAGGGTGATGTCGCCTTGGATCTGGAGGTTGCCGGTGGCCGGGCCGGACGCCGTCAGGGTGTAGGTCCCCGCGTGCAGCAGGATGACGTGCTCGCCGGGATTCTGGTTGGCGGCCGTGATCGCCTCGCGCAGCGAGCAGTCGGAATCGCAGACGCCGTCGTTGGTGTCGGCCGTTTTGTTGGGGATGAAGACCGCCGCCTGGAGGGAGGCGGGCAAGATCAGCGCGAGCAACAGCGCTGGAGTCAGACGTCGGACAGACAGATACATGATAGATGCTCCTTCAAGGAACTTCTTGGATTTTTTGCGCGGAAGGTCCGGACTTGCGCGCGGTTTTTTCGTGGCGTCAAAGCCGCTTTGTTGCCGTGTTCCTACCGTTTGTACGCAAGGGCGGCGCGGAGTGTCTAGGGAGTCGGACAGGAAGGCCGGTGCTAGACTCCACCCCCGTCCGGCCCGCCGGCCGGCCTGATCCCGGAGCCCGAACCCATGACGCGACGACTCGCGATGTTCCCTATCGTCCTTCTTCTTCTCCTCGTCCTGCTGCCCGCCGCGGCGCAGGTCGCCCCCACGCCGCGCCCGTTGGAGCCGGCGGCGACCGGCGGCCTGCCGGACGTCGACCGCGCCCTGGCCAAGCTGTCGGCCAACCAGCGGCTGCTGGTGATCGGCGCCCATCCGGACGACGAGGACACCTCCCTGATCGCTCTCGTCTCGCGCGGCCTGGGCGGCGAGGCCGCCTACCTGTCGCTCAGCCGGGGCGAGGGGGGGCAGAACGTGATCGGCCCGGAGCTCGGGGTCTCGCTCGGCCTCCTGCGCACCCGCGAGCTCCTCTCGGCCCGCGCGGTGGACGGCGGCCGGCAATACTTCACCCGCGCCGACGACTTCGGCTTCACCCGCTCGCTCGACGAGACCCTGCGCCTCTGGCCCAAGGACGTGCTGGTGGAGGACGTCGTGCGGATCATCCGCCGCTTCAAGCCGCAGGTGGTGGTCTCGGTCTTCCCCGGCGCGCCGTCCCCGACCCACGGCCAGCACCAGGCCGCCGGAGTGACCGCCTTCGCCGCCTTCCCCCTGGCGGGCGACCCCAAGGCGCTGCCGGAGCTGGCGGCCGAGGGATTGCCGCCGTGGACCCCGCAGGTCCTCTACCGCTCGACCTTCTTCGATCCCAACGCCAGCACCATCACCCTGCCCACCGGCGGCATCGACCCCATCGCCGGCAAATCGATCTTCCAGCTCGCCATGGCCAGCCGCAGCATGCACCGCTCGCAGGACATGGGGCAGATCCAGCGCCTCGGCCCCCAGCAGACCCGGGTCGCCTGGGCACAGGGGGGAGAGGGGAAAGAGGCCAAGAATCTTTTTGACGGGATCGACACCCGCCTCTCCTCATTGGCGGCGACGATCGCCGACGCCGGCCGCCGCAAGAGCGTGCAGGACCGTCTGGATGCCGCGCAGGCCACGGCCGAGCGCACCCGGGCCGCGCTCACTCCGGCGCGCCTGGACGCGGCGGTGCCGGCCTTCCTCGACATCCTGAGGAACCTCCAGGCGGCGCGGGCCGCGCTCGTCTCCGAGGACCTCCAGGCGCGCGAGCTGATCGACGAGAAGATCGAGGTCGCCGCCGCCGGCCTCGCCGCCGCCTCAGGGATCGCGGTGGACGCCACCTCCCCGGAGGAGCTGCTGACGGCGGGTGAGCCCTTCCCAGTCCAGGCCTCGCTCTGGAATGGCGGCGGCCACGCCGTCTCCGCCGCGGCGGTGGCCCTGGTGCCCGCGCCGGAGTGGGGCGGCCAGCCGATGCCGGGCGAGGCCAAGGAGCTGGCCGCGGGCGCGCTGGGCACCTGGGACCTGAAGCCCGCCGTGCCGGCCGCGGCGCCGCCCACGATCCCCTACTTCCTCCGCAAGCCGATGCGGGGCGCCCTCTACGACTGGTCCGCGGCCCTGCCGGCCGAACGGGGGGAGCCCTTCGGCCCGCCGCCGCTCACCGCCCGCTTCAGCTTCACCCTGGACGGCGTGCCGGTCACCCTCGACCGCGAGGTGGTCCATCTCCACCGGGACCAGGCGAGCGGCGAGGTGCGCCGGCCGCTCCGCGTGGTGCCCGCGGTCGAGGTGTCGGCGGCGGACGACCTCCTGGTCTGGCCGGTCCAGAGCCGCGAGCCCCGGCGGCTCAAGGTGCGGCTCCTCTCGCATGAGAAGGCCGCCGTCCGCGGCCGCTTGGAGGCCCACGACGGCGCCGGCGGGCCCACCGCCGAGCCCAGGCCCTTCACCCTGGAGGCCGCCAACGAGCCGCTCGACCTGGAGCTGGTGCTTAACGCCCCCAAGAGCCTCAAGCCCGGCCGCGAGACCCTGGAGCTCGCCGCGGTGCTGGACGACGGCCGCCGGTTCGACCTCTCGGTGCCGGTGGTCGACTACCCCCATATCCGTGCCACGCCGCGGCCGGTGCCGGCCCGGCTGGAGATCCAGACCGCCGACCTCCGCCTGCCGCCGCTCAAGCGGGTGGGCTACGTGCTGGGGGCGTCGGACCGGGTGCCCGGGTTCCTCAGCCAGATGGGGGTGCCGCTGGAGATGCTCGGCGACGATCAGCTCGTCTCGGGAGACCTCGACCGCTATGACGCCATCGTGATCGGCAGCCGCGCCTACGAGATCGATCCCGTGCTCGTGAGGGCCAACCGCCGGCTGCTCGATTACGTCCGCCACGGCGGCACGATGATCGTGCAGTACCAGAGCCCGGGGTACTTCGACGCCAAGCTCCCCCCCTATCCGATCGAGATGACGCGCGAGCGGGTGACCGACGAGACGGCTCCGGTGACCCTGCTCGATCCGGCGAGCCCGGTCTTCAACACGCCCAACAAGATCGGTCCGGCCGACTGGGAGGGGTGGATCCAGGAGCGCGGCCTCAACTTCGCCCACACCTGGGACCCGGGCTACACGCCGCTGCTCTCGATGAAGGACCCGGACACCCCGGATCTCCACGGCAGCCTGCTGGTGGCGAAGGCGGACAAGGGGGTCTACGTCTACACCGGCCTCGCCCTCTTCCGCCAGCTCCCGTCCGGGGTGCCGGGGGCGTACAGGCTGTTCGCGAACCTGCTGGGGCTGAAGGGGAGCCGATAAGCTCGCTCGCGCCATGCGCCGCCTCCCCTTCCTCCTCCTCCTCGCCGTCCTCGCGGCGGGCTGTGGCGACGGCCGGACCCCGGTGGTGGTCTACTCCCCGCATGGGCGCGACCTGCTGCTGCTGATGGAGAGGAGCTTCGAGGC
>DASXJP010000039.1:0-6416 GCA_036497345.1 Thermoanaerobaculia bacterium
CGCCCCCTCGGCTACAATCCCCTTCTCTAGCACCGAGACGTAACCTCCCGAGGAGAAGTATGCCCGCCTTCACGAACCTCGAATTCCATCGAACAGGAATCGGCCTGGTGCCGGAGCGCCAGGGAGAACGACATACGGCCATCTACGTGGCGGTGGTGCCCGGCAGCGGCTCGGCCCTGCGGTCCTGCACCTGTGCGACCGCCAAGAAAAAGACCTGCGACCACCTCAAGGACCTCTCCAGCGCGGTCGCCGAGGTGGAAAAGGCGTTCGCCGCGCGAAGCTGGGAACGGGGCTTCGAGACCTCGGTCTGGTGCCGGCTGGCGCGGCTGCTGTTCGAGGGAAACCCGCAGGCCTCGGCCAAGGTGCGGGTGCTGCGGGTGCCGCGCAATCCGGCGCCGGTGATCCGCGTCACCGCGCCCAACGGCGACGAGCTGGCGGAGTATCTCGACGCCTCGCCGGCGCGGGTGCGGTTCCTCGAGCGCACCGGCAAGGCCGCTCCCGAAGGAGAGGGGATCTTCGACCGCGCCGGCCTGCTCGAACGGCTCGCCCTTTTCCAGGCCACCGAGCAGGAGCGCCATTTCCACAGGGCCGGCATGAAGACGCAGCGGCAAAGCTGGGAAGAGAGCTTCTGGCACCGCCTCGCCTATCACTGCGTCCGCGAATTCGAGGGGGAGGGCCGCGGCACCTTCCACCCCGCGATCGACGAGACGACCGGCCGGTTCACCTTCACCTACCGCCAGCGGGACGGCGACCCCGTCGTCCGCTTCGCCGTCCCGCGCGACCGCGTGCGGGCCGCCCTGCAGCTCCTGGCGGCCGAGTATCCGGAGCAGGCCGACCTCGCGATCAAGCCCATCCCGCTGATGTCGATCTTCCGCGTCACCCAGGAGACCGAGCTCGACCTGGAGGTGCGGCCGGTCATCCGCGCGCTCCAGGAGAACGGCGAGGAAAGGTTTTTCGAGCACCGCGACTTCGAGCGCTTCCGCTATGGAAACCTGATCTATATCAAGGAGCTCGGCGTGCTGGCCGAGCTGGAGCGCGAGGGCAAGGAGCGCAAATTCAAGGCGCCGGTCAGCATGAAGCTCCAGCGCGGCCAGGTGGCGAGCTTCCTGGCGGATCACCAGGAGGCGCTTGGCGAGGGATTGCTGGTGCTCGACGAGCCGCTGCGGGAGCTGCGCATCTTCAAGGAATTCGATCGCATCGAGATCTCCGCCGTCGATTTCGCGCAGGCGCTCGCCCGGAGCTGGTACTGGCTGGCCCTGGAGTACGGCTTCGGCAGCCATTCGGTCTCGCTGGTCGAGATCCTGCGCGCCAAGAAGGAGGGGCTCCCCTATCTCGAAACGACGGGCGGCTGGATCGATCTCAATTCGCCCGCCTTCCGCGATCTCGATCGTCTAGCCGGGATGGCGGACGCCGACCGCTTCCGCCTCCCCGCGAGCGAGCTCCTCCGCCTCCAGGCCGCGGCGGACCGGCCCGTACACATCGCCGCGGACGGCGAAGCCTCGGCACGCCTCGGCGGCCTCCTCGATCTCAAGCCGGCCGCGCCCTTCGCGAGAACGGAGGGGCTCGCCACCGAGCCGCGGATCTATCAGAAGATCGGCGTCGACTGGCTCCTGTTCCTGGTGCAAAACCGGCTGGGCGGACTGCTCTGCGACGACATGGGCCTCGGCAAGACCCTCCAGGTGCTCGCCCTCATGGTCACTCTGCTCGAACGGGGCGAGATCACGGAGCCCTGCCTGGTGGCCTGCCCCACCAGCGTGCTCAGCCATTGGCGCAACCAGATCCATCGCCACGCGCCGGGGTTGCGGCCGGTCGTCCATCACGGACAGCAGCGCCGGCTTCCCGATCGTCTCGGGCCCGGGGACGTGCTGCTCACCTCCTACGGCGTGCTGCGCCGGGACGCCGAGCTCCTGAGCGCCATCCCCTTCGCGCTCGCCGTGCTCGACGAAGCCCAGCATCTGAAGAACCGGGGGACGCAGAGCTGGCAGGCCGCCGATCACCTGGTGGCGGACGTCAAGCTGGGGCTGACCGGCACGCCGATCGAAAATTCGCTGGGCGAGCTCAAGGCGCTCTTCGATCTGGTGCTGCCGGGCTATCTCGGCTCGGACGCCGGCTTCGAGCACCGCTATGGCCGCCCCATGGAGGGCAATCGCGGGGAGGACCGGCTGGGCGAGCTGCGGCGGGTGATCTCCCCCTTCGTGCTCCGCCGGCTCAAGTCCTCCGTGCTCGACGAGCTGCCCGAAAAGATCGAGGACGTCCGCACCTGCGTCCTCTCGGACGACCAGGTCCGGCTCTACCGCGACGCCGTGGACAGCCGGGGGGCCGAGCTGGCGGCGCAGATCGAGGCCGCGGCGGACGGCCATCTCCCCTACATCCACGTCTTCGCCCTGCTGAGCCTGCTCAAGAAGATCTGCGACCATCCCGCGCTGGCCCTGGGCGATCTCGACCGCGCGGACGCGCTCGCCGCGGGCAAATGGGACCTCTACCAGGAAATCCTGGCGGAGTGCCTGGAGAGCGGGCACAAGGTGGTGGTCTTCACCCAGTTCCTGGGGATGATCGACCTCATGGCCCGCCATCTCGAAGGGCTCGGCGTCGGCTTCGTCAAGCTGACCGGCGCGAGCGTGCGCCGCGGGGAGATCGTCGACCGCTTCAACCAGGACCCGGCCTGCCGGGTCTTCCTCGGCAGCCTCAAGGCGGGCGGCACGGGCATCGACCTCATAGCCGGCTCGGCCGTGATCCATTACGATCGCTGGTGGAACGCGGCCAAGGAGGACCAGGCGACCGACCGCGTCTACCGCCTGGGCCAGAAGCGGGCCGTGCAGGTCTTCAAACTGGTCACCGAGGGCACCCTGGAAGAGAAGATCGCCGCCCTGATCGAGAAGAAGCGCCAGGTGATGGCGAGCGTCGTCCAGGAGGACTCCCCCGAGCTGGCGAAGATCTTCACGCGCGACGAGCTCCTCGATATGCTTCGGCAGAGCGTATAGGAGGAGACCATGCCCCGCGCCAAGAAATACTGGCTGATGAAGTGCGAGCCCGAGGCGTACACCATCGACGACCTCGAGCGGGACGGCGTCACGACCTGGGAAGGGGTGCGCAACTTCCAGGCGCGCAACTATATGCGCGACGACATGAAGCCGGGGGACGGCGTCCTCTTCTACGCCTCGAACGCCGAGCCCTCGGGAGTGACCGGCGTCGCCGAGATCGCGCGCGGCGGGTACCCGGACCCCTACGCGTTCGAGAAGGGACATAAATATTTCGATCCCAAGAGCGATCCGGAGAATCCCACCTGGATGATGGTGGACATCCGCTACGTCGAGAAATTTCCGGACCTCGTGCCGCTCGCGGTGCTCAAGGAGACGCCCGGCCTCCAGGACATGATGGTCACCCAGAAGGGCTCGCGCCTCTCCGTGCAGCCGGTGACCAAGAAGGAATTCGACGTCGTGGTGAAGCTCGGCCGCAAGGGAGGGTGGACGGCATGAGAGAGCACGACGGCTACTGGGCGGACCAGATCGAGATCGAATGCCCCTACTGCGGCGAAAGGGTGGAGATCTCGATCGAGCCGGACGTCTACGGCACGATGGTGCAGGACTGCGAGGTCTGCTGCAACCCCTGGCAGGTGACCATCACCCGCGACCGCTATGGCGACCCGGAAGTGCGGGTGGAGCGGGCGCAGTAGGGGCCTCACCATTCCGATAGACGGCCGCGCGGTCCGGCCGCCCCCAGACCGTGTAGAGGTCCAAGATCCTCTGGAGCGCCGCCGGGGCGTAGCGGGCGCCTTCGCCGCGATCCGCTTTGAGAACGCGATACGCGCCGAGCAGCAGCGGCTCGGCCTCCGCATAGCGCCCCTGGGCCGCCAGACAGCTTCCGAGGACGCTCTCCGCGTCCGGCGTCCGCCAGCGGGAGCTCTCCGATTTCGACAACCGAAAAATTGCGAGTGCCTCTCGCGCCAGCGGCTCGGCCTCCCGCCCCTTCCCCTGTCCCGCCAGCGCCGCCGCGATGTGACGCAGAAACACGGCGCGATTCGGGTGATCCGGCGCCGTGATCGCGAGCGCCTCCCGGGCGAAAGGCTCGGCCTCCGCCGGCCGCCCCTCGGCCAGCAGGACGAAAGCGAGATTGCTGAGGCTCGGCGCCACCTTCGGGTGGTGGTTGCCATACAGCTTGCGCCGCATGGCCAGCACCTCCCGATAGAGCGTCTCGGCCTCGGAGCGTTCCCCCTTCGCCTCCAGGAGCGACGCCAGGTTGTTGAGGCTGGTGGCCAGCTCAGGATGAGGCTCGCCGCCGAAGAGTCCGCGGCGCATCGCCAGGGCCTTTCTAAAATAAGGCTCGGCGGCCGCGATGTCGCCCTGAGCGTAGCGCACGTCTCCCAGATTGTTGTAAGCCCGCGCCACCTCCCTGGCGCTCCTGGGAATCCTTTGCTTGAGGTTCAGGGCCTCGCGGAAGAGCGCCTCGGCGGCCTTGTAGTCTCCTTTCTCTTTCAGGAGCCCTCCCAGGTTGTTCAGCCCGGCCGCGTAGTGGAGAGTCGCCGTCGCCCCCTGCCGGCGCAGGATCTCCAGACCCTCGCGGAGGAGAGGCTCGGCTTCGTCCCCCTGCTTCATATCCAGGAACACCAGGGCCAGGTTGATCTCGTTCGAGGCCACGACCACCGGATCCTGTCCCGGGGTCTGCCGGCGGATGCGCAGCGATTCTTCCAGCAGGGGACGGGCCTGATCGTACAGCCCCAGGCTGCGATACACCCGCCCCATCGTCTCCATCAGAGAGGCCCGCGTCTCCGGCGCCGCCTGAAGCCCGCCCGCGATCTGCTGCCGCCCCCGGTCCAGAGCCTCCCGCACGGTGACTGTCTTCCCGCGAGACTGGCTCGGGTCCGCCCTGGCGAACAGTTCCTCCAGGAATCCCGACACCACCTCGGCCCGGTCCCGCTCCCGCTGGGCTCTCTGCCACAGCAGGGTGACCGTGACGCTGAAGCCCAGGACCAGCAACAGCATCGCCGCCGCCACCGAGACCCCTGCCTTGTGGCGGCGGACGAACTTGTCCAGCCGGTAACCCGCCGTGTTCTTGCGCGCCAGCACCGGCAGGCCGTCGAGATGCCGCTGGACGTCCGCGGCAAGCTGCTCCGCCGAGGCATACCGCCGGCCCGGCTCCGAATCCAGGGCGCGGAGCACGATGGTGTCCAGGTCCCCGGCCAGCCGCCGCGCCTCCTCCCGCGTCGCTACGGCCTGGCTCGGCCGCACCGTCTCCCCCTGGAGGATGGCCCGCTCCAGAGCCGGCCGGTCGTCCGCCGCGGCGGCGTACGGAGAGCGGCCGGTGAGCAGGACGTGGAGGAGCACGCCTAACGAATAGACGTCGCTCGCCGTGGTGATCGGCTCCCCCCGCACCTGCTCGGGGCTCGCGTACCGGAGCGTCATGGGCCGCAGCCCCAGCTCCGAGAGCCCGGGATCGGTCCCTCCGGGCTCGAGCAGCTTGGCGATGCCGAAATCCAGCAGCTTGGGCACGCCGTCGCCGGTGACCAGGATGTTGCCCGGCTTCAGATCCCGGTGGACCACCAGGTTCTGATGGGCGAAGTGGACGGCCGCGCACACCTCCCGGAACAGGGCCAGCCGCTCGCGAAGCGGCAGCTTGCCGGCGTACTCGTCGATGGGCCGCCCCTCGACGTATTCCATGACGAAATAGGGCCGGCCGTCCTCCGCCGTGCCGCCGTCGAGGAGCTTGGCGATGTTGGGATGATCGAGATGGGCGAGGATCTGCCGCTCGGCGCGGAACCGCCGGACGATCTCCCCCGCCGATCCCAGCCCCACCAGCTTGAGGGCGACCCGCTGATCGAAATCCTCGTCCGCGCGCACGGCGAGATAGACGGCGCCCATGCCTCCCCGGCCGATCTCCCGCACCACCTCGTAGGGACCGACCCGCTGACCCTCCGCGAGCCCGCCGGCGAAGCGGCCGAAGAGCGGCTCCTCGATGAAATCCGTGCTCTCCGCTTCATAGGAGAGGAGCGACTCCACCTCCTGGCGCAGCTCCGCGTCGTCCCCGCAGGCCGCGGCCACGAACGCCGGCCGCTCCCCCGGCCGCTTCTCCAGCGCGCCGTCCAGCACCGCCTTGACCTGCCGCCAACGCTCGGGCGTCACCGTCTCCCCTCCAGGAAAGCTCTCCACAGAGACGCGAGAAACGCCGGCCGGCCGTCTCCCTTCGATTATTTCCGGCTCAGCTCGCGCAGGAGCCACAGCTTGGCGGCCCTCCACTCCCGCTTGCTCGTGGTCGCCGAGATCCCCCCGAGGAGCTCGGCGATCTCCTGGTGCTCGAAGCCGTAGAAGAGCTTCAGCTCCACGATCTGGCGCTGGCGCGGGTCGAGCTCCCCCAGCCGGTCCATGGCATCGCTGAAAACGAGGAGATCCATGTCCGGACCCTGCCCCACCTCGAACGCCGTC
>DASXJP010000040.1:0-2775 GCA_036497345.1 Thermoanaerobaculia bacterium
GTCCCTCTCCACTTCGTGGAGAGGGAGGGCCCAGAGATCAAAATCTTCTAGATTCGGTACATCGATTCCGCTACGTTCCCCCTCTCCACGGAGTGGAGAGGGGGCCAGGGGGTGAGGCCTCGGAGGGCAGGACGCCCCGAGGGCACGAGGCCTATAGACCCTACGACAGTAACAATTCCAGATCCTCCCTCCCCAGCCCGGCCAGCAGGCTCCGGTCCGCCTGAATGACGGCGTCCGCGAGATCCCGTTTCGACTTCTGCAGCTCCAGGATCTTCTCCTCGACCGTGTCGCGGGCCACGATGCGGCTGGCGAACACGGGCCGCTCCTGGCCGATGCGGTGGGCGCGATCGATCGCCTGGGCCTCGACGGCGGGATTCCACCAGGGATCGAGCAGGTAGACGTAATCGGCGGCGGTGAGGTTGAGCCCGAGGCCTCCCGCCTTCAGGCTGATCAGGAAGAGCTGGCGGCCGGGATCGCTCTGGAACGCTTCCACTTTCTCCTGGCGGTCGCGGGTCTGGCCGTCGAGATAGAGATAGGAGATTCCCTCCGCGTCGAGCTGGGCGCGCAGGAGCGCCAGGAAGCTCGTGAACTGCGAGAAGACCAGCGCCTTGTGCCCCTCGTCGAGCACCTCGCGGAGCTGGGGGAGGAGGAGGTCCAGCTTGGCGCTGGGATCGCCGCGGCGGCCGGGGTCCACCAGGCCGGGGTGGCACGCCGCCTGGCGCAGGCGGAGCAGCGCCTCGAGCACCAGGATCTTCGAGCGCCCCCACCCCTGCTCGCCGATCCGCCGGCCGATGGTGGAGCGGTAGTGATCGCGCAGCTCGTCGTAGACCCGGCGCTGCTTGGACGGCAATTCGCAATAGATCGTCTGCTCGGTCTTGGGCGGCAGCTCGCGGGCCACCGCCTCCTTGGTGCGGCGCAGGATGAGCGGGCGCAGGGCGCGGGCGAGCAGGCCGCGGTTTTCGGCCCGCAGCTCGCCGGCGTGAGCGCGGAACGCCGAGGAGGCGCCCAGGAAGCCGGGGTTCAGAAATTCGAGCAGGCTCCACAGCTCGCCCAGGTGATTCTCGACCGGCGTGCCGGTGAGCGCCAGGCGGTGGCGGCCGCGCAGCAGGCGGGCGGCCTTGGCGGTCTGGCTGGAGGCGCTCTTGATCGCCTGCGCCTCGTCGAGGATCAGATACTCGAATTCCATCTCGCGCAGCAGGCCCACGTCCTTGCGCAGGGTGCCGTAGGTGGTGATCACCAGATCGTAATCCTGAAAAAGGTTGCTTTCCCGAGACCGGCCGGCGCCGGTGTGATCGAGCACGCGGAGGTCCGGCGTGAAACGGGCCGCCTCGCTGAGCCAGTTGAAGACCAGCGAGCGCGGCACCACCACCAGCGACGGCGGGAGCTCATTCGTCGCCCGAAGCTCGCGGCGGGATTCCAGCAGGGCGAGCACCTGCACGGTCTTGCCGAGGCCCATGTCGTCCGCCAGGCACCCGCCGAAGCCGAAATCCCTTAAGAAATGGAGCCATCCCAGACCGGCCTGCTGATAAGGGCGGAGCTCGCCGCGGAACCCCGGCGGCGGATCGGCCGGCGCGATCCGCGAGAATTCGTGGAGCCGCCGGCGGGCGCGCTCGAAGTTTTCATCGGCAGCGATCTCGGGCTCGTCCGCCAGCCAGGCGTCGAGCAGCACGGCCTGCACGGAGCGGAAGCGCACGTGATCCCCCTCGGCGGTCCCCAGGCGCGCGATGGGAGCGAATTTCTCGATCCACTCCTCGGGGAGCATGCCGAGGCTGCCGTCGTTTAAGGGAACGAACCGTTGGCCCCGGCGGATCGCCGCGAGCACCTCCGGCAGCGGCACCGTGCGCCCCTCGAATTCCGCTTCGCCGTGGAGATCGAACCAGTCGACGCCGGAGGAGACGGACATCCGGAAGGGGCCGGCGGAGCGGTAGTGCTTCCCCTCCGCTTCGACGGACCACCCCTCGGCGAGGAGGGTGGACACGGCCTTGGGGACGCGGTTGGCGGGGACCTGCAGCGCCGGCAGGCGGGAGAACGGGTCGGGATCGGAGCGGAAGCCGAGCTCGCGCAGGCGGGCGGCGCTCCACCGCTCCGCCTCCGGGTCGCGGAGGAGGAACCGCCGCTCCTCGGGACGGTAGAAGCCCCGCTGCGGCGAGCCGGAAGCCACCTCGTGCCCCTCGTAGAGGAAGGAGAGCTCGGCGCGCGGCGCGCCGCGGGGCCAGGCGGGGGAGAGCAGGCGCAGCAGCGGCCGGGGGGCCGGGCGCGCCTCCTCGAAGCGCAGGGATTCCGGGAGATCGAGCCTGGGGAGATGGCCCTTGGCGAGCAGATGGCTGAGAAGCTCGTCGCGCTCGGCGGCGGGGACGCGCAGGGTCCGGGCGGGCTCGAGCAGGGCGAGCCACCGCGATCCGGCGTCCGCGAGAGGTGCCAGCCGATTATTGACGGGAGTATTGACGGGAGTATTGACGGGATCATTGGCGAGCAGGAATCCGGACCCGCCGAGCACGAGGGGAGGAGGGCTGGCCGGCAGCCGCTCCTCGCCGCGGCGCAGCGAGGCGGCCAGCCGGACGCCGCCCCCCTCCTCCTCGCGCGCCTCCAGCCAGAGCTCCCAGGGCGGGCCGGCGTCCCAGACGATGGGCGCGCCGATCTTGGCTTCCCCTCTCTCGGAGCGATCGGGGCGCGTCCAGAAGCGGTCCGTGGCGCCGAGTTGGGGGACGAGGAGCCGCGCCGCCGCCGGAGAGAGCGGAGCCACGGCCGGGACCTGGGCCGAGGAGTCGATCACGG
>DASXJP010000041.1:0-8063 GCA_036497345.1 Thermoanaerobaculia bacterium
CTCCCTCTCCACGAAGTGGAGAGGGGCCGGGGGTGAGGGTCCGGGAATCTCCCCACCTCCCCTTTCCCTTATAATGATTGACCCGTAGCGAAGGCTCTCCCCTATCGGACGTACCGCCTCGCACGGGAAGCCCATATGCCCCACAGCAAGAGCCTCGCTCCGCCGGTCCCGTCGCGAGGGGTGTCACGCCTCGAGGACGTGCTCGCCTGCCTCGGCACCCACGGCCGGCCGGCCGATCCGGGGTTCCTGCGCTCCGTCTACGACTTTTCCGCCGAGATGCACAAGGACCAGGTGCGCCGCTCCGGCGAGCCGTACATGGTCCATCCGCTCAACGTCGCCTACCTGCTGGCCGACCTCAAGTTCGACCAGACCTGCGTGGCGGTGGGGCTGCTGCACGACGTGCTGGAGGACACCCTCACCACCCGCGAGGTGCTGGAGAAGGAGTTCGGCCCCGAGATCTGCGGCCTGGTGGACGGCGTCACCAAGATCGGCCGCCATGAGTACGTGCGCCGCGACGAGGCCCAGGCCGAGACCTTCCGCAAGATGATCCTCGCCTCGGCCAAGGACATCCGGGTGATCGTGGTCAAGCTCGCCGACCGCCTGCACAACATGCAGACCCTGGAGCACATGCCGGCCGAGGCGCGGCGCCGGATCTCGCGCGAGACGCTGGAGATCTACGCCCCCATCTCCCACCGCCTCGGCATGGCCCGCGTCAAGGGGGACCTCGAGGACCTCGCCTTCTATCACCTCTATCCCCACCAGTTCGCCGAGCTCCACTCCAAGATCGCCGAGAAGATGAAGCTCGGCCAGACGGCCATGGAGCGCATCCGCACCCGGCTCGCCAAGAGCCTGGACAGCGCGGGGACCGACGCCGAGATCAGCTTCCGCGTCAAGCGCTTCTACTCGATCTACGAGAAGCTGCGCCGGCAGGGGATCGACATCTCCCAGCTCTACGACTTCCTCGCCTTCCGCATCGTCACCGCCAGCCTCAAGGACACCTACGCCGCCCTCGGCGTGGTGCACCAGAACTGGCGGCCCATCCCGGGGCGGTTCAAGGACTACATCGCGATGCCCAAGCCCAACCTCTACCAGTCGCTGCACACGACGGTGGTGGGCGACCAGGGGCAGCCGTTCGAGGTGCAGATCCGCACCCGCGAGATGGACGTCATCGCCGAGGAAGGGATCGCGGCCCACTGGCATTACAAAGAGGGCCGGGTCGAGGCGCCGCGGCAGAGCGATCCCAACATCCTCTGGCTGCGCCAGCTCCTGGAGTGGCAGAAGGAGGTGGAGGACCCGCGCACCTTCCTCACCACCCTGAAGGTCGACCTCTATCCGGACGAGGTCTACGTCTTCACCCCCAAGGGGGAGGTCTTCTCCTTCCCGCGCGGGGCCACGCCGCTCGACTTCGCCTACCGGGTGCACACCGACCTCGGCCACCACTGCGCCGGCGCGCGGGTCAACGGCAAGCTGGTCCCCTTGCGCACGGGGCTCTCCAACGGCGACATGGTGGAGGTGCTCACCAACCCGTCGCGCAACCCCAGCCGCGACTGGCTGAACCTGGTCACCACCTCGCGCGCCAAGAGCAAGATCCGCCAGTGGCTCAACACCCAGCAGAAGCAGCGGGCCATGGAGATCGGCCGGCGGCTGCTCGACAAGGAGATCCGCAAGTACGGCCTCTCCTTCCGCAAGGTGACGGACACGCCGGAATTCGCCAGCTTCCTGCAGGGCGAGGGGCTCGCCAAGATCGACGACCTCTACAGCCGGATCGGCTTCGGCAAGACCGAGTCGCGCCACGTGCTGGAGCGGGTGGTGGGGCAGGACAAGCTGGAGGAGGGAACGGCGGAGAAGCCGGGGCGGCTGCGCCAGGCGGTCAACAAGATCCTCCCCTTCGGCACGGCCACCGGCCCCCTCACCATCAAGGGGCACGGTGACATGCTCTCCTACCTCGCCAAGTGCTGCAATCCGCTGCCCGGCGAAGAGATCGTGGGCTACATCACCCGCGGCAAGGGGGTCTCGGTGCACCGGGTGGACTGCCCGAACGTGCAGAACCTGCTCTACAACCCGGAGCGGGAGATCGAGGTGCGGTGGGAGCAGGGGAAGAACGAGGTCTACCAGGTCTCGCTGCTGATCGAGGTGGAGGACCAGCAGGGGATGCTCGCCCGCCTGACCGAGGCGATCACCCGCGCGGGGAGCAACATCACGGCGATCGAGGCGGACACCCACAGGGAGACCGGCCGCGGCACCATCAGCGTCGTCTGCCAGCTCCGCGACCGCAAGCACCTGGACAAGCTCCTCCGCGAGGTCCGCGCCATCTCCGGCGTGCTCCGCGTCGGCCGCCGGGCCACGGGGAGCGGAGGAGGGCAGCAGCTCGAGGCGCTGAGCTGAGGGCCCCCCAGGGTCTTGAGCTCCCCGCCCGCTTCTGCTATCTTTACCTGCCCTTCGGGGCAACAGCTAGGAGAACGACTGTCATGGCCAAGCAATGCGAGATCTGCGGCAAGGGAACCACCTTCGGCCGCAATGTCAGCCACGCGCACAACGTCACGTCGCGCACCTGGGAGCCCAACCTCCAGCGGGTCCGCGCGGTGATCGACGGCGGTGTGCGCCGGGTCCGGGTCTGCACCCGTTGCCTCCGCAGCGGCAAGATCGTCAAGGCCCCCGCCCGGAAGTGGAGCCCCGAGAGCGAGGCGGCGAAGAGCTAGCCCCTCTTCGCCCCCCGCCTCTCCCCCCTTTCCCGCTTTTCCCCTTTCTTCCGCTCCAATCCACCTCCTTCCCACCGGGTAAGGTTTGCCCCGTGTAGGCGCGCTGTAGGACCACCTTGTTACACGCCCGGAGAGGGGCGGAAAACGATTTTAAGCCGTTTTTACCAGGTCTCCCGCCCGATTTACTCCCATTTTTGCCTGGTTTTGAGGCTCTTTGAGGAACTTTGATCCAGTCTTTGGGGAGACTTGAGGACACTTAACCGCGAACGGCCTATGCTTCGTCCATCTGGAGCACGACACAGGGTGAAAGAGGGAAGCACCGGAGGGAGCGCTCCAGTTCTTTTGTAGTTTTTTCGTGTAGGTCCATTTGAGGGGAGTTGGTTTTCTTTAATTTGTAGTCTTATCTCATGGGGGAGGGAGGGGAGAGGGAAGCCCGGGCGAGCGTCAAACCCTGCCCGGGTTTTCTCTTTGGAGGGGGTCCGGGGAGGTTCGCTCGCGGGCGCCTGACCATGGCGGTCCTGGCTCGCTCCGCCAACCCCCAAAAGGAGGTGTTCAATGTCGCAGTCGATTCGCAAGATGCTCGCCGCGATGAGCGTGGCCACGGCTCTCCTGCTGATGGTCCCGGCGCCGTCCTGGGCCGCGCAGGCCCGCAAGCCGGCGCCGGAGCACACCCTCGGTCTGATGGCCCAGGTCTGGTCCTGGGTGGAGAGCCTGCTCGGCGATCCCAGGCCGCAGCAGAGCGCGCCGCGCAAGGACGTCATGCCCCCGCCGCCCCCGCTGCCGCCGCCACCCGGCCAGGGGCCGGCGATCGATCCAGACGGAGCGAGGTGATTTCTTTTGACCCGGGGTGGGGGAAATCCCACCCCGGATTCGTTTGCCTTTGGAGGTATCTTGTGAGAGGCGAAGATTTCCGCGTGAACGATCACCCCACACCCGAAGAGCTCGAAGGCATGGCGTGGAACCGCGTGTCCGAAGGCCGGATGCGCGAGATCCTGCTCCACGTCCTCGGTGGTTGCGCCGAGTGCAAGGCTGCCATGTCTCCTCACTTCGGCGCGCTCTTCGGTCTCGCCGAGCCCCCCGAGCCGGTGCTCTCCCCCCAGGAAGAAGAAAGGTACGACGCCGCGGTCGGCCGCGCGTGCTCCAGCGTGCTCGCCCGCGCGCGCGCGCTGCGGGAGCCCCGGCGGCGCGAGGTCCGCGTCGACTCCAGCTTCGAGGCGCTCCCCGCCGTGCCCGAGCCCCTCCAGGGGGTGCCGCTGTTCGAGTCCCTCCTGCAGCAGAGCTGGGCCCTCCGCCACGAGAATCCCGCCGAGATGGTGCGGCTGGCCGAACGGGCGCGCGGGCTCGCCGAATCGATACGCCTGAGCGACCTCTCCCCCCAGGCCCTGGCCGACCTCCAGTGCCGGGCCTGGGTCGAGCTGGGCAACGCCTACCGGGTGGCGGACGACCTCGGGGCCGCCGAGCGGGCCCTCGGGCGCGCCACCGAGAAATTCCTGGAGGGCACCCAGGACGATCTCCTCGCCGCGCGCCTGTTCTCCGTGCAGGCCTCGCTGCTCAGCGACGGCCGCCGCTTCAACCTGGCGGAGACCGCGCTCGACCTGGTGATCGGCATCTACCAGCGGCGCAACGACGAGCACGAGGCCGGCCGCGCGCTCCTCAAGAAGGGGATGGTGGTCGGTTATCAGGGACGGACCGAGGAGGCCCTCCAGCTCATCACCCGGGGCCTCCAGGGGCTCGACGAGGACCGCGACCCCCGTCTGGTCCACATGGCGCTGCACAACCAGGCCCTCTTCCTGCTCGACGCCGGCCAGCTCCGGGAGGCGCGCATCGCGCTCTGGCAGGCGCGGGCGCGCGGGCTCGACCCTGGCGGCCGGGTCAACGAGCTGAAGGTCCGCTGGCTGGAAGGGCGGATCAACCTCGCCCTGGGCGAGCTGGATCGCGCGGAGGGAGCGCTGCGCGAGGTGAAACAGGGATTCGCGGAAGCGGACCTCGTCTACAAGGCGGCCCTCACCGGCCTCGAGCTGGGCGCGGTGCTCCTGCGCCAGGAGAAGCCGGAGGTCGCGGCGGCCGAGATCCTCGCCGCGGCGGACATCTTCATGTCCCTCGGCATCGGCCGTGAGGCGAGCGCCTCGGTGCTCCTCCTCCGCCGCGCCGCCGAGCAGCGCATCGTCGACGCCGCCCTCATCGACTACGTGGCCAACGTGCTCCGCCGCTCCGAGGAGGACGTGGAGGTGCGGACGGAGGAGTAGGCGCGGCGCGGTTAAGTCCGGGGCTTCTGATGCCCCTACGGCCCGTTGCAAGCTTGAAAGGGCGTAATTCAAGCTTGCAACGGGCCGTTCCAACCTTGCAATGAGCCCTACAACTTTGGAATGAGCCATTGCAAGCTTGCAACGGAGGATTCCAACCTTGCAATGAGCCATTGCAAGCTTGCAACGGTCCGTACAACCTTGGAACGAGCCATTGCAACCTTGTGGCGGCTCATTGCAAAGGTTGCTGGCCCGTTCCGGGCTGGCCCCGGGGCTCGCCGGCCGAGGAGCCTGCGCGGCGGAAAGAGGTTGCCGAAAAATTTCTCAAGGACATCAAGGATTGCAAGGACCCAAAGGACTCCAAGGACAAGAGAGCACCGTTCTCAGCACCTTTTTACCCGTCCTTGTTGTCCTTGGCGTCCTTGCAGTCCTTTGTGTCCTTGTTCCGGGTCCTCCGGCGCGCAGGCCCTGGGATGCCATAAAATCGCAGGAAACCATGGACCTCCTCGACAACCCTCTGCTCCACCAAGCCCTGGCCCCGCGCCCTGGCGATCCCCACGCCGAGCCCCGCAAACGCCTGCTCGACGCCCTGCTCCAGATGCGGAAGCGGGCCAAACTCCGTTGAGGATTCACAGTGACAGTATTCTAATTTTCCCGAACCCCCCGGATAGCTCGCTAAGGATATTGTGACCACCCTCCACCCCACCACCCGCGCCGACTGGCGAGCCTGGCTCGCGGCCCACCATGACCGCGAGACCGAGATCTGGCTCGTCTACAACAAGCGCCACACCGGCGAGCCGCGGGTGGAGTATGACGACGCGGTCGAGGAGGCGCTCTGCTTCGGGTGGATCGACAGCATCGTGCGCACGATCGACGAGGACCGGTATGCCCAGAAGTTCACGCCGCGGAAGGCGAAGAGTAAGTGGTCCGCGATCAACCGGGAGCGTTTCGCGCGGATGGTCCGTGAAGGGAAGATGACCCCGGCGGGGCTGGCCAAGGCGCCTCCTCCCCTGGAGGACCCCGTCGCGGAGATGGCTCCCGCGAAGCGGGTGGGTGATTCCGTCCCGGGTTACATCGAGGAGGCGATGCGGGCCAACGGCGCGGCGTGGGCGAATTTTTCCAATCTCGACCCTTCCCATCGCCGACAGTATGTGGGCTGGATCGAGGACGCCAAGAAAGAGGAGACGCGGCGGAAGCGGCTGGCGGAGGCGGTGGGATTGTTGGAGCAGGGCAAGAAGCTGGGGTTGAAGTAGGATTTTCAACCGGTATATCGTGGGCCTTATAGAGGTCATCGCGGAGTTTCGGAGGTGAGCTTCTTGCATCGCTCCAACGACATGATCGTCCGTCCCGCCAGGGAGGCGGACCGCGCCTTCGCGCTGGATCTGGTCCCCCGGCTGCGCGCGTTCGGCCCGTCGGCGCTGCGGTCTCCCGAGGATCTGGACGGCGCCGAGCGGCGGACGCTGGCGGCGGCGTTCGACCACCTGGCGGAGGATGCCGTCCTGCTCGTGGCGGAGGATCCGCTCGACGGTCCGCTGGGGATCGCCTACGCGTTGACGCAGACCGATTATTTCACTCAGGAGTCGCACGGGCATCTGTCGATCATCGCCGTGGCCGAGGCGGGGGAGGGGCGGGGTGTGGGAAAGGCGCTCATGGCGGCGGTCGAGGCGTGGGCGGCGGGACGGGGATATCGGTTGTTGACGCTGAACATGTTCGCGGGGAACGACCGTGCCCGGGCTTTCTATGAGAGGAATGGGTTCGAGGTGGACATGCTGCGGTATGTGAAGGAAGTCGGGAAGGGATAGGAGGTCATGGAGCCCCGGGTCAGCTTCATCACGCTCGGCGTCCGCGATCTGGAGCGGGCGACCTCTTTCTATAGGGACGTCCTGCGGCTGCCGCCGCTCCCCTCGCCGCCGGGGGTGGTCTCGTTCTTCGAGATGGGGAAGACCTGGCTCTCGCTCTTCCCCCGGGAGGACCTGGCCGCGGACGCCGCCGTGCCCGCCGAGGGGAGCGGCTTCCCCGGCTTCGCGCTCGCCCACAACGTCCGCTCTATAGAAGAGGTCGACCGCCTCCTTGCCGAGGCCGCGGCCGGGGGCGGGCGGATCGTCAAGCCGGGCCACCCGACGGACTGGGGCGGGTACGCGGGGTACTTCGCGGACCCGGACGGGTTTCTGTGGGAGGTGGCGTGGAATGCGAGGTTTCCGCATGTGTAGCCGGGCCTCGGTGCGCGCCCGCCCCGCCCGGGCATCAATGCCCGGGCTACGAGGCAACCGAAAAGCCGGCTGAAGCCGGCTCCAGGAAAGGCTGTGACAATTTTTTGAGCCGGCTTAGCCGGCTTCCTGGTTGAGACGTAGCCCGGGGCCTTGATGCCCCGGACGGACCAGACCTCCCCAATCTCCTGCGGTCCCGCCGACCCTACCCCCCACATATAGCGCTCCCCCGCCCGCCGTCCCCTTCGGGGGACATCTCCAAAGCCCCGGTTTTATTGGCCCGGGATGCCTAAACCACGTTGGAATCTAGAAAAACAGGGCTTGCAAGCGATTCGGGGAGAGTGTAGAGTTCCTGCACTGGACAATATAGCCATAGATGCATGGGCACCTTGACAGAGGTGTGGGTTTGCTGGTAGCTTCGAGCGAAGCTTTAAGTACCCGTAGTTAAGTAGGCTTGAACGTTGGACTTTGGGGGAGTCAACAGTGTTCTTCTCCCGTACCAAGAAGGGCGTAGTCGGTCTCGACATCGGCAGCTCAGCGATCAAGTTGGTCGAGCTCCGGGAGCGCAAGGGGGAGTTCCATCTCCAGCGCCTCGGGGTGGAGCCGCTGTCTCCCGAGGCGATCGTGGACGGCTCGATCATGGACTCGTCGCTGGTGGTGGACGCCATCCACCGTCTCAACGACCAGACCAAGGTCAAGGGGGCCGGCTACGCGACGTCGCTGTCGGGTCACTCGGTGATCATCAAGAAGATCCAGCTGCCGGCGATGTCGGAGGAGGAGCTGGCGGACTCGATCCAGTGGGAGGCGGAGCAGTACATCCCCTTCGACATCAACGACGTGCGGCTGGACTACGTGGTGCTCACCGAGGGCGAGCCGGGGCGGGACAACATGGAGGTCCTGCTGGTGGCGGTCAA
>DASXJP010000042.1:0-13746 GCA_036497345.1 Thermoanaerobaculia bacterium
CTGGGCGGGGGGGTTCCTTCGGAGCAGGGCGGCCACATAGGGCCGCCCCTACAGGAGGCTCTTCCGCTACTTCCGCGGCCCGCGGCGCGCCCGCTCGATGAGACGGGCGGAGTCCTTCATGCACTCCATCATCTTCTCCTGGAGCGCCTCGCCGCGGTCGCCGAGGGAGCGGGCCTGGGCGAGCACGGAGCGGGCCCGGTCCTCCTCGCCCGAGGCCAGGAGGGCCATCCCCAGATGGGTGAGCGTGGTGGGTGAGGTGCCCAGCTCGCTCGACCGCGAGAGGAAGTCGACCGCCTTGTCGAACTCCTTGCGCTTGTAGTGCACCCAGCCGAGCGCGGCGAGCGGGAACTGCTTGATCTCGTCCGGCGCCAGCTCGACCGACCGGCGGGCGTAGTCGAGGGCCTCGTCGAGGTCCTCCTCCATCTCCGCCAGGTTGTAGGCCATCTCGTAGTAGGCGATCGACTTGGTGAAGTTGGAGCTCCCCTCGTCGAGCAGCAGCTCGCCGATGCGGTTCCCCTCGCGGAACTTGCCCTGGCTGCGCATCGCCTCGATCAGCGCCGCGTAGGCGGTGGCCTTGAGGGTCTCGCCGGGGTTCAAGTCGAGCACCTTGCGCGTCACCGCCTCGATCTCCTGGCTGCGGTTCATGTTGAGGCAGAGCAGGGCGTAGGACATCAGCAGCGTCGGGTTGTCCGGATCGAGAGCCAGGGCGCGGCGGTAGCAGGAGTGGGCCTGCTTGAGGTTGTCGCGCGAGCGGTACTCCTCCCCCTTGCGGAACCAGACGGCGGCCTCGCCGTCCACTTGCGGGAGGGGAACGCCGTTGTGGCCGGAGAGGTAGCTCACCAGGTCCTGGTACTGGAGCCGCTTGGGGTTGAGCCGCTGCGCCTGGCGGAAGGCGTCGAGCGCCTTGCGGGTCCAGTGGCGGTCGAGATAGGCGAGCCCCAGCAGATGGTGGGCCTCCTCGAAGGCCGGATCGTGGCGCACCGCCTCCTGGAGGTAGTGCACGGCCGAGGAAAGCTTGCCCATCTCGTAGTAGCAGCTCCCGAGCAGGTAGAGGGCCTGGGGGACGGGATCGACCTCGACCGCCCGCTCCAGGAAGAGGACCGCCTTGGCGAGGTCCCCCTTGCCGGCGTAGACCGCGCCGAGGCTGAAGTGGGGCAGGAAGCTGTCCGGATAGATGGCGACCGCCCGCTTCAAGTGCTCCTCGGCGCGGGCGTGGTCGCCGCGCTCGTAGTGGATGACGCCGCTGTAGACGAGGCCCTCGTAGTGGTCCGGCTTGACCTCCAGCACGCGGGCGAAGTAGCCCAGGGCGGCCTCGCTGTTGGCCTCGTTGAAGTGGGTCTCGCCGAGGAAGTAGGCGAGCTCGTAGTTGCCGCGATCGAGCTTGTAGGCGGCCTCCAGGGCGCCCACGGCGCGCTCGATGTCGAAGGCGAAGAGGGCGTACTCGGCGTCCTCCAGGTACTGGAGGAAGAGCTTCCGCTTGTCGCCGTGGTAGAGGCCGGCGATGCGCTCCTTGGTGGCCAGGAAGCGCTCGCGCTTCTCCAGGGCCAGGAGCTGGTAGTCCATCTTGGACTCCCAGAGCTCGCTCCACTCGTCCCAGCCGATGTACTTCTTCGTCTCCAGCAGCTCGCGCAGGGCGGAGAGGCCGGTCTGGTTGATGAGGATGTTCTTCTCCTGCTTGTGCAGGGCGCCGAGGAGCTGGCGGACGGTCTCGGCCGTGCGCTTGACCGCCTCCTCCAGGATCGAGATCCGCTCGAGCAGGTGCTCGTCGAACGAGAAGCTCTCCTCGCCGCTCTCCTCGTAGGCCTCCTCCTCCTCGCGCAGGGAGCCCGAGAGCACCAGGAGCTTCTGGTGGCAGCGGACGCAGAACTCGTGATCGTCCCGGTTGGGTGCTCCGCAGACCTGGCAGTACATCCTCGTCCTACTTTCCTTCCCCGTACTCGTAGAAGCCGCGGCCCGACTTGCGGCCGAGCCGGCCGGCGTCGACCATCTTGACCAGCAGCGGACAGGGGCGGTACTTGGGATCGCCGAACCCCTGCTGCAGGACCCGCAGGATGTCGAGGCAGACGTCGAGGCCGATCAGGTCCGCCAGCGCCAGGGGTCCCATGGGATGGTTCATCCCGAGCTTCATAACCTCATCGATCGCCTCCGCCTTCCCGACGCCTTCATGGAGGCAAAAAATGGCCTCGTTGATCATCGGCATCAAGACCCGGTTGGAGACGAATCCGGGGGCGTCGTGCACCTCGACCGGGGTCTTGCCCATGTTGCGGGAGGCGGCCTCGACGGCCTCCCAGGTCTCCTGGCTGGTGGCGAGGCCGCGGATGACCTCGACGAGTTGCATCACCGGCACGGGGTTCATGAAATGCATGCCGATCACCTTCTCCGGCCGCGAGGTGGCGGCCGCGAGCCGGGTGATCGAGATCGAGCTGGTGTTGGTGGCGAGGATGGTGTACGCCCGGCAGACGCGGTCGAGCTCGGAGAGCACGTTGCGCTTGACCTCCTCGCGCTCGACCACGGCCTCGACCACGAGGTCGGCGCCGGCGAGGGCCGCGAGATCGCCGCCGGTGGTCAGCCGGCCCAGGGCCTGATCGCGGTCCTCGGCGGCGAGCTTGCCCTTGGCGACCAGCCGCTCCAACCCCTTGCCGATCTGGGTCCGGCCGCGCTCCAGCGCCGCCGGCACCACGTCCACCAGAATGACCTGATATCCACTCTGCGCGGCCACCTGGGCGATGCCATGGCCCATCGTGCCCGCGCCGACGACTCCGATCGTACGAATCGAATCCATGAAATGTAGACCCCTCCCTCCGCCGCAGCGCGGCGGTAGGCCCCGAGCGTATGAAATCGGGGGGTGGGGGTCAAGGCAGCCCCCCCGCCCGAAACCTCACCATGCCCATCGCCCTCCCGCCGTCCGGGAGAGGGGGACGCGGTTGAAACGGTGGTGCTTGTAGGAAGCCGGCTTAAAAGAGAGGCCATCCGACGGATCGGACCGATCCGACCGATCCGACGGATCAGACCGATAACGCCTCCTATAAGCACCACCGCCTCAACCGCGTTCCCCTCTCCCGGACGGCGGGAGGGCGATGGGCATGGTGAGGTTTCGGGCGGGGGGCCGCTACGGCCCCAACCCCGCCGCCAGCTTCGGCGGCGCATCCTCCAGGAACGTCTCCAGGTCCCGCCGCGCCCGGGCGGCCAGCGGGTGGTGGTGGGTCTGATAGCACTGATAGCGGTAGGTCAGGAACGGCTCCTCCCAGGGGACGTGCGGCTCCAGCGGGGCGATGGCGTCCACGCAGAGGCTCTGGGCGTCGACGGCGCGGCTGATCCAGATCCGCGAGAGCAGGCGGGGCTGCTGGAACATGTCCACGGCGAAGGGGTGGCTGAGGGCCTGGTAGAGACGGGGGGCGAGCGCCCGGTCCTCCCGCGCCAGGCGGACCGCCACTGGCAGGGCGCGCCGCACCAGCGGCCGATAGACCCAGGGGTCGGTCCGGTAGGCCGCCAGCGCCGCCAGCATCCGCTCCCCCGCCTCGGGCGCCCGGCCCGTATTGGCGAGCCAGGTGGCCAGCGCGAGGTCGGTCTCGATCGGCTGCTCCGCGGCGAGCAGCCCCGCGTATTGCGGCGCCCGCGGGTCGCGGCCGTCGGCCAGGCACTCGGCCACCAGCAGGCGGTCGGCGTGGGTCACCGGCGGCTGGGCTTGAGCAAACCAGCTCGCGCAGGCCTGGGAGAAGTTGTGCCGGGTCCAGGCGTGGCGGGCGGCGATGCGCAGCCGGGCGCCGCGGTCCCCCCGCGGCTCGGGATCGGGGATGAGGTCCTCCCAGAAGGCGGCGCGCGCCACCCGCATCTCCCCCACGCGCGACCAGTCGAGCGGCGCCCCCCGCATGACCGCGGGACGGTCCTCGTGGCGGGCCTTCACCAGATCGTAGAGGTCGCCCAGCCGGAACAGCCCGAAGCGCCCCAGGTTGCGGGCGAAGCCGAATTCCAGGATGGGATGGTCGTCGGTGTTGACGGCGTCCCCCTCGGCCTTGCGCACTGCCTGGGCGAAGGCCGGCGTGGCCACGAAGCCGGCGTAGAAACCCTCGGCCCCCTCCACGCCCCAGATGCGGGTGAGGGCGGTGCGGTAGGGCTCCTGAGCCACCCGCGCGCGGACGCGGTCGAGGTCGTGCACCACCGGCTCGCGGCTCGCCATCAGCAGGAGGTCGGCGCGGTGGACCTGCCAGCTCTCGACCGCCGGGAAGACCGAGCCGAGGGTGGCGTAGGCGGTGCGCACCACCTGGGCGTCGAGCTCATACCCCTGGAGCCACTGGAGGAAGATCCCCCCGGGGCGCAGCCGCTGGATCACCGCCTTGTAGAAGTCCTGGCTGAACAGGCTCGCCACCCCGGCCCGGTAGGGGTTCGAGGGCTCGGAGAAGATGAGGTCGTAATCGCTCCGGGTGGTGAGCAGGAATTCCCGCCCGTCGCCGATGTAGAGGTGGACCTTGGGATTGGCCAGCACATCCTGGTTGATCTTGGCGCAGACGCGGGCCACGTGGGTGATGGCCGGCTCCAGCTCGACGACGTCCACCCGCTCCATGGTCGGCACCTTGGCGAGCCAGCCGGCCGTGCTCCCCGTGCCGAGGCCGATGACCAGGGCCCGCCGCGGGTTGGGGTGGACCAGGGCGCCCGTGAGGCCGCTCATCACCTGGGTGGGCGCGTCGGCGAGGGCGCTGCCGTCCGACTTGCCGTTGACGATGAAGGCGTACTCGTCCGCGAGGTCGAGCGCGACGCTGCTCTCGACGCCGTCCGCCTGCCAGACGATGCGCTGGCGCATGTCCTCGATCTTGTTGCGGACGTCGTTCGGCCCGTTCCACTCGGCGACCCTCACCCGGCCGGCGCCGATCGGCGTGTGGCGCCAGAAGGCGGTGGGACCGGTGGCGGCGCAGAAGAGCAGCCCCACCACCCCGGCCGCGACGGGAACGAACGCCGTCCGGCGGGGGGAGCCCGCGCGCAGGCCGGCCAGAATCGCCACGGCGGCGAGGGCCAGCAGGAGGAGCGCCACCAGCCGCCAGACCCCCTGGGCGGTGAGCAGGGGGATCAGCCCGAAGCCGCCGGCGATCGAGCCCAGGATGGCGCCCAGGGTGTTGGCGGCGTAGGTCACCCCCACCTCGCGGCCGACCCGGCGGCGGCCGGAGCCGAGGAGGGCGATGAGCAGGGGGAACTGGTAGCCGGCGACGAGGGCCGGCGGCAACACCACGATGGCCGTCACCGCCGCCCATCCGCCCACCAGCGCCAGGAATCCCGCTCCCGCCAGGGGGCGCAGCAGGGCGGCCAGCACCGCCACCTGATCCCCGAGGGCGAAGGGGAGGGCGATCAGCAGCGCCTCCAGCGCGCAGGTGGCGGCGAACGAGAGCATCGTGGGCCGGCGCTGGCGCTTCCCCACGCCGTAGATCAGGCCGCCGAGGCCGATCCCCAGCAGGGCCACGGCGAGGATCAGCCCGAAGGTGTAGGAGGAGCCGCCGAGGAGCGGTCCCAGCATGCGGTACCAGACCAGCTCCATCAGCAGGAAGGCGAAGCCGACCAGCGCCGCCGCGAACGGCGGCAGCCAGCCGGGCCACGGCGTGGGCTCTTCGGGGGCTTCGTCAGCGGCCGGCTCGGAGGCGGCGGTATCTCCCGGTTCGGCCGGCTCGGCCGGCAGCTCGCGGGCCAGGCCGCGGGCGGCGAGCACCACCAGGAGGTTGAGCAGGGCGGCGATCCAGATGGTCTTGCGGATTCCCACCGTCTCCAGCAGCCAGAAGGTGGTGAGGAGCGCTCCCAGCACGGCGCCCAGGGTGTTGACGGCGTAGAGCAGCCCCACCACCCGGCGGCCGAAGTCGGCCCGCCCCTCGACGGCCCGCGCCACGGCCGGCAGCGTGCCCCCCATCAGGAAGGTGGGGAGCCCGAGCACGACCAGCGAGAGCAGCAGGCGGACGACGCTGCTCCCGGCGAGCCCCAGCCGGGCGCTGCCGCCCATCGCCACGTAGAGCCATTCGACCAGCGCCAGCAGGAACGGGGAGAGCCCGGCCGAGACGGCGATCCCCGCCTCCAGCCCGGCGTAGAGGCCGAGCGGCGAGGGGTGGCGGTCGGCCCGCTTGCCCAGCAGCAGGCCGCCGAAGCCGAGCCCGGCCATGAAGATCGCCAGCACGGCGGCCGAGGCCGCGGTCGAGGCGCCGAAGATCAGGCGGAACATCCGGAGCCACGCCGTCTGGTAGACCAGCGCGCAGAATCCGGACCCGAAGAGCAGGAGGGCCACGCGGCCCACAGCCGAGCGCATCCGAAGAGCTCCCTCTGGCGGAAATTGCCGGTCGGTAAGGTATCAGAAATTGAGAATCGCTATGCCAGCTCGAACCACGGCTCGCGCCGCCCCAGCTTGGTCGACAGGGCGGCGCCGACGCCGATGAACGTCACCATGTACCAGGCGAGCACGCCCAGCCAGGGGACGAGCTTGATCGCGCCCAGCACCAGCAGGCCGACGGTGGCGGCGTTGAGCGGCTGGAAGCGGCGGCGGAAGACGTGGCGGGAGAGCCAGTCGCCCAGGGCATAGAAGACCGCCACCGTCCCCCAGAGCTTGAGCACTACCCCTAACAAGACGATCAGCGCCACGAAGGGGACGCCCAGGATGCCGCGGGCGAAGGCGGTGAAGAAGAGGGCGGTCAGCACCAGGCAGACGACCCCGGTGAGGCCCACGAAGAAGCTGCGGAACGGCTCGCGGCGCACCCCCTCGGCGGTCTCGATGAGCTGCCGTCCGCTGGTGGCGAAGAAGAGGAGCAGCAGCAGGGCCCACGAGGCCACCACCGCGAGCTTCGCCCCCAGCACCAGGCGGGAGGCGAAGCCGAGGCCGATCGACGGCCCCTCGAGCAGGGTCAGCCAGGCGTTGGACGCGTTGGGATAGGAGACCATGCGCCCCCCCGTCTGCGCCCCGCGGGCGGCGTGGATGCGGCCGCCGACCACGTAGACGTCGCCGGCCACGCGGGCCGTGGGAGCGAGCCGCGCGTCGCCGCGCAGCACGATCACGCTGCCGTCCACCTTCCCGGAGACGTCGACCGAGCCGTCCAGGGCGGCGACGTCCGAGAGCGCCTCCCCCTCGACGCTGACGTCCCGGCCGATGGCCACGAGCTGTTGCCCCGTGGTGCTCCCCGCCTCCAGGCGCAGCGCCGGCTCGCCCCGGGAAGCGGGGGCCTGCGCGATAACCGGAGAAGCCAGGAGCGGAGCGGCCAGGAGGGCCAGCAGCAGCAGGGGCGGCAGTGTTTTCACACCGGAGATCTTACGCGAGGAGAGATTGCAACTGTAGGGGCGGCCCTGCGTGGCCGCCCTGCTTTTGGGGGCCGCCCCGAAACGGCAGGGCGCCCACACAGGGGCGCCCCTACATCCGTGGATTCCGTCCGGACCGCTGGGCCGCGGCGGTTGCCGCGCCAGTGGGCCGCTTGCGGCGGATCAGCGAGACCAGGAAGAGGTTGAGGCAGAGCACGAGGAAGCCGAAGGCGCCGAGGCTCACCGGCGAGGCGATCACCTTGTCGACCACCATGCCGATCCCCTTCCAGGAGGCGCCCAGCAGGCCGGCGCCGGCCACCACGGCGGCCTGGAGCATGCCGCCCACCGCGGCGAGGGTGCCCAACCCCGAGGAGGCGGGAGCGGAGCCGGCGGCCATCAGGGCCGCGGCGAGAGCGCCCAGCAGCACGATCACCGCCGCGGTGAAGCGCCAGGCGCGGGGCGAGCGGGCCTCCCAGCCGGCGGTCGGGAGGGCGGACATCACCGACGCGCGAAAGTCGGCGCGCACCGGCAGGGCGGAGCGCTGGAGCAGGGCGTCGAGAGCGAGGCTCTTCTCCCGCTCGCGCCGGCAGTCGGCGCAGGAGGCCAGATGGTCGTCGAGGAGCGCCCGCTCCGCGCCGTCGAGCATGCCGTCGGCATCCAGGGCCAGCCATTCGCGGTAGGTGTTGTGATCGGGCCTGCTCATGACCTGTCTCCTGAAGCCTGTCAGTCGCTCAAAAAGTCCTGGAGCTTTTCCTTGAGCATCTGCCGCCCGCGGAAGAGCTTGTTCTTCACCGTCCCCAGGGGCATCTGCTTCAACCTGGCGATCTCCTCGTAGGGCAGCTCGCCGAAGTGCCGGAGCAGGATCAGCTCCCTGTACTCCCAAGGAAGGGTGTCGATCGCCTCCTGAATCGCGCCACCCCTCTCCCGGTTGCGCATCTCGCCGTAGGGTCCCCGCTCGGGCGACGGCAGGTCCCAGTCCCGGTTCTCCCCCTCGTCGTCCTCCTGACGGAGCGAGACCACCTTGAGACGCCGCCGCCGGATCTGGTCGATCGCCGCGTTCTGGGCCACCCGGAACAGCCAGGTGGAGAACTTGTACTGCGGGTCGTACCGATCCAGGACCTGGTACACCTTGACGAGCACCTCCTGCGCGAGGTCGTGCGCGTCGTCCGCGTTGCGGAGCAGCCGGAAGAGATAGTTGACGAGCCGCGCCTGGTACCGCTCGATGAGGTCGCCGAACCGTTCCCGGTCTCCTCCGAGGACCGCCGCAACCAGCTCCTCGTCGGTCGGTTGCTCCGCTCCCCGCGTCATGGGTGGATACGCAGGCTCGAGGCCAAGGTTTCAGAGTCTCCGGAAGGAGGCGATTACCCTCAGGGGTGGGAGGTCGCCGGAGTGAGGTCCTGCCGGGTGGTGAGCACGCCTGAAGCCTTGCCGGTGAGCAGCGCCAGCAGGTCCTGCTCGACGCCGTGCGGCGAGCTCTCGACGATCCGCCCCACCTCATGGCCGCCGCGGCGCACGATGAACGTCGGCAGGTAGCGGACGTCGTTCTCCTTGATGAGGTCGGCGGGCTGCTTCTTGTCGTGGTCCACGCCGACGTAGCGGATCTGGAAGGGGACGGCGCCCCCCTCGGTGTCCAGGGCCTTCCAGAAGCGCGGCACCTCGCGCCGGCTGTCGCCGCACCAGGTGCCCAGGAAGACCGTGACCTCCGCCCCCGGCTCGACCGTGCCGAGGGCCTGGGCCGCGCCCGCGTCCGGCTTGGCGTCCACCTCGGCCTGCACCCACTCCGGCGCCGCCTCGACCTTCTCCCGGGTGGTGGGGCCGACCAGCGCGGCCTCCTCCGCGGCGGCGGGCTTCGCCGTCAGGGAAGGCTTGGGAGGATCGGCCGCCCCCGCCAGAGCGGTGAGGACCACGGTGGAAGAGAGCGCGAGGAGGAGGATCTTGAGCGTCATGACCTGGGATCTTATCTCACCTCCACCACCTTCTCGATCCGGTCCCCCAGCCGGATCTGGTCCAGCACCTCGGCGCCGGCGGTCACCTCGCCGAAGGCGGTGTAGCCGCCGTCGAGGTGCGGCTGGGGGGAGAGAGTGATGAAAAACTGGCTGCCGCCCGTGTCCGGACCGGCCAGGGCCATGCCGACCACCCCGCGGTCATAGCGCAGGCGGTTGATCTCGTCGCGGATGGCGTAGCCGGGGCCGCCGCTGCCGTCCCCCTTGGGATCGCCCCCCTGGATCACGAAGTCGGGGACCACCCGGTGGAAGGTGAGGCCGTCGAAGAACCCCTGCGCGGCCAGAGTCAGGAAGTCCAGGCAGGTCATCGGCGCCTGGGGGCAGGCGAGCCGCACGGTGATCGTCCCCCGCTGGGTGCGGATCTCGACCGTGTGCGGCCGGCGGGTGCGCTCGACGATCTGGCGGTAGACCTCGGTGTCCTTGACCCGCTCCGCGGGCTGCAGCGGAGGCACCTTCTGGCCGAGCTTGCTTAAGGCGACCCCGGCCTCCCGCCGCAGCACGTAGGGCCCCCCCTCGGTCAGCTTCTCCAGCAGGGCGATCCCCGCCCCGCGCTCCGCCGGCTCCCCCTCCGCCCGCGCGGCGATGGCGCGCACGGCGGCGAGCCCCTCCTCCTGCGTCCCCTCCTGGTAGACGGCCGGCAGGGCCGCGGCGAGATTGCCCAGCGGCGCCAGCGGATGCCCGGTGAGCCAGTCGAACGCGGTGCCGCGCACGGTCGGATCGGGATCGGTGAGGGCCCGGCGCGCGATATCGGCGGCACCGGCGGCCTTGGGATCGTCGTCCTCCAGCCAGGCGGAGAGGGCCGCGGCGCGCACCCGCGGGCTGGGATCCCCGGCCAGCTTCTCGAGGAGCGCGCCCGCCGCCGGCAGGCCGATCGCGCCGGCCGCCTCGGCGGCGCGGGCCCGCAGAACGTCCTCCTTCGCTCCGGCGGCGTCCTGGGCCAGGGCCAGGGCCTTCGGGTCCTTGCCCGCCGCCAGGGCCGCCAGCGCCATCCCCCGTTCCCAGGTCTCCCCGTCCGCGGCGCGCGCCTCCAGGACGGAGCTCAGCTCGGGCGATCCCCAGACCCCGGAGGTCTCGATGGCGCTCATCCGCACGCCGGGACGCTGATCATCGAGGAGCGCCCGCAGGCGCGGGGTCCAGCCGGCGATGGGCTTCGCCTTGCCGCCCGCGGCCAGCGCCCGCGCCGAGCGCAGGGCCTGGATCAGGGGCCCGGGATCGCCGGAGCCGGGGTCGTCGAGCAAAGGTCGCAAGAGGGCGAGATCCTCCTCGCCGCCCACGATCCCCAGAGCGCGGGCGGCCCAGGCGCGGACGCGCGGCGCGGGATCGGCCAGGAGCTTGCGCAGCGTGGGCAGGGCTTGAGCCTTGGGCTCGCGCGATAGCGCATAAGCGGCGCGGGCGTGCAGCTCCGGGTCGGTCTGGGCCAGGCCGCGCTCGGCGAGCGAGACCACCGTGTCGTCCTTGAAGCGGAAGAGATGGGGGAGGAGCCGCGCCCAGCGCTCCGGCTCGGGCAGCGGCAGGAGGGCCTCCAGCACGTCCACCGTCCGCGCTCCGAGCCGCCCCAGGGCCTCGACGGCCAGCACGCCCACCTCCCGATCCTTGTCGCGGGCGGCGGCGAAGAGGGCCTGTTGCGCCTCCGGGTCCCCCAGCAGCCCGAGCGAGAACGCCGCCGCCCGGCGCACCGCCGGCTCCTCGTCGATCAGCAGCCCCTCCAGCGCCGAACGCCCCTGCCGGTCCGGGATGCGCCCCAGGGCCACCGCCAGGTCCTCGCGTAACGAGGCGTCCCCCTTGAGACTCTGTTGGACGATGAATTCGTCGTACGTCTGCCGGTCGACCAGCAGGAGGAGGAGAGCGCGCTCATCCAGATTCGGCACCTGGAGGTCCGGCGCGGTCTTCGGGCGGGGGGAGGGAGCGCAGGCGCAGATGCAGGCGCAGATGAGGAGAAGGGCGGCTAGGGCTCGTTTCATGGTCAGGGGATGCTAGCGCCGGGGTAGGCGTCCGGGATAGCCCCACCCCCTACCCTCAAGGGCGGGGCGCTCCGCCTCAACAGAGGTTATATTTCGCACGTGCTCACGACGACCACCGCCCTTCGCTTCGAGAACGTCCGCCGCCGGTTCGGCCGGCTGTCGGTGCTGCAAGGGGTCTCCGGCGCCGTGGGTCCCGGCGGGATGCTGCTGGTCACCGGCCCCAACGGCTCCGGCAAGAGCACGCTGCTGCGCTGCCTGGCCGGGCTGCTGGCGCCGGACGGCGGCATGATTGAGTATACGGAGGGCGGGGAGAGCCTCGACGCCGCGGGCCGACGCCGGCGGGCCGGAGTGGTCTCCCCGGACCTCGCCTTCTATGGAGAGCTGACCGTTGGAGAAAACCTGGAATTCTTCTCCCGGCTGCGGCGCACCCCCCCGGACCGGGGGCTGGCGGCCCTCGACCGCCTCGGGCTCCCTCTCGACCGCATGGCGAGCGCGCTCTCCTCGGGCATGCGGCAACGTCTTCGATGGGGGTGGGCCCTGCTCCACCAGCCCCGGCTCCTTCTTCTCGACGAGCCGTTCCAGAACTTCGACGCCCCCGGCGAGCGGATCGCCCGCGAGCTGCTCGCCGAGCACCTGGCGGCCGGCGGCGCCGCCGTGGTGGCCAACCCCTCGACCCTCGACTTCGGCGATGTGGCGGGACGCCTCGACCTGGGCCGCTGAAGCCGTGGCGGTGTTCGCCAAGGAGTGGCGGGGGGAATTCCGCACCCGCTACGCCCTGAATACGCTCGGCCTCTTCGCCTTCACCACCCTGGTGGTGGTGAGCGTGAGCCTCGGACCCATCGGGGTCTCGCTCGCCCAGGGGACGGCCGTGCTGCCGGTCCTGCTCTGGATCATCCTCCTCTTCTCGGCCGCCGCGGGGCTCCCCCGCGCCTTCGTCCACGAGGAGGAGACCCAGACCGCGACCGCCCTGCGCCTCGCCGCCACCCCCTCGGCCCTGTTCTGTGGCAAGCTCCTCTACGGGCTGACGCTGACGCTCGCCCTGGAGGCGCTGGTCACTCCCGTCTACGTGGCGATGACCAGCCTCACGGTCCGCTCCCCCGGCCTGCTGGCGGGGGTGCTGGCCGCGGGCGGCTTCGGGCTCGCCGCCGGCAGCACGCTGGTGGCGGCGATCATCGCCCAGGCGCGGGCCAAGGGGACGCTCTTCTCGGTGCTGGCGTTCCCCGTCCTGCTCCCCCTGCTGCTGATCGCCGTCGAGCTCACCCGCGCCGCGGTGGCGGGCGATCCGGCCGATGTGGCCCTGCTTCAGCTCCTCCTGTATGATGCGACGGTCACCGTCGCTGGATTCATGCTCTTTCCGGTGGTATGGAACCCATGAGAAAGCTCCTCGCCTGGCTGCTCTGGCTCTGGCTCTCGGCCGTGATCGTGGGCGCGTTCCTCTACGCTCCCCTCGCCAAGGGGTTCATCGGCCAATCGAGCCGCATCCTCTTCTTCCACGTCCCGATGGCCTGGGTCTCGTTCGTGGCCTTCATCGCCGCGGGGGTCTGGAGCCTCCTCTTCCTCTGGCGCCGCGACCCGAAGCACGACCGGGCGGCCGCCGTGGCGGTCGAGCTCGGGCTCCTCTTCGGCGTCCTCGCCACCGTCACCGGCGCGCTCTGGGCGCGGGTGATGTGGGGCGCCTACTGGAACTGGGACCCGCGCCAGACCTCGATCGTGGTGGCGCTGCTCTTCTACGGCGCCTATCTGGCCCTCCGCTCCAGCCTGGAGGACCGCGACCAGCGCGCCCGCCTCGCGGCCGCCTACGCCGTGCTCGGCCTGGTGGTGGCGCCGTTCCTGTTCTTCATCATGCCGCGCATCATGTTCTCCCTCCACCCCCAGTCGGTGATCAACGCCCAGGGGAAGGTGGAGGTGGAGTCGCGCATGGTGCAGGTGCTGCTCGCCGGCTCGGCCGGCTGCACCGCCCTGTTCTTCTGGATTCACAACCTGCGGTGCCGGGTCCAGGCTCTCGCCGAGCGGAAATCGGCACTCTATGAGTAGGGGTTCTCTATGGTGACCGGCGGAATCGGTTGGGTCGTGGCCGTAAACCTCATCATCTGGACGGGGTTGTTCCTCTACCTGCTCTGGCTGGGCGCGCGGCTGCGCGACCTGGAGAAAAAGCAATGAAAAAGAATCGCTTTTACCTGTTCGGCATCCTGCTGCTCGTGGCCTTCGCGGGGTTCTCCTTCACCGCGTTCAAGGACTCGATGACCCCGTACGTCTCCTACGACCGCGCCAAGGTGGGGGGGCGGATCGTCCAGGTGGCCGGAGCGCTGGAGAAGGGGAGCTACTCCTACGTGGGCGCCCGCGAGTCGCTCTTCTTCACCCTCCAGGACCCGAAGACCAAGCAGACCATCCGGGTGCGCTACAAGGGGCTGAAGCCGGCCAACTTCGAGGACGCCATCAGCATCGTGGCCATCGGCCAGTATGACCCCAGGGCGCAGGAGCTCGAGGCCAACAAGCTCCTGGTGAAGTGCCCCAGCAAGTACCAGGGC
>DASXJP010000043.1:0-1502 GCA_036497345.1 Thermoanaerobaculia bacterium
TTGTCGTTTCATTATGGTTCCCGCAATTATAAGGAAGGAAGATTTTTTGCCTATCCCGGCCTCCCCGCTCGATACCACAACGCTGCCAGTGCTCTGCGTCGACCTCGACGGCACCCTCGTCAAGTCCGACACCCTCATCGACTCCACGCTCGCCCTCGCGCGCCAACACCCCGCTGCCCTCCTGAACCTTCCCCAATGGCTCACCCAGGGCAAGGCCGCCCTCAAAAAGCACCTCACCAACGCCGTCCAGCTCGACGTCGCCCACCTCCCCTACAACCGCGAACTCCTTCAATATCTAGAGCAGCAGCGCGCCGCCGGCCGTTCCATCTACCTCGCAACCGCCGCCAACGCCGCCCTCGCCCAGCGCGTCGCTGACCACCTCGGCCTCTTCACCGGCGTCCTCGCCTCCGACGCCCACGTCAACCTGGCCGGCAACAACAAGCTCCTCGCCTTCCAGACCCGCTTCGGCGACAACTTCACCTACATTGGCAACGCCCTCCCCGACCTTGCGCTCCTCCAGAGCTGCCAGCAGCCCATGGTCGCCAACCCCACTGCGGGCCTTCGCGCCGCCCTCCGCGCTGCCGGCGTCACCCCCGTCCGTACCTTCAGTGAGGTCGTCTCTCCCCTCAAAGCCTGGCCCAAAGCCATTCGCCTCCATCAATGGGCCAAAAACGTCCTCATCTTCCTCCCCCTTCTGCTAGCCCACAACCACGCCCCCGGCCTGCTTGCAGGAGCGCTCCTCGCCTTTCTCAGCTTCGGCCTCTGCGCCTCCGCCACCTACATCGTCAACGACCTCCTCGACCTCGAATCCGACCGCCAGCACCCCCGCAAGCGCCGCCGTCCCTTCGCCTCGGGCGACCTCTCCGCCCTCACCGGAGTCTTCGTCATCGTCCTGTTCCTGGCCGCGTCTCTGGTCCTGGCCATCCTGGTCCCCCACGTCATCGCCGCCGTCTCGCCCTCGATGGCGCTCATCCACCCCTACAAATTTCTCCAGTGGCTCGCCATCTACGCGGTCACCACCCTGGCCTACTCGCTCCGGCTCAAACGCGCCGTCCTGGTCGACGTCATCGTCCTCTCCGGCCTCTACACCATCCGCATCCTCGCCGGTTCAGCGGCCACCGGAGTCTTAGTCTCCACCTGGCTCGCCAGCTTCAGCATCTTCTTCTTCCTCTCCCTGGCCTTCGTCAAACGCTTCGCCGAGCTCGAAAGCCTCCGCGAGCGTGGCGGCGCCACCGCCAGCGGCCGCGGCTACCACGTCGCCGACATCGAGCAACTCCGCAGCTTCGGCTCCGCCAGCGGATACGCCTCGGTCGTCGTCTTCACCCTCTACATCTCGAACCTCGGCACGGCCCAGCTCTATCGCCACACCAACCGTCTCTGGCTCCTGGTCCCGGTTCTACTGCTATGGATCAGCCGTCTCTGGCTCCAGGCCTCTCGCGGCCAACTGGACGAAGACCCCGTCGTCTACGCCATCACCGACCGCCGCAGCCTCCTCCTCGGTC
>DASXJP010000044.1:0-7809 GCA_036497345.1 Thermoanaerobaculia bacterium
GCGCCGACGTTGCCGTGGGAGGAAGAAAAGGCTATTTCGAACAAGCCCTGCGGCTCGGATGTCGGCCCGGAATGGACCGTTAAGACTGCACCATCCCCCTCAGCAAGGGCCGTGCCAGATCCGAGGCGCAACCTTCCAGGGCCGCCTGCGTATAGTTGCCGCCCGGCGTGTCGCCGGCCATCATCCGTTGTTTTCGAGGAGGTGCCCGTGAGAGTCACCTTTTCCGGCTTGCGGGCCGCCACGGCCACCGCCGCCCTCGGCCTGCTGGCCCTGGGCGGAGGTCCGGCCCGCGCGGCCGTGAGCTACCAGGAGTACCACTCGTTCGCCGCCGTCGAGCGGCAGCTTCAGGACTGGCGGGAGGCGCATCCGGACGCGGTGAAGCTGATCGCCATCGGCAAGTCGGCCGGCGGCCGCTCGCTCTGGGTGGCCCGCGTGGCCGGCCCCGGGGGCACCGATCCGGATCTCCGGCCGGCGGTCTTCGTCGGCGGCAACATCGCCGGGTTCCACAACGCCGGCACCGAGGCGGCGCTCGATCTGCTCCGCGGCCTGGTCGAGGCGCCCGCCGGCAGCCCCACGGCGAAGCTGCTCGCCACCACCACCTTCTACGTGGCCCCGGCGCTCAACCCCGACGCTCACGACGCCATCTTCGCCAAGGTCCGCGTCCGCCGGGGCGGCAACGACATGCGGCTCGATCACGACGTGGACGGTCTCACGGCCGAGGACCCGCCGGACGACCTGAACGGCGACGGCATGATCACCCGCATGCGGATCCCCGATCCGGCCGGCGGCTGGCTCGCCGATCCCGCCGATCCCAGGTCACTGATCAAGGCCGATGCCATGGAGCAGCGGGCCGGCGCCTACCGGGTCGAGATCGAGGGGAAGGACGACGATGGCGACGGCGCTTTCAACGAGGACGCGGCCGACGGCGTCTGGCCGGACAAGAATTTCCCCCACGCCTTCCCCTACTCCACGCCCGAGGCCGGCCCCTGGTCGAGCTACGCGCCCGAGACCCGCACTCTGATGGACTTCCTCCTCGTCCGCCGCAACGTCGCCCTGGCGGTGGTCTACGGGCCCGCGAACAACCTGCTGGCGGCGCCCCAGAGCCTGGGCGGCGGCGGCGACCTCGGCACCCAGAAATTCAAGCTGCCGCCGCAGACCGCCAAGCTCATCGGCCTGGAGGCGGACAAGGAATACACCATCGACGAGGTCTGGGAGGTCGCCCAGAATCTCCCCTTCGTGCGCCAGAACAACGTCACCAAGGAGCAGGTCCAGCAGTTCCTCGGCGCCGGCCCGGCCACCAAGGTGGACGCCGGCGATCAGGCCTACCTCGACAAGCTCGCCGAGGCCTACAAGGAGCGCCTGAAGAAGGCCGGCCTCGCCGCCGACCGCCCGGGCGCGCAGTACGGCAAGGGGGGCTTCACCCCCTGGCTCTACTACCAGTACGGCGCCATGGCCCTGGAGCTCGACGTCTGGGGGATTCCCAAGGCGGAGAAGAAGGCGGCGGCCGGCGGCGACGAGCTGACGGCCGACAAGGTGGCGGCGATGAGCGCCGACGACTTCGTGGCCCTGGGGGAGGAGAAGATCGACGCCTTTCTCAAGGCCAACAAGGTGCCGCCGCAATTCAGCGCCAAGATGGTGACCGGCGCCATGAAGGGCGGCCAGCTCACCCCCAAGGCGATGGTCGACCGCATGAGGCAGATGGGCGGCGGCGGCGCGGCGGCGGGCGGCAAGGGAGGTGAGGCCGGCGCGCGCGAGCGCGAGGTGCTCGCCTGGGTGGACGCCAACGCTCCGGGCGCCTTCGCCCCCTGGACCCCCGTCACCCTGCCGGACGGCACCCGGGCCGAGGTGGGCGGTCTCGACCCCTTCATCGAGCTCAATCCGCCGTTGGCCCTCCTCAAGCCCGCGCTGGCGGTCCACACCGAGACGGTGCTCGACATGGCGCGCAAGCTGCCGAAGGTCGAGATCCTCTCGCTCACCGTGACCGATCTCGGCGGCGGCGTCTACCAGGTCAAGGCGGTGGCCGGCAACCGCGGCTATCTCGCCACCCACACCAAGCAGGCGGAGCGCGCCAGGGTCCACCTCCCCGTGCGGCTGACCCTGCAGACCGGCCAGGGGATCGACCTCGTGAACGGCTACAACTTCGCCACCTCCGAGCGGCTCGACGGCACCACCGGCACGCTCACCGGCGAGTGGCTCGTGCGGGCCCGCCCCGGCGCCCGCGTGGTGGTCGACGTGACCACCGACAACGCCGGCCGCGACCAGAAGACCACCCCGGTGGGGAAGGGAGCCTGAGCGCCATGAAAACCTTTATTTTAAGCTCAATCCTGGCGGTCGCGGCGGCAACCTCCACGCTCCAGGCGGCCGAGCCTGATCGATCCCAAGCGGCTTCGCCGCTGAGGCCGCAGGGCAATCCGCCCAACGCCACCTTCAACCGGCTGCACCCGTACGAGGAGATCGTCGACCTGCTCAAGGGGTACGCCGCCGCCTATCCGCAGTGGACCCGGCTGGAGAGCATTGGCAAGAGCATCCAGGGGCGCGACCTCTGGATGATCACGATCACCAATCCGGAGACCGGCCCCGAGCTCGCCAAGCCCGCGATGTACATCGACGGCAACACCCACGCCAACGAGGTGCAGGGGGCCGAGACCGCCCTCTATACCGTCGATTTCCTGCTGCGGAATTACGGCCGGCTGCCGCGGGTGACCGAGATGCTCGACCGCTCGGTCTTCTACATCCTCCCCATGGTCAATCCGGACGGCCGCAACCTCTGGTTCAAGGGCCCCTCGGACCCCGACTACCCCCGCACCGTGATGGTGCCGGTGGACGACGACCGCGACGGCAAGGTGGACGAGGACGGCTACGACGACCTCGACGGCGACGGCTACATCACCACCATGCGCAAGAAGGTGCCGCTGGGCCAGGGCACCCACAAGCTCGACCCCAAGGACCCGCGCCTGCTGGTGCCCGTGCAGCCGGGCGAGCTCGGCGACTACCTCGCGCTCGGCAAGGAGGGGTACGACAACGACGGCGACGGCCGCGTCAACGAGGACGCCCCCGGCTACGTCGATCCCAACCGCACCTGGGGCTTCTCCTGGGAGCCGCAGTACGTGCAGGCCGGCGCCGGCGCCTACCCGCTGTCGATCCCCGAGACCCGGTCGATCGCGCTCTGGGCGCTGCAGCACCCGAACATCGCCGCCGTCCAGAGCTATCACAACAACGGCCAGATGATCCTGCGCGGCCCCGGCGCCAAGTCCGATCCGATCTACCCGCCGCAGGACCTCAAGGCCTACGACCTGATCGGCAAGGAGGGGGAGAAGCTCCTCCCCGGCTATCACTACTTCATCTCGTGGAAGGACCTCTACACCGTCCACGGCGCCACCACCGATCACTTCTACAGCCTGATGGGCGTGCTCGCCTTCACCAACGAGATGTACAACCCGCCCGCCGATTTCGACAAGAACGGCGAGGTCACCGATCAGGAGCTGATGAAGTTCAACGACGAGCTCACCCTCGGCCGCGAGCTCGTCGACTGGCACCCCTACAACCATCCGCAGTACGGCGCGATCGAGATCGGCGGCTTCAAGCGCGACGTCGGCCGCGTGCCCGAGGGGTGGGCGCTGGAGGACGAGACCCACCGCAACAACGCCTTCGCCCTCCTCAACGCCTACCATGTGCCGCGCCTGTCGATCGGCGAGGCCACGGTCAAGAAGACCGGCGACCACCTCTGGAAGATCGAGGTGCCCGTGCTCAACGACCGCGCCATCCCGACGATGACCGCCATGGCCGCGCAGAACAAGCTGCACCGCCAGGACATCGCCTCGATCACCGGCGGCAAGGTGCTCGCGAGCGGCCTGGTGGACGACCCCTATCTGGACAAGATCGAGGCACAGGACCACCGGCCTAATCGCCTGATGGTGCCCGGCGTCGACGGCCTCTCCACCCGCATCCTCTTCTTCCTGGTGGAGGGAGACGGCGACGTCACCTTCCATTACGACAGCCTCAAAGGCGGTCAGCTCGCGAAGAAGATCGCGCTTCGCGAGACCAAGTAGGCGCCTCGCCCGCCCGGGACTTCGGTCCCGGGCTCCCTTCCTCCCCCCGCTCGGTGGTACCCTCCCGCGCGGAGCCTTGCATGAGCCCCAAGCCCCGGCACGTGATCCTGGTCGGCAATCAACAGGTCCCTCTTCCGGAAGGGGTCACGGCCCTCGACTGGGCGCTGGAGCGGGTCAACTATCAGAACCCCCGCATCCGTTCCTACCTGGGGTGCATCCGCCTGATCGAGGGGGTGCTGGAGAGCAATTACGCCCTGCTGCACTGCTCGCCGGAGCGGCTGCTGGACATCTGGGGCAAGGTCCGCCAGGTCGCCACGCTGATCCGCACCCAACTCGCGCCGCTGCTGGAGGCCCCCTCCCCCATCCCGCGGCTGGAGGAGGCCCGGCAGAGCGCCGGCATGGCCCTGACGCTGCTGGGCTCCCACGTGCTGCGCGGGCTCGAACGCTTCCCTGACGAGGTGGCCCCGGGCCAGCTCATGGAGGTCCGCAAGCTCCTCTGCGTCTCCATCGGCCAGATCCACTCCTTCCTGCACGATACCTTCGGCGAGGTGATGGCGGCCGATCCGCGGAGCCTGCACGACGCCGACTACTTCCTCTCCCGCCGCTTCCCACGCGACATCGAGGAGGCCGAGTGGCTCCACGCCACCCTGGTCCGCCTGCGCGACTACCTCGCCGAGCTGGACGCCGGTCGCGAGGAGCACGTCGCCGCGGTGGCCAGGCTGGTCCGGCGGGACGAGATCGTGCCGTCGATCGCCGTCTGGGAGCCCACGGCCGGCTTCCTCGACGTGCTCCTCAGCGGGCTCACCCCCAAGCTCAAGGAGGTGCTGGCCCTGCGCGGCGTCCGCTTCTACGAGATGGAGATCCTCGACCGCCACGCCTTCGAGATCCCCCACCGCTGCCGCCTGCTGCTCGACCTCCACGCGGCGGCCCTCGAAGCGGTGGAGGGGATCAAGGCGGCGGTCGGCCCCACGCCGGCCGAGAAGGAGCAGGGGGTGCGCGACCTGATCTGGTGCCACGCCTCCTTCGGCCGCCGGATCGCCGCCCAGCTCTCCGAGATCGACACCGTGCTGCTCGACCTCGTGGCCTTCGTTCCGCTCTGGATCGAGGCGGTCGAGAAACGGCGCGCCCTCCTGCTGCGCAAGAGCGCCGAGGAGGGCGGGCAACGCGAGGTCTGGTAGGCGCCCGCGCGGCGCTCGTCCTCCTCACCCTGGCGGCCTGGCCGCCGGCGATCCACAACGGCTTCGTCAACCTCGACGATCCCTACTACGTCGTCGGCAACCCCTGGGTGGCCAAAGGGATCACCCGCGCCGGGCTCGCCTGGACGATGACCGCCAAGGTCGCCAGCAACTGGCATCCGCTGACCCTGCTCTCCCACATGCTGGACGGCCAGCTCTACGGGCTCGACCCCGCCGGCCATCACGCCACCAGCCTGCTGCTGCACCTCGCGAACGTCCTGCTTCTCTTCGAGGTGCTGCGCCGCATGACCGGCGCCGTGGGCCGGAGCGCGGCGGTGGCGGCCCTCTTCGCGGTCCACCCGGCCCACGTCGAGTCCGTGGCCTGGATCGCCGAGCGCAAGGACGTGCTGAGCGCCCTGTTCTGGATCCTGGCGATGGGGGCCTGGGCCCGCTACGCCCGCCAGCCGTCGATCGGCCGGTACGGGCTCGTGGCCCTCCTGATGGCCCTGGGGCTGATGGCGAAGCCGATGGTGGTCACCCTCCCCTTCGTCCTCCTGCTGCTGGACGTCTGGCCCCTGGACCGCCTTCACCTCGGCTGGAGACGGTTGGTGATCGAGAAGCTCCCCCTTCTGGCGCTCTCGGCGGCGTCGAGCGTGATCACCCTCCGCTATCAGGAGACGAGCCTGGCGCCGCTGGGCGCCGTCCCCTGGAGCCTGCGCGCCGCCAACGCCCTGGTCTCCTACGTGGCGTACCTCGGCAAGCTCTTCTGGCCCAGGGGCCTCGCGGTCTTCTATCCGATCCCGCCCGCCATTCCGCTCTGGAAGGTTGCCGGGGCCGCCCTCCTGCTGATCGCGCTCACGGCGCTCGCCGTCTGGAGGGCGCGGCGGGAGCCCTGGCTCCTCACCGGCTGGCTCTGGTTTCTGGGCACCCTCGTGCCGGTGATCGGCCTCGTCCAGGTCGGCCGGCAGGCGATGGCGGACCGCTACACCTACATCCCCTCGATCGGCCTGTTCCTGGCGGTCGTCTGGAGCCTGGCCGGGCTCCTGAAGGAGCACCGGGCTTTTCTGGCCGCCACCGCGGGGGCTGTGATCCTCGCGCTCGCGGCGGTCACGCGGGTGCAGATAGGCTACTGGGCGGACAGCGCCACCCTGTTCCGCCACGCCCTGGCGGCCACGGACGACGGTAACTACCTGGCCCACATCGGGTTGGGCAAGGCGCTGCTGGGAGAGAAGGACTGCGCGGGGGCGACGGAGCAGTTCCGGGCCGTGCTCGCCCGCCATCCGTACATGGGCGAGGCCCGCGCCGGGCTGGCGGCGGCCCAGAGGGAGGGATCATGCTCTACGAGAAGCTCAACCCCGAGATGAAAAGGATGGTGGACGACTACGCCCGCCGCCTCAAGATCTACGACTGGGGTCGCCGGAGCGAGCTGCTGGCCGAGGTCTCCCTCCCGTTCGGCGAGGAGCTCGATCCCCGCCGGGCGAAGATCGCCGCCGCGGGGTTCCTCACCGGCGTCCTCGAACGCTGGAGCCTCCAGGAGATCGAGGACCTCCATCAGGCCCGCCTCTACCTGATGTCGCTCAACCCCGAGCACCGGGCGCTGGCGGAGCACTGGCTCGACGATCATCCGGAGGAGAGGGCGGCGATCGAGGAGGAGGCGGGGAGCTAGCCTCGTTGAGCCGAGCGGACCGCGCAACCGTAGAGACGTCCCAGTCCGTTTCAGCACGACACAGGCAGTCCGCCATCGTCGGGACGTCTCTCTCCCGAGGCCACCAACGCCTCCTATTGAAAATGGCAGGGTTGCCGCGAGCGATTTCGAGCCTCTCCCCTGGAGATCCCATCCCGCCCACGCGAAATTTCCCTCTCCCGTGCCAGTGGGCGTCCGTACCCTCCCGTTCGGCGCTTCGCCCCTTCGCTTCCGCGGTTTTGCCCACCGATTCTCCGCTCGCGCCCTCCCGTTTTTTGCTCCGCCCCAACGGAGGGCCGTGTGCGCCCACTGGTTTTTTGTGTTTGCCCTCCATTGGGCAAAGCCGCCCCTCCAGAGGGCGCGACAGGAAAAGCGCAGGGGCTCCACAAAAAACCAGAGGGCAACACCGGCGAGCCAGTGGGCGCTGCCGCCCCAAGCGAGGGCACGACAGAAATTCCGCAGGGACTGCACGAAAAACCAGAGGGCAATGCCGCCCCTCTGGGGGGCGATGTGGCCCCTTCCGTGGGCGCTGCCGGAAAACGGGAGGGCGCGGACGGAATTTCTCGGAATGCAGGGAGGAAGAGGGGCTCAAGAGAGGGAAGGACTTCGGCAACGAGGTTCACTTCATATCGCGAAAGCACCGTTGGTACTCTCGCCAAGCGGTCAAGTAGGTTTGCGAGTCCCCTGAGGGGACGCCTTGCAGATGAGCGAAGAACCCCGGCAGGCAGAGCTTGCAGGCCTTTTCGTGGAGGTCGGCCTCAAGGGGTCTTTCCTCCAGAATGACCCGGCGAAATTCAGACGGGAGGCAAAGTCGAGCTCGGGCTCGGGCCAGGCTCTGAAAATACTCGCCGTGACCAGGCCAGACCCGCGCCGTGTGGTCGATGGACGCTGTCACTACCCG
>DASXJP010000045.1:0-17564 GCA_036497345.1 Thermoanaerobaculia bacterium
GGCGGTCAGCCCGGGGATCATCGCCAGGATCTCTCCCATCACCCGCGCCGTGTCGTTCAACTGAAAGACCAGGGAATCCTCGTTGATCCTGTAGCCCAGGGCCGACAGCCGGTAGAGGAACTGGTTGTGCTCGAAAGGCACGTGCAGCGTGACCGCTCCGTGGTTCTGGCATAGCGCCAGATAGGGCGTCAAGGGCGACAGGAGCTGGTTGTGGGCGGGACCGTGGCGCAGCAGCTCCAGAGTGATCGTACGCATGTCTTTCGGCTTCCTCGTCAATCGCGAATGAATTGGCTTCCGGCGACCGGCTCGAGAGCGAGCCCGCCCGCCCCCGTCTCGACGCGCCGCAGCTCACCGCGCGTCTTCCCCCCCTCGACTTGAAAGGAGGCCACGGTCAACCGCCGCAGGATCAGCCCTGGCAACGCGTCGAGAGCCTCCATGCTTTTCTTCTCGAAGGTCGCGAAGACCTGCCCGAACTTCTGCTCATCGTCCAGGACAGGCTTTTCCAGACGGATCAGGCGCACCCAGGTGCCGGTGTTGAAATAGAAGCCCCGGGATTCCTTCCGCTTCAAGGCCCGCTCCAGGTGCGTGTGGCCGGCGACCACGAAATCGACCTCTTTCCCCACCTTCTTGTCGAGGCTCCTGAAGGTGTCGTCCTCGATCTGGAAGTCGAAGCTGCGGTCCTCGCGCAGCTTGTCCAGCGCCTCGCGCAGGACCTCGGAGCGGCTCTGCCCCTGGAAGAGCTTCTTCAGGGCCGTGAACCCTCCGAGATACGTGCCCTGCTCGTCGCCGTCGATCAACGCCATCGGGCTCACGCCGCAGCGCAGTCTCTCCTCGGCGTCCCGGAGCAGGATGTCGGCCTGATCGCGGCTGTCGCTCGCGAAGGCGGCGGCGACCGGCCGCGCCGGCGGCTTTCCGGCCCGCGCTCCCTCCTCCGTGGCGCCCAGCAATCCCGCGGAGCGCTTGACCTTGTCCCACACCAGGCGCCGCGCCGTGCCGGTGATGGCGAGCAGCTTGTCGCGCTGGGCCGGCGCCAGCGCGAGCAACGTCGGCACCGCGCCCTGCGCCTCGGGCTTGAGCAGATCGATGAAGGGGTACTGCCTCTTGAGGCCGTTCATCACGTCGATGACGAGCTGCGTTCCCGCGTTGGGAATCCATCTCTCCACCGGCAGCCCGTGCAGGACGTCGCGCCCGATCCTCCGGATCGTCTCGTGATCGGTGACGTTCCAGTCGTCCACCTCGTTGCCGTGGACGCAGAGGACGGTCGCGTTGCCGACCCGGCAGAGGTAACCCGCGCCGTCGAAGGTGAGGACGATGCGCCCGCGGGCCGCCTCGTCGTCGTCACCGAGGATCTCGAGCAGGCGGGAGCGCACCCAGGGGAGGGCCAGCTCCACGTCGTGATTCCCCAGATTGATGATCAGACGGCGGCCCTTCCGCTGCGCGAACCGTCGCAACGCGTCCCAGACCGGCTGGAAGGACTTGTCGACGGTGGCGATGCGATTCAGCTTCCCCACCGCGCCCTCCGGATCGAAATACCGGGGGTCCTCTTCCGCCAGGAAGTCCACCAGGTCGCCGTTGATGAGCAGCGCGATCCGCTTTTCCGCAGGCTCGGCCGCCAGTTGATCGATCAGCCACCCGGCTTCGGCGCCCGAGTTGAAGATCTGAAATCCCTTGTCCCCGCCCAGGTGCAGGTCGGAGATGACGTGCAGCTCGTCATAGGACGGGAGGCCTTCCGGCGGAATCGAAACCTGCAAGCTCACGCTATCTCCTCGGTAAAAATCTCGACAAATCGCTATGTATCTTTTGCTTGCCAGCGCTCAAATTGTATCAGCCAAAACCGCGGCGAGTCGAGAGGAGCCCCGCGGCCTCCGCCCCGGAATGAAAGATCGGAGCCGTTGCGGCGTGCTGAGAGGCGCGCTATCGGATGTAGCCGAGCGCCCGCAGGCTCTCCTCCAGCTCGGGATCGAGCGGCGCCGCCGATGCCGCGGCCACGGGCGAGGGCTTGAACGTCAGGAGGTCCCCCAGCAGCGCGTGGACCGTCCGCGTTTGCTCCCTGGAGAGATCCCGGAGCTGCCCAGGATCCCGCGAGACGTCGTACAGCTCGATCCGGGTGAGGCGGAGCCCGCGCACCTGGAAGGCGTGGCAGGCCGGCTCCCGCCGCCGGGCTTCCGGGTCTTCCGCGCAGCCATCGGCCTCCAGAAAGAGGCGGCCGGGGCCGGAATCGGCGATCTGGACCGGCGTCCAGTCGGGGACCAGAGTGACCCGCTCCAGCATCCTGCTCCCCCGCCGGATGGTCAGGTGCCGGGGCTCCAGGAAGGAGCGGGCCTGGAACACCAGGGAGCCGCCGTGATTGTCGAACGAGACCCGCCGGGGGAGCCAAGCCTCGGCGGGAGGATCGAAGAGGAGGAGGCTGTCCAACCTCGCGCGCTCGCCGCGGTAGACGGCCCGCTCGCCGCCCATCGTCTCGCTCCAGGCGGTGCCGGGGCTCGGCGGAGACGGCCGCCCGATGAGGGGGGCCAGGGTGGCGCCGGACGGCCGGCCGCGCGGCGCCACCCGCGCCAGCTCGTAGAAAGTCGGCGCCAGATCGACGAGCTGGACCACGCCGCCGTGGCGCACCGGCGCGCCGGCGTCCGGATGGATCACCATCAACGGGACGCGCAGGGTCTCCCGGTAGAGCTGGGTGTGATTGAACCGGCCGTGCTCCTGGAATTCCTCGCCGTGATCCGCGGTGATCACCACGGTGACGTCGCCGGCCAGGCCGAGCCGCTCGATCTCCCTGAAAAAGCCCCGCAGGACGTCGTCGGTCTGGCGGATGCCGGCGTCGTACTGCGCCCGCAGCCGGTCGACCACCGGCGCCGGCGGACGCTCGCCGGACAGGTCCCAGCGGGCGAGCGCCGGGCCCCTGGGCGGGATGGCCCCGGCCGGCGGGGGTCCGCTCCAGAACAGGTCCTGGTACCGTTGCGGCGCGTCGTAGGGGGCATGGACCGCGTAGGTGTGCAGGAACAGGAAGAAGCGGTCCCGCGGTCCGAGGCCCTCCAGGAAGCCGGCGCCCCGCTGAAAGGTCTGCTCCAGCGGCCGGCCCTCTCTTCCGCCGCGCTCCTGGCTGACGAACACGTCGAAGCCGCGGCGAAAGCCGTACCGCCCGCTCACATACCCCCCCTCGGTGAATCCCGCGGTGCGGAACCCGTTGCGCTGGAACACCTCCGCCAGAGTCTCCACCTTCGGCGAGAGCACCGAATTGGGGGGGAACACCCCATGCTCCCGGGGGTAGAGGCCGGTCAGCATCGACATGTGGGAGACCAGCGTGCTGGGAAACTGCGAGTAGGCCTCCTCGAAGACCGTCGCCCGCCGCGCCAGCGAGTCCAGGAAGGGGCTGGTGGGGCGCGGATAGCCGTAGAGGCCGAGATGATCGGCCCGCAGGGTATCGATCGAGATCAGGATGTACCCGCGGGTGGCGCGCGGCACCGGGCGGCCCTCCGTCTCCCGCCGGGCCAATTCCACGTCGCACCCCGACGCGAGAAGGGCGAGGGCGAGGCCCGCGATCCCAACGATGGCTCTCCAAGTCACCTTCGCATGGTATCAAAGACCTACTTTGCGGTAGACGCCGCGGTTTCCGGGCGTGTCCGCGTAATCGGCCATGCCGGTCCGCAGAAGATATTGGTGATAGGCGTCCGCCTTCGCGGCGGGCACCCGGCCGTGCCAGGTCCTTGCGATCATGCTCCACGCTCCTCTCGCGTCAAAAGATAGGACGGATGCTCGATGCCGGTCGGCGGATAGAGCTCGTCGTGGGTATAGCGAAAACCGAGCTTCGCCAGGAGCCGCCGCGACGGATCGTTCTCCGGATGATGCCCCGCGAAGAGAGCGCGCGCGCCGAGGACGCCGAACGCATGATCGATCACCGCTCGCGCGGCCTCTCCGGCATATCCGAGGCCCCAGCAGCCTGGCCTGAGATGGAAGCCCAACGCGTAGATGGCTTCGTCCAGGTTGTAGGGCCGGAGCCCGCAACAGCCGATGTGATCCCCGGTCGTCCGAAGGAAGACGGGCCAGTACTGGATGCCGTGCGCCTCCTGCGTCGCGATCTCCCGCGCGAGCCGCTCGCGGACCTGGGGCTCGGAGAACGGCCCGCCGATCCGTCGGGTGACCTCGGGATCACCCCAGAGCGCCCATGCCAGCGCGAAGTCCTCGGCGGCCCAGAGGCGGAATCCGAGCCGCTCCGTGCGCAGGAAATAAGCGCTCACGGCCGTCTCACCAACCCGTGGAGAACAGCTTCAGGGCCGCGCTCATCCCGCACTTCTGGTGCTGGTTGTAGGCCTCGGCCGCGCGCCTGCGGATCGCTTCACCCGCCTCGCCCAGGATCCAGCCGTCAACTGCGGCTTTCAACGTATAGGCCTCGGGCGCCATCAGGTTCGTGGTCCAGAGCAGCGGGCTGGCTCCGCTCTTGCGCAGCGGCCCCGCGAAGTAGGGCTTGCTGGCGCAGGCCAGAATGATCGCGCCGCGGCTCCCGCCGCTCGTCCCGCCCTGGACGTCCGGCAGGCTGAAATCCATCAGGCCATTGTGCCCCACGTAGGCGACGAGATCGGCGGCGCCGCCCGCGTTGAGCCGGATCGGCTTTGGGCCTTCACGGCTCTCCAGCACCTCCACGTCCCTGCCGCCGGCGAACCGCAGGAAGTCGTACGTGCTCTTCCGGATGTCGCGGCCCCGATAGGCGTCGGCGAGCAGATAGACGGCCTTCGACCGGTGCTTGAACAGACACCTCTCCAGGACTCCGGGCTTGGGGTGTGACACGCTGGAAACCAGAGCCCAATCCCCAGCTCTCGAAAAGAAGGTCTTCACTCCGTAGGCCGCGCCCCAGTAGAGATTGTTCGCCGGATCGTCGCCGTTCCCGATCTTGGCCGGGACGGGAACGATGCCCTGGTACTTGTTGTCGCAGAGCGCCACCACGACGTGAACCAGCTTCCCTAGACTTGCAACGTTTTCTGGCGGGGTCGAGGCAGACCCGGCCGCCGCGACGACAGCCGCGAAAGATACGGCGAGCAACGGGAGGATGACCCGGGTGTGACGTGGGCCGAAAATTCGGCTTGATCTGATTTCTCTCACCTCAATCCTTCGACCAGGCAGTGGCGCACGATGCGGTCGAGGGCCGGGGGCACCGCCGCCGGCAGCTCCGGCGGCTCCTCCCGCAGCACCGCGGTCATGGTCTCCAGGGCCTGGGGATCGCCCGCCAGGCGCTCCGGCAGGACCTTGACCGCCGCCTGCCGCTTCAGCCGCAGGTCCCGCGCCCGGTAGACCTCACCCATCCCTCCGGCGCCGAGCGGCGCGAGGATCTCGTGGGAGCCCAGGATGGTTCCAGCCGTCAGCGGCACGCTTCCTCCGAGCAGCCCGTGTCGAGCGACTTCCCGGAGATTCTAGAGCATCTCTGGAGACCCCTACCACGTATCCGAGGCCTCCCTGCCGTCGCCCCGGATGAAAAAGTACAGACCTCCGATCGAAAAAAGGGCACCGAAGAGGACCGCGCCGACCTGGCCGGCGCTGTATGCACCTTCACCTTGCACGATGTTGCCCGTCAGCCAGTTGAAGAGAAGGAAGCCACCCCAGAGGATTCCGATCAAGCCGAGAAGCCGATTTTTCATCGCCGCGCCTCCGTGCTCTGAAGGGGGTCAGGCTCGACCCACTTATAGATGACGGACGGATTAGAATTGTTTCGCAGCTCTGGCCTTCGGACAAGGAGCCTCTGATAGATATATTTATATATCTGCTGAGACAGCAGCCGTGCAAGATCACTTTCGTGTCCGCAAACGCGGTGGCTTTGCGTTCAGAGGGATAGAACCGAAAGGAGGAGGTTATGGGATTCGATACGAGCAGTGCTGTTACGGAAGCCACCAACTCCGCCGAAGATTCGGCAAAAGCGGCTATTAGGGCGCTCAACAATGAAGGGCCCCTCACAGAGGTACGGCTTAAGCCTGTGTTGAACGGCCTGATCCAACGATGGCAACAAACCGGTAGCACCCCGGTGAAGACAGACCCGACTCTTCATCCGATCCTGATTCTTGAGTCCGTCCGGCTGGCCGAGGCGATCAATCGGCTCGAACCACTTCCCGGGACCGAAACAGAGATCGGGCTCCTGCCGACATTGACACAGGCGAGTCTCGTGGCCGGAACCATGCCGATCAACAGATCCGACCTTCTTAATATGAAGAAGGCAAAGAGTCTCTTGAGAGCAAGGCCGAACCAGACGCAGGATATCCAAGAGGCTGGAGACCTCATCGAACAATTGGCTATCGACTGCGATGGGCCTCTGAGCACCGTCTACGGTGTGTGACGTCAGATGCTGCGGTGGGAGTGGAGGTCACGGCCTCAAGCCCACAAACCGGCTCTTTCCAGGCCCCTGTAGTTGGGGCGGAAGAGACGCTACTATCTAGGGCAGCGAGACGCCGGGACTCCGCAAGATCGGGAAGATTGGGATCCGCCTTGGCCCAGCGTTCGAGGAACTGCCGGGCCGAGGCGGCAGCTTCTAGCGGCTGTCCCATCGCCATCTGCACCCGAGCCAACATCAAGAGAGCGCGGCTGCGGTCGAGCTCGAGGTCGAGACGGGGGTCGGCGGGATCGCGGTCGGTCGCTGCCTGACGGGCAGCGGCCAAGGCCTCAGGGAGCTTCGCGGCCGCGAAATAGGCCTGCGCGAGGTCGAGCCGATAGAGAGAGCATTCATATCCCTTGGAGCCCAAAGCGCTCGACAGCTCGGAGACGGCGGGTCCGGGCCGGCCAGCCGCCAGAGATTGCAGCCCCTGGAGGTCAGCCATCGCCCTTTCTCCCCTCTTCGGGTCGTCGGATGGGGCCGTCGCCCCGCGGAGCTCGCGGAATGTCTCCTCAACAGCATCCCACCGCTGTTGGCGCAGCTCAAGCTGGCCGCGGGCGAAAAGAGCGCAGAGATGGCGTCCCGGGTCCTTGGTGGAGCGGTCCACGGCCTCCCCGAGGAGGCGGCGGGCGCCAGCGACATCTCCGAGCTCCAGCCGCGACAGGCCCCTCGTCATGAGCACAGTTGACTCTCGGGTCTCTTCCGCGGCGACCTCGGCGCTGAGAGCTGTGAGCGCCTTCTCCGTAGCGCGGAAGCGTCCTTGCGAACGGTAGAGCGACGCCAGATCGAGGGCTGCGCTGATGCGATAACGGGCGATCACATCGGGATCCGCGGCGAGCGCCCGCAGCCGCTGCTCGGCCTGATCGCGATGGTTCCGGAGGACATCCACCTCAGCCAAGGACAGAGTCGCGGCATGATAGGCCGGCTCACGGCGCAGAGCTTCCGAGAATTCCTGGACAGCCAGATCGAATTCTCCCAACGATTTGTACATCTTCCCCAAGTCATAGAGAGGGAAAACATTGGTTGGATCCAACTCCAGCGCCTTGCGGAGATCAGCCGCGGCGCGGTCGAAACGCCTCAGCGCCAGCTCACCCTCGCCCGCCATGGACCAGACAAGGGAGTTTTCCGGATCGAGGTGCTTCAGGTCCTCAAGAGTCGAAAGCTCATCCTCGTAGCGGCGCTGACCCAGGAAAGCCTCCGCGAGGAAGAACCGAGCCTCTTTTTCATAGGGATACTTCCCAATGAGCTCTCGGTAGATGGCGACGGCCTCATCGGTGCGCCGGTAGATCAGGGCCTCGGCGGCACGCACATACCGTGCTTCCCTGTCCGGCAGCCGGTCCGCCTCGGAAACCGCCTGCCGGATATTGGTGAGCGCTTCGTTCGTGCGGCTTGTTCCCCGCTGGACGAGAGCCAGGCGGTATCGGGCCATCGTGAAATCGGGCGCCTTGTCGAGAGCCGCCCGAAAGCTCGGCTCTGCCTCGGAGTAATGGAACCTGAGAAAGGCCGACAAGCCGCGAACGTAATCGCCGTAGGCCTCGGGGTTGCGGGCCAGGAAGTCTGCGGCCAGCCCGCCTACCTCTTCGGTGGGAGGGACACTGAGACCCTTGCGGGCGGCACGGGCGATGTCTTCAGCGGTTAAAAGGAGCCGGTCCGGGGCCAGAATCTTGATGTCGCGGGCTGCCAACACCCTTCCCCTCTTCATCTCTTGCAGCCTCGCCGCGACATGCAGGCCGCCTTGCGTGGGGAGGATCTCGCCGGTCAGGAGAACGCTGATGCCGTCGCCAACGGCCCGTCTGGCGAGCTCCGTTGGATTTTCAATCCTTGCCAGATCGGCAGTACGTTGCTCCGAAGCCACCTGAAGGTGCCTCGACGAGGAGAGGGAATCCATGATCAGCCGGGCGATCGCTCCGCCGTACCAATCCAGGCGGTGGTCTCCGGTTCGATTGATAAACGCCACGACGCCGACCACCGGCACGGCCTCTTTGCTCGCGACCGTTCCCGGCGCCGCGTTCGCCTTCCCGGTCCTCCGGACAATCCACCAGCCGGTGGCGATTAGGAGGCAGATCCCAAGCAGGACGGCGGCCCACAGCACCCTCCGGCGCGAGATGACAGGTTGCCGTGGAGCCTTTCCCGTCTCCAGCTCCGCCAGGAGCTCCACCGCGCTCTGATGGCGCCTTCCGGGCTCCTTGGCCAGGGCCTTTGCCACCGTGCGGGCCAGCTCCGGCGGCACCTCCGGACGGATGCGGTCGAGCCGCTCGGGCTCGCGGCTCTGGACCGCGGAGAGGACCGCTGGCTCGTGATCCCCCGCGAACGGCCGCCGGCCGGCGAGCATCTCGTACAGCAGCACGCCCAGCGACCAGAGATCGGTGCGGCCGTCCACCGGCTCGCCGCGCGCCTGCTCGGGTGACATGTAGGCGGGCGTCCCCGGAGAGCTGCCGGTACGGGTCAGGGTCGTGTCACCGCTCATCTTGGCGATGCCGAAGTCGAGGACCTTGACCTCCCCGCGGCGGGTCAGCATCACGTTAGCCGGCTTGATGTCGCGGTGCACGATGCCGGCCTCGTGGGCCCGCGCCAGGGCCCGGGCCACCTGGATGGCGATCCGCCGGGCCTCGTCCACCGGCAGCGGCCCGCGCGCCAGCCGCTCCTTGAGGGTCTCGCCCTCGTAATAGGTCATCACGATGTAGAGCCGGCCGTCGTGCTCGCCGACGTCGTGGACGGTGCAGATGTGCGGATCGTCGAGGGCCGAGGCGGCGCGCGCCTCGCGCAGGAAGCGGTCCTTGGCGGCGCGGTCCCGGCTGTGCTCGGGCGGCAGCAGCTTGATCGCCACGCGGCGCCGCAGCCGGGTGTCCTCGGCCTCATAGACCACGCCCATGCCGCCGGAACCGATCTCACGGACCAGCCGATAGGGCCCGAGCTCGCCGGCCAAGGGATGCACCCCTTCACCGGACGTCTCCGCGAGGAGCTCGGCCGCGACCTCCGAAGCCGGCGTGGCGAGGAAGCTCCCCGCCTCTTCGTCCGCGATCCGCAGGGATTCCATGTGAGCGCGGAGATCCGGGTCACCGGCGCACTTCTGATCGAGAAAGGCGCGGCGCTCCTCCGCCGGACGGTCGAACATCTCGTCGAGAAGGGCCTCGATTCGCTGCCAGCGCTCGGGATCGGCCGGCAGATCGGGCTTCATTCCGCCGTCCGTTCGCTCAGGACGTGGAACAGAAAGGCGCGGGCCTTGAGCCAGTCGCGCCGCACGGTCCGCTCGGAGGTCCCTAGGGTCTCCGCGGTCTCCTCCTCGGTGAGCCCGGCGAAGAACCGCAGCTCCACCAGCCGGCTCAGCCGCTCGTTCCGCGCGGCCAGGGAGGTGAGCGCCTCATCCAAGGCGAGGATCTCGACGGCGCGGGAGTCGCCATCCGGCCCGCTCCAGCCCGGCCGCGACTCCTCGAGAGCGATCCGCACCCCCTCGCCGCCGCGCTTCTTGGCCGCGCGCCGGCGGGCGGCGTCCACCAGGATGTGGCGCATGGCGACCCCGGCCACGGAGAGGAAGTGGGCGCGGTCCTGCCAGGAGACGCCCGCCTGGTCCGCCAGGCGGAGATAGGCCTCGTGCACCAGGGCGGTGGTGTCGAGCGTCTGCCCCGGACGCCAGCGCCGGAGCTGCCGGCGGGCCACGGCGCGCAGCTCGTCATAGACCAGGACCATCAGCCGGTCCATGGCGCCGCCGTCCCCCTGGCGGGCGGCGGCCAGAAGCTGTGTCACCACTCCCGGAGCTGTCGAGCCCTGCGCGCTCTGCGACACCTGCGCCCCACTTTCTTGAAAGCTCTGAGTTCCAACAGGTTACCTCGCGCCCGGCGCGATTTCAACCCGTCGCGCGAAAGCGGGTGTCCGCTTTTCCGGCCGTCCTGCGTTCATCCGGGTGAATGAAACCGGCGGGATTGAAAGGAGGACGAGATGAGATTCACGGCTTCGGCTTTTCTTGGCTTGGCGGTGCTTTTGGGGGGCGGTGGGGCGTGGGGGCAGGACCAGAGCCCAACGCAGATGACTCCGGAGGAGAAAGAGGCGTGGGATTACTTTTATCTTGAGGAGGTGCTCCAGCGCAGTTGTGATGATCCGACGCTGAGGTCTGCCATAGCGCTGCCGCAGCCCAAATTGACTCTGGAAACCTCCGCCGAAGGGACAACGCAGGTCAAGGCGCACGTAGGGGTGGAAGTGCAAAAGCAGCTCGTCTTTGATCTTGTGGTAACGAGCCCAATCAGCTCGTCCGGTGAGACGACCCTGGCAGACCTGAACGGACTGTCCACTGGTAGCACCGCAAAGTTAGGTTTCTCCTGGTTCCATGTGCCGCTGGATTCCACATACTACAAAGACGCACTCGAAAAAGCCGCTACGACTGCCAACTCCGGCCCTAACGCTGCCGACAAGAAATGGCGCATTGAAGATTACAACAAGCCCATCATCTCAAGACCCTCAGCCGTTGCCATGTTCGGGCAGGACAAATACAACGATGTTGTAGATAGCCTGCAAAATCATATGAACGCCACAGTCTGGGTCTCGAACCTGGACGTCAATGCCGAGCAGAAAGAGTTTCAAGTCGGTAACTCGCAGCCGGGGCGCGCGAAGGAATCTCACACGGATTTTCACCTCACAGCTTCACAAGGTGCCTATCTCAAGGGCAGGTTCTACGCCTCTTTGAACTATAGCCGTGGCACAGAATTCAAGCCCACGCAGACGGGTGGCCCCCCGAAGAGCCAGACCATGGAGACCCTAGAATTCGAGATCCGCAGACTGTTTGGAAGCTTCGGCGGCGGGGCCCACCTCACCCGCGATCTGCAGGCCAATATCACCACCGTCGAGATCCCGTTCTACTTTCTGAGCAAAATGGGTTCCTCTGACATGGAATTGAATGGCGGAGTCGCTGTCAGGTGGCAATCGGATACCAAGAAGTTTTCGATCATCGCGTTTATTGGACCCGCTCTGTCGAAGGTCCTTCGGATGCCTGGAGCGTCAACCAAGAAGAATTGATTCGTTGGGCGGCCACACAGGGCCGCCCCTACAAAATGTCTGTCACCTCACAGCGCGCCGGGCGGCCAAAGATCCCCCTATGCTAAAGTCCGCATCAGACTGGGGAGACAGCCATGCAAGGAAAGACCATCCTGATCACGGGCGCCACGAACGGTATCGGTCTCGAAGCGGCGGTCGAGCTCGCCCGGCGCGGGGCCCGGATGTTCCTGGTGGGCCGCGATCCCGAACGCACCGAGGCGGCTGTGGCGCAGGTGAAGGCCCGCGGCGGCTCAAGTGACGTGTCGAGCTTCCTCTGCGACTTCTCCTCGCAGGCGTCCATCCGCAAGCTCGCGGAGGAGGTGCTCGGCAAGCTCGACCGGCTCGACGTGCTGATCAACAACGCGGGCGCGGTGAACAAAAAGCGGGAGCTGACGGTGGACGGGATCGAGAAGACGTTCGCCGTCAATCATCTCGGATATTTCCTGCTGACCAACCTGCTGCTCGATCTCCTGAAGCGAAGCGCGCCGGCGCGGGTGGTGACGGTGGCCTCGATCGGCCATCGCCGCGGCACCCTCGATTTCGACGATCTCGGTTTCGAGCGCGGCGGCTATTGGATCATGAAGGCCTACACGCGCTCGAAGCTCGCCAACGTGCTGTTCGCGGCGGAGCTCGCGCGCCGCTTGGCGGGGACGGGCGTCACCTCGAACAGCCTGCATCCCGGCTCCGTGGCCACCAACATCTGGTCCGGCGCGCCGGCCTGGACGAAGCCGCTGATCCAGATCCTCTACCGTCCCTTCTTCCTCAGCCCCGAGGAAGGGGGCTCTTTCATCGTGCAACTGGCGGCGGATCCCCAGCTCGAAGGGGTCACGGGAAAATATTTCGAAAAGGGCGTCGCCGTGCCTCCCGCTCCCCTGGCGCAGGACGAGGCGCTCGCCAGGAAGCTCTGGGACGTGAGCGCCGCCATGACGGGCCTCGCGCCGGCATCGGCGGCGTGACCGCGCGTCTCGCCCGCCCGCAGGGCGGAATTTGCTCAGCCTGGGGTGTCAACCCCAGGTGGAGGAAGCCCCCAAATCCCCAAGCCCCGCAGGACCGGCAGATCTTGCCAAGGGAAACGGACGCATCACGGACCGTAGACACGGACCACAACGGACGGCTCCTCCGCCCACCTGGGGTTGACACCCCAGGCCTGTCCCGCGCTCACTCAATGCGCCGGCAGCGCCCGGGTGTCGGTCGAGTCTGTGGTCAGGCAGTAGCGGCCGAGGCTGACGACGGTGGTCACCATCGTGCCCAGCAGGAACAGGACGAGCAGGAGGCCAGCGAGCAGGCGCAGGGGGCCAGAAAACCGCCGGGGCGTGGAGACCAGGTCCGGCGGAGTCTCGAGCAGGCCGATCGGATTGACGCGGGGCGGCTCCATAGCAGGAAGCTTACCCGTGATCAGACGACCTCGACTCTGGCGGAATGGCCCGAAGCCCGCGAAATGCGGCCATCGCGCGTCAGCAGCGTCGCACCCAGGATCTCGGCCAGCGCCACGTAGGCGGCGTCATAGGCCGTCAGGTTCTGCCGGAGAGCCCAGATCCGGGGAAGAAGCATCCGGTGGGGATATCGTTCGATTGGAAGATCCGCGAGATCCTCAAGAGCCTGACGGGCGCGTTTCGGCGGAACCTCCTTGCGCAAGGTGAAGCGGCGAAGCACCTGCGCCACCTCGATGTCCAGGAGATATGGAGCATGGAGAGAGGATTCCGGAGTGAGGAGCTTTCCCGTGAGCGCAACCCCTACCTCCGTCTGGAGGATGACCTCGACCGCGGCGGAGGCGTCGAGGACGATCAACGGCCTTCGCGCTCGGCGGCCACGGCATCGGCGACCGACTCCCGTAGCTCGACCCGGTCACGGCTCTGGAGCCGCTGAAGAAGCTCCTCCCGGGTGGGACGCTGCAGAGAGCGCTCGAGCTCCCGCAGAAGGTACTCCGAGATCGACATGCCGGCCAGGGCAGCCCTGGACTTGAGCTTGCGGTGGAGCTCGTCGGGTACGTTGCGGATCTGAACCATTACAGCCATGTAATCAGGCTAGTCGCATGTGCCGCACATGTCAACCTCGACCGGATTGACGCGGGGTGGCTCCATGCGAGGGATTCTATCCGCTCAGGCGAGCATCCTCAGGGGTCTTCGTCGTAGACGACGTGATCCCTGAACACACCCGGCTCTTCCGGTGGGAAGTCGATCGTCAACGTCTCGATCACGCTCACCGGCCGATGATTCAAGGTCGCCGGCAGGAAGACACCGTGGCTGAAGGATTCCACCGCGGCAGTGTTCAGATCCGGGCGCGGGCTCTGCAGGACCTTGGCCTGACGCGCGCATCCGTCCTCGTCGATGAGCACCTCCATGACGAGCTTCCCAACCGGATCGCGGCTCAGGAGAGGCTCCGAGAGGGTACGGATGGGAAAGGGCGACTGGACCTTCGACTTCGTCCAATCGTCGATCCGCAGGGGCTCGGATCTCAACGGCTCCGGGGGCAGGCTCCTCTTCTTCTCGCAGAGAGCGATCTGCTGCCTTTCGCGGCGCTGGAAGGCCTGCCGGATCTGCTCGATCTTGGAATCGCTCCTGGCGCAGCCCTGCGCTCCCAAGGCCAGCACGACGCACGCCAGGACCGGGACATGGAGGGTTCTCATCGCCTCTCCTTTCACGCCGCCGACTCTCGACAGCATACGGCAAAGGAAGGCCCAGGGCAGGACGGCTGTCCGTGTCCGTCCTTGCAGTCCTTTGGGTCCTTGGCTTCTCAGCTCGCCGCCATCTCCTGCAACGACCGCACACTCAGCCCCTCCTTCCGGAGGGCGGCGATGCCTTCGGCGCAGGCCATGGCTCCCGAGAGGGTGGTGATGCAGGGAATGTCGTACTTGAGGGCGGTGCGGCGGATGATGCCGTCGTCCTCGTGCGACTCGCGGCCGAGGGGGGTGTTGATCACCAGGACGATCTCGCCGTTGATCAGCAGGTCCACCACGTGCGGGCGGGCCTCGTGGACCTTGAGCACGGTGCGTACGTCGAGCCCGTGGTGGCGCAGGTACTCGGCGGTGCCGGCGGTGGCGGTGAGCTCGAAGCCGAGCTCGGCCAGGCGGTGGGCGACCGGCAGCAGGCCCGGCTTGTCGCGGTCGTGCACGGAGAGGAAGGCGGCGCCTTCCAGCGGCAGCTCGTGGCCGGCGCCCATCCAGGCCTTGGCGAAGGCGCTGCCGAAGGAGAGGGCCTCCCCCATCACCTCGCCGGTGGACTTCATCTCCGGCCCCAGCACGGGATCGACGCCCGGGAAGCGGCGGAAGGGGAAGACGGGGGCCTTCACGAACACCCCCGGCACGCGCGGCTCCTCGGTGAAGCCGAGCTCCTCCAGGCTCTTGCCCGCCATGGCGGCCACGGCGATCTTCACCAGCGGCACCCCCACGGCCTTGGCGATGAACGGCACGGTGCGCGAGGCGCGTGGGTTCACCTCCAGGACGTAGATCCTGCCGTCCTTGAGCGCGAACTGCACGTTCATCAGGCCCACCACCCCCAGCCGCAGGGCCAGCCGGCGGGCGATGTCGCGCATGCGGTCCTGATCCTCTTGCGAGACCTTGTAGGGGGGGAGCACCGCCACCGAGTCTCCGGAGTGGATGCCCGCCTCCTCGATGTGCTGGAGGATGCCGGCGACCACGGCGCGCTGGCCGTCGGCGAGGAGGTCGAGATCGACCTCGAAGGCGTCCTCCAGGAAGCGGTCGATCAGCACCGGATGGCCCGGCGAGACGTCCGCCGCCTCGGCCATGTAGCGCTCGAGGGTGGAGCCGTCGTAGACCACGGCCATGGCGCGGCCGCCCAGCACGTAGCTGGGCCGCACCACCACGGGGAAGCCGATGCGCGCGGCCACCTCGCGGGCCTCTTCCAGGGAGGTGGCGCTGCCGTTCTCGGGCTGGAGGATGCCCTCGTCGGCCAGCAGGGCGCCGAAGCGGCGGCGGTCTTCCGCCAGGTCGATGGCGTCCGGCGAGGTGCCCCAGATCGGCACGCCATGCTTGGCGAGGCCGCGGGCGAGCTTGAGCGGCGTCTGGCCGCCGAGCTGCACGATCACCCCCTGGGGCTTCTCCTTGTCCAGGATCTCCAGCACGTGCTCCAGGGTGAGCGGCTCGAAGTAGAGGCGGTCGGAGGTGTCGTAGTCGGTGGAGACGGTCTCTGGGTTGCAGTTGACCATCACCGTCTCGATCCCCATCTCGCGCAGGGCGAAGGCGGCGTGCACGCAGCAGTAGTCGAACTCGATTCCCTGGCCGATGCGGTTGGGTCCGGAGCCCAGGATCACCACCTTGGGCCGGTCGTCGGGATCGCTCTCGTCCTCCTGGCCGAAGGTCGAATAGAGGTACGGGGTGGTCGCCGGGAACTCGGCGGCGCAGGTGTCGACCCGCTTGTAGACGCGGCGCAGCCCATCCCGGTTGCGGACCGCGAGAAGCTCCTTTTCCGGGCAGTCGAGGAGGCCGGCGATCCGCGCGTCGGTCAACCCGAAGTACTTGGCCTTGCGGAGCAGCGGCCTGGGGACGGAGCCGAGGTCCCAGCAGGCGAGCTCGGCCTCCAGGTCGACGATCTCGGCGATCTCGCGCAGGAACCAGGGATCGATGTGGGAGACCTCGGAGATCTCCTCGGGGGTCCACCCCTGGCGCAGGGCGGCGAAGACGGCGAACAGCCGTTCCCAGTTGGGGGTGGTGAGCCGGCGCCGCAGCCGCACGGGGTCGGACATCCGGCGCTCGCGCGAGGCGAGGCCGTCGAGCTCCAGGGCGGAGAGCCCCTTCATCAGGGCCTCCTTGAAGGTGGAGCCCATGGCCATGACCTCCCCCACCGACTTCATGGAGGTGCCGAGGGTGGGCGAGGCGGCCGGGAACTTCTCGAAGGCCCAGCGGGGGATCTTGACCACCGTGTAGTCGAGACTGGGCTCGAAGGCGGCGTAGGTCTTGCCCGTGATGTCGTTCGGAATCTCATCCAGGGTGTAACCCACGGCGAGCAGGGCGGCGATCTTGGCGATCGGGAAGCCGGTGGCCTTGGAGGCCAGGGCCGAGCTGCGCGAGACGCGCGGGTTCATCTCGATCACCACCTGGTCGCCCGTTTTGGGGTCGACGGCGAACTGGATATTGGACCCGCCGGTGGCCACGCCGACACGGCGGATCACCTTGAAGGCGTCGTCGCGCATGCGCTGGTACTCGCGGTCGGAGAGGGTCTGCTGGGGGGCGACGGTGATCGAGTCGCCGGTGTGGACCCCCATGGCGTCGAAGTTCTCGACGGAGCAGACCACGATGGCGTTGTCCGCCACGTCGCGGATGACCTCCAGCTCGAATTCCTTCCAGCCGAGGACGGACTGCTCGACGAGCGCCGTGTGGGCCGGGCTGGCCTGGAGGGCGGCGGCCATGATCTCCTCCAGCTCGTCGCGGTTGTAGGCCACGCCGCCCCCCTCGCCGCCGAGGGTGAAGCTGGGGCGGATGATCACCGGATAGCCGACGTCGGCCACGATCTCCCGCGCATCGTCCAGGCTGGAGGCGTAGCCGCTCCGGGGCACCTTGAGACCGACCTCCTCCATGGCCTGTTTGAAGAGCAGCCGGTCCTCGCCCAGGCGGAGGGCCTCGATGCCGGCGCCCAGCACCTCGACGTGGAAGCGGGCGAGGGCCCCCCGCTCCTCCAGGGCGATCGCCAGGTTGATGCCGGTCTGCCCCCCCACGGTAGGAAGGAGAGCGTCGGGGCGCTCTTTTTCGAGGATTTTCTCCACCACCTCCGGCACCAGGGGCTCGATGTAGGTGGCGTCGGAGAGCTCCGGGTCGGTCATGATGGTGGCCGGGTTGGAGTTCACGAGGATCACCCGGTAGCCCTCGCGCTTCAAGGCGCGGCAGGCCTGGGTGCCGGAATAGTCGAACTCGCAGGCCTGGCCAATGACGATCGGGCCGGAGCCGAGGACGAGGATGGAGCGCAGGTCGGTCCGTCTGGGCATGGCAGGGGGGGAGTGTACATCAGCCCCCCTGGCACAAGATTGGCATCGGTGACAAAGCGGTTAGAAAGGAAGCCAACTCTATGAACGAAGCCAATCGCGAGCGACTGGAGATACTGCTCAAGGGCCATGAGCAGATGATGGAAGAGAAGCGGCTGCGCCCCGAGGGGGTGCTCCGCCAGAACGACGAGCTCCGCGAGCAGTTCAACCGGGCGGCCCGCTCGGTGATCGTGCCCGTGTTGGAGGAGATCAAGGA
>DASXJP010000046.1:0-5502 GCA_036497345.1 Thermoanaerobaculia bacterium
CGGAGTTCTGGAAGCTCGCGGGCTCGCCGTGCGCGAGGGCCAGCGACAGGAGATTCTGGGCTGTCAGGATCTCGATCGCCTGAGCCGGTGGCTGCGCCGGGCCGCCCTGGCGTCTTCCGCTGACGAGATCACGGCAGAATCCTGAGCCAGTCCGGAGCGCCTTGCCCATCGGTGTAGCGCGGCGGGCTTCTTGCTGAGGCATAGAATGGGTCCGGCCCACGATGTTCCGCGGCCGGACCCCTGAAATCCCATACAGGGAGGAGATCTCATGGCAAGACCCCTGGAAGACACCGTGGCGCTCGTGACCGGCGCCAGCAGCGGCATCGGCGAGGCCACGGCGCGGGCGCTCGCGGAGCTCGGCGCCGCGGTGGCGCTCGTGGCCCGTCGCAAGGAGAGGCTGGAGAAGCTCGCCTCTGAGATCTCTACCCGCGCCCTCGTCCTGGAGACGGACGTCACGAACCGGGAGCAGGCCTTCGCCGCCGTGGAGCGCACCGTGGCCGAGCTCGGCCGGCTCGACACGGTGATCAACAACGCCGGCGTGATGCTCCTCGGACCCATCGTGGGCGCCCCCATCGAGGAGTGGGAGCGGATGGTGCACCTCAACCTCCTCGGCCTCCTCTACACCGCCCACGCCGCCCTCCCCCACCTGCTCAAGGCGGCCGAGGATGGACCCCGCCGCGTGGCCGACCTGGTCAACATCAGCTCCGTGGCCGGCCGCGTGGCCCGCGAGGGCTCGGGGGTCTACAACCTCACCAAGCACGGCGTGGGAGCCTTCAGCGAGTCGCTCCGCCAGGAGGTGACGACCCGGCACGTGCGCGTCTCCCTCGTCGAGCCGGGAGCGGTGGAAACGGAGCTGGCGAGCCACCTGCGCCCGGAGATCGCCCAGCAGGCGATGCAGCGCTTCGCCAGCATCGAGCGGATGAAAGCCGAGGACATCGCGGACACCATCGCCTTCATCGTGACCCGCCCGCGGCGGATGGCGATCAACGAGGTCCTGGTGCGGCCGACGGAGCAGCAGGGGTGAGCCCCGCCAGAAACTCCGGGCTCCAAGTCGCCAACCCCTCCCCATCGCCCCTCGGATGCCCCGCCGCCACCTCGTTGTAGGCGGCGAGGAGCGCCCGTCTTGATCACGGGATAGATCGTCACCCGCAGCGGGATCCCCGGCGGCAGGTAGGCGCCGGCCCGGCGCGCCGCGGCGGTGGCGTCGAGGTGCTTCCAGGTCTCCAATGCCTGCCGCAGCTCGCGGGCGTGCGACAGCGGCTCGCCGGAGGTCAGGAAGTCGCGGAAGCCCTGCTCCACGTCCTTGGCGCCGAAGGATTCCGACCGCTTCTTCAGCCGGACGAACCCCTCGCTCTTCCAGAGCCGCTCCCAGCTCCCGGGCTCGACGGCGCCGGTCCGGGCACGCTTGTCCAGGATGGCGAGCGCCGCGTCCGCTTCGTCGGTCACGACGCGGACCTGCAGGACGTGCGGCTCGGCGCCGGGCTCCGCCGCCACCGCGGGAACCGCTGACCAGAGCAGCAAGAAAGCCACCACGAGAAGCATGACCGCCTCCTTTCGTCACGCTCCAGAAGGTACGGCGGAATCGTGGGAAGGTTCGGGGATGACGTCTGGAAGTACCCGATGGAGTGAGATACCATCTTCCCGTCACGCGTACCCGCTTCAAGTCATACGGCAAACAGGCAAGGCGCTACGAGGGCCCAGCTCCCGTCCTCGGGCGGACGGGGAGAGCATATTGACAACGTATATACACCGTGGTAAGTTTGGCGCTGGGAATGTCGCTCATGAACGGAACGGCATTCGCTTCAACTGGGACCGGGAGAAGGCGGAGAGCAACCTCCGGAAGCACGGCGTCTCATTCGACGATGCCTGCGGAATCTTCTTCGATCCGTTCATCCGCCTCCATCGCTCCGAGATGCTGGGTGGCAAGGAACGCGAGACGGCGATCGGATCGACGGAAGGCTGGCGGCAGTTGACGGTCGTGTACACCTTCCGGGAGGAGGCCATCCGCATCATCTCGGCCCGCCCGGTCACTGCGGGAGAAAGGAGGCTCTATGAAGATGGCACAGGTCCGTGAGCGGCTCCAGAAGGAGCGCCCCATGACCACGATCAGCATCCGGATGCCCGAGGACGTGGTGGAGGACCTCAAGCGGGTCGCTCCCCTCCTGGGCTTCTCGGGGTATCAGCCGCTCATCCGCGCCTACATCGGGCAGGGCTTGCGGGAGGATCTCGAACGGCTCGACCGGAATCCCGGGCTGGAGCGCCTCGTCGAGAGCCTGCGGCGTCAGGGCGTGGATGAGGAGGTCATCAGCTCGGCCATGGCGGAGATGAAGGTCACCGAAGGGTGAAGAAGCCGAGCAAAAAAACTGGCTAGAAGGCCGGCGGGGGCGCCGGCGGTCCCAGGGTCTCAGAAATCCACGGTCCCCTTGGGGCAGGCCAGCGAGAGGTGGATGCGGGATTCCTTTCCCTCCCGCACCTCCACCCCCACGTCGGCCGCTCGCAGGGCGTCCTGTAACACGGCGGGGTTGGGGTCTTCGAGGATGAGATCCGCCAGCCGGCAGCCTTGCGGGGAGGCCGCCGAGGGGTGCGCGGTGGCATGGTCCCATTCGATGAAGAACGGCAGCAGAGGGCTCGCCGGCGACGTGTACTCGAGCGTCTTCCAGGCCAGCCGGGTACCGTCCGGCCGCTTCCTCGCTCCGGGACGGATCTCTCCGGTCTGGGCTCCATGGTCCCGCAGGAGCCGCTGCGTGGCGGGCAGATCGTTGGCCCGCGCCGCCCAGCCGATCGGCGTGAGCGTGGCCAGCTTGCGGAGCTCGTCGGTCCTCTCGCCACCCTTCTCCTTGGGGTTCGGCGCCAGGATCTCCAGATAGTGATGCTCACCCAGCGAGATCAGGGCGTTCTGGGTGCCGCGCCCCGGATGGGCGCCCCCGAATTCCGCGCGCACGCCCGTGCGGCGCTCCAGCTCCTCGATCCCCTTCTGGAGGTCGTCGATGCCGAGGATGACGTGGTCGACGCGCGACAGGTCGCCTTTCGGGAAGGTATCCATGGCGGCGGGCTCCTTCGCGGGTGCGGGTGGATGTCCAGCTCCCGCGCAGGCGAGCCCGGCGAGGGCCAGGACGGCGCAGAGAGCGAAGCGGGCTTTGGCGATCATGATCTCCCTCCCTACGGATTGTAGGCGTCGACCTCCACCACCGCCTGTACGGTGCCGTTGCCGCCCACGAAGGGCAGGATGGCGATCGTGCCGTCCGCTCCCACGGAGACCGTGAAGGAGGCGCTTCGGGTCTGGCCCCTGGCGAAGCGGAGGATCCCCACCGAGGTGGACGAGCCGCCCGGGAAGAGCTGAAGGTTCCCCTTCCCCGTGCCCTGGAGCGCGGTCACCTTCACCACCACCGACCGCGCGGAGGCCGGCACGCCGCAGGTCCCGGCGGCCTTGACGCTCTTGCGGACGTTCGAGCGCAGCGCCGGGCCGGTGCGGCGTGTATCGAGGAGGGTGCAGGGCGGCACGGTGACCGGTCCGGGCGGCGCGGCGGCCGCGTGGAACAGGAAGGCATCCGCCTCGGTGCCGTTGTCGTCGGCCGCGACCAGGTCCGGAGAGGAGCTGGTGAAGGCCACGGTCTGGCCGTCCGCGCTGAGCAAGGGGGTCAGCCCGATGGTGCCGCCGGCGCCCGCGCCCGCCGACCTGCGGGAGGGGCTGGCGAGGACCGTGGTGCCGGTCGCGCGGTCGAACCGGAAGACGTCGGGGCTGGCGGGCGGTCCCGGCTGCTTCGGATAGTCGGCCAGGAAGGTGACGTAGCGGCCGTCCACGCTCAGGGCGGGATCGGAGGCGCCGCCGCCGACGCCCGTGGTGGCCGATCCTCCGGCGCGGCTCGCCAGGGTGAGGGTCTTCGCGATCCGGTCGTAGAGGAAGAGCTGCGGCTGATCCGTGGGACCGGCCTGCCCGGGCAGCAGGCTCCCCTTGCCGAGGACCGCGATCACCCGGCCGTCGGCGCTCAGGATGGCGTTGTCGAGGCGGCCGGGCTGGGGGACCGAGAGCAGCAGCGTGCTGGCCCCCGTGGTGCGGTCCCAGAGGTAGAGGTTGCCGCCGAACGTATTCCCGGTGGCGTTGGCCGCGAGGTCCGCCCGCGGGCTGGTGAAGACGGCGTAGCGGCCGTCCGCGCTCAGCGCCGGAGTCGCGTAGGAGGCCCAGCCGGAGACTTCGGTCTTCGCGGCCCGGGTATGGCTCACCAGGGTGGTGGCGCCGGTGATCCGGTCGTAGAGGAAGACGTCGGGGAAGACGCGGATGGAGCCCGTCTGTCCCGGCACGAGATCGGTGGCCTCGCTGGAGAACAGGACGTAGCGGCCGTCCGCGCTGAGACACGCCTGTTTCGATTCGCCGTCGCCGGTGGTCTGGGCTCCCGCGGCCGAGCGGCTCACCAGGGTGAGCGAGCCGGCCTGGCGGTCGTACAGGAAGACGTCGGTCGTGACATGCGGGGTCCCCGGGGTCTGGCCGGGCACCAGGTGCGGGGAGTTGCTGGTGAAGGCCAGGAAGCGGCCGTCCGGGGTGAAGGCGTCGGGATTCGAAAAACCGTAGGTCAGGCCCGTGACCGAGCGGCTGACGAGTTGGGTGGTCCCCGCGACGCGATCGAACAGGAAGAGGTTGGAGTCCAGGAGCCCGGGGACGGGGTCGGGCGTGAGGTTCGTGGCCAGGCTGACGAAGGCCACGTGGCGGCCGTCGCCGCTCACCAGCGCCCCCACCGAGTCGTCGTTGCCGGCGGTGGCCGGCGTGCCCATCGCATGGCTCACCAGTTGCGAGGCGTGGGTCTGCGCGTCGTAGAGGAACACGTCGGTCCGCGCCGTGTTGTAGATCGACGTCTGGTGATCCACCTGGCCGGCGATCAGGTGCGAGGAGGCGGTCATGAAGGCGGTCCAGCGGCCGTCGGCGCTGAGCGAAAGGACCCGGCCGCCGCGGGCCGGCGTGGCCGCGGGGTCGGCCCGCCGCGTGACGGCCTCGGTCTCTCCCGTCGAGACGGTATAGGCGAAGAGGTCCTCCCCCTCGTTGAGGTCCTTGAGGCCGGCGACCAGGCCCTCGGACCGGCTGGCGAAGGCCACGGTGCGGCCGTCGTCGCTGACCGCGGCGCCATAGGAGTCGTGCGCGGGCAGGAACGGCACCTCCGCGGTGCCGGAGGTGACCGCCGTCGTCCTCTCCGACGCGAGGTCGTACAGGAAGACGTTGCTGGCGCCCTGGCTGGACTGGCCCGGGACCACGTCGAAGGTGCTGGTGAAGACGAGGGAGCTGCCGTCGGCGCTGAAGACCGGGCTGTCGAAGTTGGAGTTGAAGAACGAGGCCACCGGTGTCACGGCCCCGGTCGTGCGGTCGAAGAGGATGAGGCTCGGAAAGGGAGTGGGCGGAGGCGGCGACCGGTAGGTGGCCGCGCTGACGAAGGCGACGTAGCGGCCGTCGGGGCTCAGGGCCAGGTACTGATTCTGGCCGTCCAGGCCCAGATCGCCCGCCTGGAGCAGCGAGCC
>DASXJP010000047.1:0-14408 GCA_036497345.1 Thermoanaerobaculia bacterium
CTCTCCAGGCCGGCAATCTGTATACCGTCGGAGCCCAGGGCAGGAATTAAATTTCCGCCCTCCGCGGTTGTGGTATCCTCCCGCCCCCCGCGGGGTGTGCAAACTTTTCCGATTTACCCTTTCCCCGAAAGAACGAGAGGACGGCCTTGACTTCCGAGACCCGAGACGACGTGCGCAACCTCGCCATCATCGCCCACGTGGACCATGGCAAGACCACGCTGGTGGACGCGATGCTGTGGCAGAGCGGCACTTTCGGCGCCCACGAGCACGTGGCCGAGCGAGTGATGGACTCGATCGACCTCGAGCGCGAGAAGGGCATCACCATCATGGCCAAGAACACGTCGATCCACTTCCTGGGGACCCGCATCAACATCGTCGACACCCCCGGCCACGCCGACTTCGGGGGCGAGGTGGAGCGGACGCTGAAGATGGTGGACGGCGTCCTGCTGCTGGTGGATGCCAGCGAGGGCCCGCTGCCGCAGACCCGCTTCGTGCTGCGCAAGGCGCTGGAGGCCAACCTGCCGCCGATCGTGGTGATCAACAAGATCGACCGTCCCGACGCCCGGGCCGGCGAGGTGCTCAACGAGATCTTCGACCTGTTCATCGACCTCGACGCCACCGAGGAGCAGCTCGACTTCCCCGTGCTCTACTGCAACGCCCGGGCAGGCCGCTGCGGGCTCACGGCGGACGGTCTGGAGGAGACGCTCAAGCCGCTGTTCGAGGAGATCGTCCGCTCGGTGCCGGCGCCGCGCTTCGACCCCGGGATGCCGCTGCAGCTCCTGTTCACCAACCTCGACTACGACGACTACGTGGGGCGGCTCGCCATCGGCAGGATCTTCAACGGCCGGGTGCGCAAGGCCCAGGAGGTCGCCGTCTGCCGGCTCGACGGCAGCTTCCTGCCGGCCAAGGCCTCCCTGCTCTACGGCTACGACGGGCTGAAGCGGGTGGAGATCGCCGAGGCCGGCCCGGGGGACATCGTGGCCATCGCCGGCCTGGAGGAGGTGAGCATCGGCGAGACCCTCTCGGAGCGCGAGGACCCGCGGCCGCTGCCGCACATCCAGATCGACGAGCCGACGATCTCCATGGTGCTGTCGATCAACGACTCCCCCTTCAGCGGCCGCGACGGCAAGCACGTCACCTCGCGCAAGCTCAAGGAGCGGCTGGAGAAGGAGGCGCTGACCAACGTCTCGATCCGGGTCGAGACGACCGACTCCCCCGACGCCTTCCAGGTCTCGGGCCGCGGCGAGCTGCAGCTCGCGATCCTGATCGAGATGATGCGCCGCGAGGGGTATGAGATGTCGGTGGGCAAGCCCGAGGTGATCACCCGCGGCATCGACGGCCAGCTCCACGAGCCGATGGAGATGCTGGTGATCGACTGCCCGGAGGACTACATCGGGGTGGTCACCCAGCAGATGGGGATGCGCAAGGGGCGGATGATGAAGATGATCAACCACGGCTCCGGCCGGGTGCGGATGGAGTTCCGCGTCCCCTCGCGGGGGCTGATCGGCTTCCGCTCCGAGTTCCTCACCGACACGCGGGGGACGGGCATCCTGAACCACCTGTTCGACGGCTGGGACGTCTGGCAGGGGGAGATCGCCCACCGCACCAACGGTGCCCTGGTCTCGGACCGCGCCGGGCGGACGACCGCCTACGCCATCGAGGGCTTGCAGCCGCGCGGCGAGCTGTTCGTCTCCCCCGGCGCGGAGGTCTACGAGGGGATGGTGGTGGGGGAGAACGCGCGGCCCAACGACCTCGACGTCAACATCACCAAGGAGAAGAAGCTCACCAACATGCGGGCCTCGGGGTCGGACGACGCGGTGCGTCTGGTGCCGCCGCGGATCATGAACCTGGAGCAGGCGCTGGAGTTCATCCGCGACGACGAGCTGGTGGAGGTCACCCCCGCCACCTTCCGCCTGCGCAAGCGGGTGCTGGCGGCGAACCGGAGGAAGTAGGGGGGCGGCCACATCGGGCCGCCCCTACGCATTCCCCCTTACGGCGCCGTGACGCCCAGCCCGTAGCTGCTCGCATCCGCGCCCGTCACCTCGATGTAATACGTGCCCGCGCTCAGCGACCGGGTGATCGAGAAATTCGAGCCGCTCCAGTCGGTATTGTCCGAGGTGATCAGCGAGCCGCTGCCGTCGTACAGGCTGCCCCCCACGTACTCCCCTCCCGTGCTCGCGATGGTGACCGTGGCCGAGGAGGTGAGCGTGAACACGAACATGTCGGAATCGTCCACGCTCTCCGTCGAGGTGATCTCACCGCTGGCCGGGCTGCCGCCCACGGTGACCGGAGTGGCGCAGAGGAAGCTGTCGCCGTGATCGTCGGGAGTCCCGAGGTGGCAGACGTCCACGAACGACGCGATCAGCTCGACGTCGCCGCTCGCGCCGGGGCCCGGCGTCAGCTCGATGCAGTGGTGACCGGCAGGGATCACCACCGTGAGCTCCCGCTGATTGTTGCCGATGTTGGCCCGGCCGACGAGCGGATGGGTGCTGGAAGAGCCCTCGGTGTAGAGGGAGCCCCGCGAGCGCGAGCCCGAGGCGCTGATAGTCAACACTCCCGACGTGTTGGTACCGAGCTTGAGCACCTCGCCGTCCCACTCGACGACCCCCGCGGTCTGCGACGTGGAGCCCCCGTTGCCGAGCGTCGTGAAGCCGCTCGAGCCGTCGAGAACGGACTGGCAGTCTGTGGCTTGCGCGGGGACACTGGAGGCGGCGGCGAGCACCAGGAAACCGGCGAAAACCGCCGGGGACAAAGCCTTGCGAACAGACGGGTTGGAATCGATCACGGACCTCTCCTTTACGGCCGAACGGCCACGGAAAACGTTGAAACGAATAGGTTTCTGGGATCCGGCCCGACCGCTGGAGCGATCGGATCGGTACGTTTGCCGGCCGGCTTTCGAGGCGTCCCAACTTCGCCTGGGGGGGATTAACGGGACGGATTCGGAAATTGGCTGGATCGCGAGCGAAGATTTCGGGAGAACGTCCGCCTTGTGATGAAATAGACGGACGTGAGCGCCGTCAGATCCTTCTGGGGCAGGAAAAAACCGACCCTCCGGGAGGATTCACACACCTTCACGGAGCATGTGTTCACGGAGCACGTGCGTCTGCTGGCGGGTGGACGGCCATTGGACGAGGGGTCCCTGGCGCCGCTCTGGAGCGCTCTGCGCGCGGCCCTGCGCGGTGAGCTTCTGCGGCGGGGCCTCTGGGAGAGCCCGCCGGCCTACCTCGGGATCTACGGCTGGGACACCTGGGAAGCGCCCGGCGAGACAGGGCAGGGCGCTCTGGAGGAGCTCCTCTTCGAGTGCTACTCCTACATTTTCGTCCAGCGCCTGCGCGGCCTGCAGGCGCAGCTCGCGGTCAAGCCGAACATCGACGGTCTGGTCTTCTTGAACATCCGCCATTTCCTGCACGAGCGGCAGCGAGAGCACGACCCGCTGGGCTCGCAGGTGTTCGAGGTGCTGCGGTCCGCCGTGCGGTTGGCGATCGCCGAGGGGACCCTGCACGTCCTCTCGGGAGACGAAGGGGTCCGCAACGACACCGTCCTGGGCTTCTCGCCCGAGGCACGATCCCCGGTGGCGTCTCGCGAGGAGATCGCCGCTCTGGTACCCTCCTGGAACGATGACCTGTTGCCGGATCTGGTCACCCTGCGGGGCCAGCGGCAGGAGGAGGTCGTCCGGCGGCTGCGCGAGCGGCTGCCGGACCTGCGGCGGGAAGGTTTCGCCGCCTTCTCCTTCAAGGACCTGATCGGTCCCCTGAAGGTGGACGTGCGGAAGCGGTGGGTGGCGATCCTCGACCAGTCGCAAGGTGAGGCCGTGCCGCAGGACGGCGGCGAGGAGGGGCGGAGCCGGGTCCGCGTCGTCTCGCCGGACCAGCAGGTCGAGGAACGGCAGCTCTTCCGCTGGCTGGTCGACTGCGTCCTGACCGGTTTGAAGAACCTGGACACCGGCGAGAAGACCCGGGAGTACCTGATGACGCTCTGGCAGTTCGTGCGGCTCCAGGCGTCGGAAGGGGAAGGGATCGTGGCACCCGACTCCCGGCTCGGGCAGCTCCTGCGCGAGGCCAGGGACGAGGAGCGACCCTCGATGCGCCGGCTGGCCGAGCAGTTACGCATCCCCCGGGAGCGCCTCCCCGGGCTCTACGAGACCCTGGGATCTCTCCTCGAGAGGTGCCGCGCCGCCAGTGTGGGCAGAATTGCAGTTAGATCTTTTTAGCAGCAATCTATTCAGGACCGAAGAGCGGACTCGATGCCCACTGACGATCCTCGTGAACGGTTGCTCCCGTCGGCCGCGCGGGCACGGGCTCGCGCGCTGAGCGGCGGGCCTCCGGAGCCGGGAGACCTCTTCGTCCTCCGGGCCACCGCGGACCTCCCGGTGGAGTGGGCGATCCTCGACCGGCGGCCGGGGGGTGAGCTGCTGGCGGTCCCCGCGGATGCCAGCCCCTTCGCCGGCAGCGCGGACGTCGAGGTCCCGGCCACGGCGCCCGGCGGGCCGCTCTGCCTGCGGTGCCGGCTCGGCGTCTGGCTGAGCCCCGGCCTCTTCGAGCCCGGGCTGCGCTCGGGAACGCTCGCGCCGGAGACGGTCGCGGAGGCGCGCCAGCAGGTCCGGCGGTTGGAAGCCGGAGCCCTGGAGCCCTCGCCCCTCGCGGAGGAGATCGACGCCGACTCCGAATACAGGGACTGGATCCGGGAGGTCCCCGAGCGGGCCCGGGCCCTCGCCCTGGCGGCCCGTCCAGCCGCGTCACGGAAACCGCACCCGTGGTTTGGAGCGGGTTATCCGCTGGCGGCGACGTTCGCCCTCCTGGCCATCGGCCTCGGGATCTGGGTGGCCATGCTGCGCCATGAGGTGGACCGCCGCTCAATGCCGATCTTCGACGTCCCCTCACGCAACAACAGCATCGTCTTGGGAGAAAGGACCCGCGGGCGATCGGTCCTGGAGGTCCCTCCCGAGGCGAGCTACGTCCTGCTGTTTCTGTTCGTGGACTCTGCGATCCCGCCGCAGGTTGGGCGGTTCGAGATCCTCAACGCCAAGAGGCGGATCGTATGGCACACCGACCCGATGCCGCTGACCCCGGAGAGCGAGCACTGGCTCGCCGTGGAGCGCTCGCGGCTGCCGGACGGGGAGTACAGCATCCGGATCGTTCCGGCCGCGGGTGGTCACTCCCTGGCGGAAAGCAAGGTGGGGATCGAAACCGCCAAGGAGCTCCCCGGCAAAAGGGATTTCTCCCCGGGGCCGTGATCACCAACCACCCGAGCTCCCATCCGATTTGTGGAATGAGCGAGAGCTCGGGGACGGATCTGAGCCATTGGATCAACCCAGATCCGCGTCCGGACGACCTGAGCGCCGGCCAGGAAGCCGTCCAGCATCGTCCCCGAGGCTCGCCAGAATCATCATCATCGTGATTCTCATCGCGCGATTTCCATCGCGATGAGCGTCACGAAGAAAAAGAACGCCGAGCCAAAAAAAGGGGGGCGGTCTGCCAAGCCTGGCCCTGGTCGTTTTGCCCTGCCCGTCGCAACCGCTCCCTTGACGAGGAGGCCGGTCCTCAAGAACCGGTCCTGAGGGGGAACGCGAGAAGTCGGAGGAAAGAGGGTCACTCCATCTGCTAAGATCTTGCTGCCAGATGTCTACCCCCCCATCGGACGTCACCAAGCTTCTCCAGGAGTGGAGCCAGGGCGATGCCGCGGCCCTGGAGAAGCTCATCCCTCTGGTCTTCGAGGACCTGCGCCAGATCGCCGAGCGTCTGTTCAAGCGGGAGACCGATAGCCACACCCTGCAGCCGACGGCGCTGGTCAGCGAGGTCTACCTGCGCCTGATGGACCAGCGGAAGATCCACTGGCAGAACCGGGAGCAGTTTCTCGGCGTGGCGTCCCTGCTGATGCGACGTATCCTGGTGGACTATGCCAAGGGGAGGCAGGCGGCGAAACGGGGGAGCGGCATACCGAACGTCCAACTGGACGAGATGATCGCGGTCCCCGAGCTGCGGGGCGTCGACGTCGTGGCCCTGGACGAGGCCCTCTCGCGGCTCGCCGAGCTCGATCAGCGCCAGGGCCGGATCGTCGAGATGCGGTTCTTCACGGGGCTGAGCAACGAGGAGATCGCCGACATCCTGGGCATCTCCGTGACCACGGTCAAGCGGGAGTGGCGGACGGCCAAGCTCTGGCTGCACCGGGAGCTGACCCCGAATTAGCGAGCCGTTCCATGCCCGCCTCTCGCGTTTCAGGTAGACGGACAATACGACAGGAGCCCGGGGGCTCCGGGGGAACGGTGACACCTGAGCGTTGGCAACAGATCAAGGTCATCCTGGACGAGGCCTTGGAGCAGGAGGAGCCCGAGCGGGCGGGATTCATCGCGGCCGCCTGCCAGGGGGACGACGAGCTCCGCCGCGAGGTGGAGTCGCTGGCCGCCTCCGAGACGGAGATCGGCGACTTCATCGAGACTCCCGTCTTCCGCATCCGGCTGGACGAGGTGGAGCCCCTCGCCGTGGGGGAGCGCATCGGCGCCTGGCGGATCGTGCGCGAGATCGGCCGCGGAGGCATGGGCGCCGTCTATCTGGCGGAACGGGCCGACCAGGAATTCGAGCAGAGGGTGGCCATCAAGGTCGTCCGGCGCGGCATGGACACGGACGAGATCGTCCGCCGTTTCCGCTCCGAGCGCCAGATCCTCGCCCATCTGGACCACCCGAACATCGCCAAGCTGTTCGACGGCGGCACCACCGACGACGGCCGCCCGTACTTCGTCATGGAGTATGTCGAGGGGCGGCCGATCGACCAGCTCTGCGCCGAGCGGAAGCTGTCCGTCCGCGAGCGCCTGGAGCTGTTCCAGCGGGTCTGCGCGGCCATCCACTTCGCCCATCAGAACCTGATCGTCCACCGCGACCTCAAGCCGGGCAACATCCTGGTGACGGCCGACGGGGTCCCGAAGCTGCTCGACTTCGGGATCGCCAAGCTCCTCGATCCCACCCAGGAGCCGTTCGCCCTCACCCGGCTCGACCTGCGTCCCATGACTCCCGAGTACGCCAGCCCGGAGCAGGTCCGGGGGGAGCCGATCACGACGGCGAGCGACGTCTATTCGCTGGGCGTCCTCCTGTATCTCCTGCTGACCGGCCAGCGTCCGTATCGGCCGACGACCGACCCTCAGGCGCTGGCGGACGCCATCTGCAAGACGGAGCCCGTGCGGCCCAGCAGCGCGATCGCGCGGGCAGGGGAGGTCAAACTTGCCGACGCTGAGACGAGGCTCCTGCGCCGCCAGTTGGCCGGCGACCTGGACAACATCGTCCTCATGGCGATGCGGAAGGAGCCGCAGCGCCGGTACGCCTCGGCGGACCAGCTCTCGAACGACATCGAGCGCTACCTTGAGGGGTTGCCGGTCACTGCCCGCAAGGACACCCTTGGATACAGGACGCGGAAGTTCGTGGGGCGGCACAAGGTGGGCGTCACCCTGGCCGCCGCGGCCCTGCTGCTGATCGTGGGGTTCAGCATTATCGTGACTCTGCTCTGGCAGCGCTCGGAGCGCGCGCGGGAGCGATCCCAGGCGGTGCTGGGCTTCTTGGATGATCTCTTCTCTGTTACTGATCCTAAGCAGTCACGTGGGGCGAGCATCACCGCGCGAGAGGTGCTCGATCGCGGAGCCTTGAAGATCAAAGTGGACTTCACGGCCCAGCCGGAGCTGCAGGCCGACCTGATGAGCACTATGGGAAGGGTGTACCTCAGCCTCGGCGTGCCAGATAGCGCGAAGTCGCTATTCGAATCTGCGCTCGATCTACACAGGAAGACGCTCCGTACGGGCGATCTACGCGTTATAGGCGATCTCCAAGACCTAGCTTCATCTCTACGCTTGCTGGGAAATGACTCCGCAGCCGAGGCTCTCGTCCGTGAGGCGCTCGAATTGCAACGCCAACAACAAGAAACGAAAAACATAGAATACGCTAGAGGATTGACCAACTTGGCGGCTATCCTCGAGGCCAAGGGAGATTTCGATCAGGCGGAGAGACTCTACAAGGAGGGCTTGGCACTCAAGCGGACGCTCCCTCAGGCCGACAGTCGGGACATCGCCATCAGCCTCAACAATCTGGGGAAGCTTGCCCAGACAAGGGGTAATTACGCTGCTGCCGAAGCGTACTACCGGGAGTCAGTAACGATCCGCCGCGAGCTCGCCAAGGGGTTACCGGATCCTGATCTAGCCATTGGTCTGAACAACCTAGCCTCCCTTCTACAGGACCGGGGGGACTTTGCAGGCGCCGAGGCCATGTATCGAGAAACGCTGGCCCTGCGCCGTAAGCTCTATCCCGACGCCAATTCGAAGGTGGCCTTTACTCTCAACAATCTTGGCTTCCTTCTCCAGGCGCGCGGAGATTTTGCGGGTGCGGAGAGCTGCTTTCGGGAAGCCCTGTCGATCGCGGACAAGACGCTCGAACGGGATCATCCGAACCGGGCGGTCTACCTGCGGAACTTTGCCGCAACTCTGGTGTCACAAGGGAAAGCTAAAGAAGCGGAGACCAAGGCTCGGGAGGGCCTTGCGATCTTTCAGGCCAAGATGCCGAAGTCCTGGCGCGTTGCCGACACCGAGAGTGTCCTCGGGGGATGCCTGGCCGCCCTCGGCCGTTTCCCCGAGGCCGAGCCGCTGCTCCTGGAGAGCTATCCGATTCTCCAGAAGGACAGGGGAGATGGCGCCAAACACGCTGGGGAGGCGCGGCAGCGGATCATTGATCTCTATACGGCCTGGGGCAAGCCGGAGCGGCTGGCGGCCTACCAGACAAAGCTCTGATACCGGATAGTGGTATCATAGGCTTATGGACGAACGCGCGACGCACCGTTTCGTCGCCGATGGACGTGAACGGGCGCTGGCCGCAAACGGGCCGCGGATCGAGCGAGAGGTGCGGGCCCGCCACGCCGGCGAGCTCGCTGGGGCAGGACCCCTGGAGCGCTGGCGGATCGAGGGCCGCATCCGCCGCGAGATCCAGGAGGAGCTGACCCGGGTGGCGCCCCCCGGTGCACTGTACTGATCGTGGACGACCCGGACTCTAGTTTCGAAGCGACCTCGACGCTCCGCCAGCGGATCGTCGATCTCCTGGGCACAGGGGAGTGGGGGTTCGAGGAGCTGCGGCGGGAGCTCGAGGCTCCGGCGCGGATCCTGGAAGAGGATCTCCGCCACGTCGAGCGGAGCCTCCGGCGGGGCCCCGAGCGGCTGCGCATCGACCCCGCCCGCTGCCTCTCCTGCGGCTTCACCTTCCGCGAGCGCGCCGCCCGCCACCTCCACGCCCCCAGCCGCTGCCCTCGTTGCCGCAGCGAGCGCATCGCCGACCCCCGCTTCCATATCGCATAGAAACATATTCTGGAACGCCTCTTGCAGCGAGCAGGGGGAGAAAAGGCGCGGCCCAATGGAGGGCACGCGTCCGCAACGGTCGGCCGGGTGGTTTTCCGGCCGCGGTCCAGCAGCAACTCCGTCGAGTGGTTGCGAAGTGGAAACGGAGGTAGTGCCATGAAAAAGACAACAATCGTGTGTGCGTTGACGGCGCTGGGGCTCGGGCTCCTCGGGGCGCCTGCGAAGGCGACGGATTTCGGCGTCTTCGGCTCCTACCAGGACACCGAGGACGCGGGTCACGGATACGGCGGCGGCGTGAAGCTCGACTTCGCCCGCTTCATCACCCTGCGGGCCACCTATCTGGGCGACATCACGTCCAGCACACGCTTCTCCGACAACAACGACCTCAAGCTGCGGGTGCTGCCGCTGGAGGCGGGCCTGCAGTACAAGTTCCAGCCGGACGCCAACTTCTCGCCCTATCTGGGCGGCGGCGCCAGCTACTTCATCCTCAACCCCAATCACGGGGACACCAACAACGAGCTCGGCTGGTTCGCGGTGGCCGGGGCCGACATCAAGACCCAGCACACCTTCGGCGTGACGCTGGAGGCCATCTACCGCAGCGTCGACGCCACGGTGCGTGAGAACGTTTCGTCCGGCACCGCCACCATCTCCGAGCGGGTCCCCCTGCAGCTCCGCGGGTTCGGCGCCAACGCCGGCCTCGTCTGGCACTTCTAAGCTCTATTTTTCTCCTCTCAGACCTCCGCGGAGGGCGTGAGTGCCACGCCCTCCGCGGTTCTGTATATACTTTCTCCGCTTCAGTCGTACGCCTCGATTCTCCAACCAACGGCATTTGACTCGACTCCCAAGGAGGGGCTCTCATGAGGAAGCTCACGGTCGTCCTGCTGATCGCGGCAGCCTTCGCGTCCGTGCCCGCCCGGGCCATCCGCTGCACGGTCGACGAGGTCCCGGCGGCGACGCTGCTGCTGCCGTATTTCGAGGTGGACCTCGGCAAGCCGAACGGGATCACCACCCTGCTCTCGATCAACAACGCCTCGGCCACGGCGGTGCTGGCGCATGTGGTGGTGTGGACGGACCTCTCGGTGCCGGTGTTCGACTTCAACATCTACCTGACGGGCTACGACGTGCAGACGATCAGCCTGCGCGACCTCCTCACCGGCTGGATGCCGCAGACCGCCTCGGCGGGGCAGGACCCCGACGACACGATCTCGCCCAAGGGGGCGTTCTCGCAGGACATCAACTTCGCGAGCTGCAATGGGCTGCTGCCGCCGCCGAATCCGCTGCCGCCGGATTTCGTGAGCCATCTGCTGCTCTCGCTGACCGGCAAGCCCTCGCCCTTCCTCCTCGGCCAATGCGCCGGCCGCGACCTGGGGGACAACATCGCCCGCGGCTACATCACGGTCGACACGGTGAGGGACTGCACCCTGCAGTTCCCTGGCGATCCCAGCTACTTCCTGCCGGGCGGCACGGGCGAGGCCACCGATCAGAACGTGCTCTGGGGGGACTACTTCTACGTCGACGAGAGCCAGAATTACGCCTCCGGCAATCCGCTGGTCCACATCGAGGCGAACGCCACCGACGCCGAGACGTCGCTCCCCGGCCAGTACACTTTCTACGGCCGCTACGTCAATTGGACGGCCGCCGACAACCGGGAGCCGCTGGCCACCGGCTTCGCCAGCCGCTACGTGACCCACGGCACCTTCAGCGGCGGCACCGACCTGATCGTCTGGCGCGATTCGAAGGTCAACCAGGGGCCCTTCACCTGCCCGGTGGCGCCGGGGGCGCGGCCGCCCTGGTATCCGCTGGTGCAGGAGGGGATCGTGATCTTCGACGAGGCCGAGCATCCGGTGGTGCCGCAGACCTTCCCGGTCTCGCCGCCGCCGCCGCTGGCGAGCCTGCTGCCGTTCCCCGCCGAGGCGCAGCGCACCGCGGTGGGCGGCGCGGACCTGCCGGTGCCCTTTGACTTCGGCTGGATCTACCTGAATCTCAACACCCTCGTCACGGCGGCCGGCAACAACCCGCCCGAGGACCCCCGCGCGGCGCAGGCCTGGGTCACCACGGAGATGAAAGCGATGGGGCGGTTCAGCGTGGGCTTCGACGCCGTCCAGCTCGACAGCGCCTGCCAGGCCGTGCACTTCACTCCGGGGCTCTAGCGAAAGCGGTCTCCTCCGCGGGAGCGGGCGCCGCTCCCGGGGGTTTCGTGTACCATGCGTCCAGAGTCAAGGCTCTATATTCTTTTGAACCTACGTACGCAAGGAGGGTAGGTATGAGGTGTCGTGTCTTGGGTGTGTTCCTGCTGTGCCTGTTGGCCGTGGCGGGCTCGGCGGCGTGGGCCACGATCTGCGACATGGGGGTCCAGCCGTCGGCCACGCTGCTGCTGCCCTATTTCGAGGTCGACCTCGGGTCCGCGAGCGGCCAGACCACGCTGTTCTCGATCAACAACGCCTCGGCCACAGCGGCGCTGGCGCACGTGGTGGTGTGGACCGATCTGTCGGTGCCGGTGCTCGACTTCAACATCTATCTCACCGGCTACGACGTGCAGACGATCAACCTGCGGGACATCCTGGTCGATGGAAAGCTGCCGCAGACCGCCTCGGACGGGCAGGATCCGAACGACACGATCTCGCCGCAGGGTCTGTTCTCGCAGGACGTCACCTTCACGAGCTGCAACGGGCTGCTGCCGCCGCCCACCCTGCCGGCCGACTTCATCGCCCATCTCCAGGCCTCGCTGACCGGCCAGGAATCGAGCTTCCTGGGCGGCTGCGCCGGCCTGCTGCACGGGGACAACATCGCCCGCGGCTACGTCACGGTCGACACGGTCAACAGCTGCACCCTGGAGTTCCCCGGCGACCCCGGCTACTTCCTGCCGGGCGGCACGGGCTTCGCCACCAACCAGAACATCCTCTGGGGGGACTACTTCTACGTCAACCAGGCACAGAATTTCGCTAGCGGCAACACCTTGGTGCACATCGAGGCGTCCCCGGGTAGCGGCACCAGCGCGTTCAACACCTATCCGGACCCGGGCAGCCTGGAGACCACGATCTCCGGCCAGTACACCTTCTACGGCCGCTACGTGAATTGGTCGGCGGCGGACAACCGTGAGCCGCTGGCCACCAACTTCGCCACCCGCTTCATCACCGGCGGCACCTTCTCCGGCGGCACGAGCGTGATCGTCTGGCGCGACTCCAAGATCGTCCAGAACCCCTTCCCCTGCCACAACCTGCCGTTCTGGTTCCCGCTCGGCGAGGAGGGGATCGTGATCTTCGACGAGCAGGAGCATACGCAGGTGGCGCAGACCTTCCCGGTCTCGCCGCCGCCGCCGGACCAGGGGGAGCTGATCCCCTTCCCGGTCGAGGCGCAGCGCACCGTGGTGGGCGGCGACGACCTGCCGGTGCCCTACGACTTCGGCTGGCTCTACCTCAACCTGAACACCCTCGTGGCGGTGCCGCCGGCCAACTCCAGCCCGCCGGAGGATCCGGCCGCGGCCCAGGCGTGGGTGACCACCGAGATGGACGCCAACGGCCGCTTCAGCGTCGGCTTCGAGGCGGTCCGGCTCGACAGCGCCTGCAGCGCGCTGCACTTCTTCCCGTCGGCCCCGTAGCTCAGTCGTAGATCCCGTCCGCGTACCACGCGCCGGTCGCGCGCTCCCGGTAGATCCGGTAGAGCCCGCGGCCGGCGATCTCCACGTCCCAGTAGTCCCGCCCCGCCGGATCTTCGGCCCACCACTCCTCTTCGAGCCCCCAGGGGCCGGAGGCGACCTTCACCGCCCCCTCGACGCGCGGGCGTTTCTCCTCCTCGGCGCGCGGGGTGGAGCGGATCTCGACCGGCGGCGCCTCGGGGTCTCCTTCGCCTTGACCCGTGGTCAGGACCTCGATCTCGACCGGCGGCCGGAGCACCCGCACGGCGAGGAGCCCGCGGCCGGCGCGCGGCTCGCGGCGGGTCTCCGGCGGCGGCGGCGGGGAGAAGCCCACGAGGGCGAAGCGCTCCGGGCGGTGGCCGTCCACCGGCCGCGGGGAGCCGACCCGGTCGGGGCCGAGCAGGGCGAAGAGGCGGGCGAGGGTGGCGGCCAGCTTGTCTGGGGAGAGGGCCGCCGGGCCGTAGAGCGAGAGCTGCGCCTCGCGCGGCCGGTCGGGATGGGCGACGAAGGTGAAGCCGGCCACTGGCGCGCCCGGCGGGCGGGCCTCGAGCTCCAGGCGCACCAGGGTGAGCAGGGTCTTGACGTCGCGGGTGGGCGCCGGCAGGTCGATCGCGCGCGTCTGGAAGCCGTCGGGCTCCAGGCGCATCTGGATCTCCAGGCGCCGGCAGGCGAAGCCGCGCGCCTCCAGGCGCTGGCAGAGGCGGTCGAGCGCCGCCCGGCCCACGAACAGGAAGGGCTCCAGGGCCACCAGCGGCCATTCGAGGCTCATCCCCTCGTGGAAGGCCGGCGGGAGCTCGCGGGGCATCAGCGGCCGGGGGTCGAGCCCACGGGCGGTGGAGTGGAGCTCGCGGCCGAGGCGGCCGAGCCGGCTGGCGACGCGCGACGGCGGGAGCTTCGCGAAGTCCCCCACCGAGCGCACCCCCCAGCGCTCCAGGGTCTCGGCCACGTCCACCTCCGGAGCGAGCTTCTGGAGGGGGAGCGGGGCGAGGAAAGCCGCCTCCTCCCCGGCGGGCACGACCACCGGCGGATCGGGAAGGCCGGACGCCACCCGCGCCGCGAGCTTGCTGGAGGCGATCCCCACCCGCGCCGGCAGCCCCGCCGCCTCGGCGGCATTCATCAGCGCGCGCGCCATCTCGAGCTCGGGGGAGGGGCCGGGATAGTGGCGCTCGATGCCGTCGGCGTCCAGATAGGCGATCCCCTCACCCGCGTCCTCGACGCGCGGCGAGAAGGCCTCCGCCACCTCCAGCAGCGCCTCCTGGGCCGCCCGCTCGCAGTCGGCGTCGCGCGGCCGGGCCACCAGCTTGGGACAGAGGGCGCGCGCCTGCGGCAGGGTGAGGCCGGGCCGCAGGCCGGCCGACCGGGCGAGGCGGGTGGCCGCCACCACGCGGGCGGCGTTGCCGTTCCCCTCCATCACCGCCAGCGCCTCCCGGGTCAGCTCGGGCTCGCTGCGCAGCC
>DASXJP010000048.1:0-14768 GCA_036497345.1 Thermoanaerobaculia bacterium
TAGATTCCGATGGCGAACCAGTGCCCCGGCGTGATGCGGCCGGAGGCCGTCATGGCAGCCGCTCGGCGACGATCAGGCGATAGCGGACCAGGCCCCGCTGGTAGAGCCGCTCGAGGGCCACGCCGCCGAGGTAGGCCTCCAGCACGAAGCGGATCCCGGCCACCGGCAGCAGCGCGTGGAACCGGCGGTAGCGGGCCGCGGAGGCGGCGAGTTCCGCGGGGGGGCGGGTCTGGAAGCCGGCCGAGAGGTCCTCGTCCTGGAGGACCCGCAAACGGTTGGCGGCCAGGGCCTGGCGATAGACGGAGTCCGTCGGCACCGCTCCGATCGCCCACAGCGCGCGGACGGTCTCCAGGTCCGGATCGCCCAGGGCCTCGTCGCGCGGGACGTCCTCGGCCAGCACCAGCCGGCCGCCAGGCCGCAGGGCCGCGGCCAGGTTGGCGATCGTCCGCTCGAACCCCGGGCTGTGGACCAGGGCCTCGATCGCCACCACGGCGTCGTAGGTCTCCGGGATGGGCTCGTCGTAGCCGCGCAGGTGGAAGCGGCACTCCCGTTCCAGCCCGCGGCGGCGCGCCTCGCGGCGGGCCACCTTCCACTGCACCCGGCTGAGGGTCAGCCCGTCGTAGCTCCCCCCCGCCCGCTCATGCCAGCGGAAGACGGTGCCGCCGAAGCCGCAACCGGCGTCGAGCACCCGCGGCTCGGGCGGCAGCCCGGCGGCGGCGAGCACCCGGTCCACGATGTAGAGCCGCTGCTCGGCCTTGCCATAGGTGTCCCGCAGCTCGTCCGGGATGCGCAGCGTCTTGTGCATGGTGAGGTCGGCCCGCGAGTGGCCGAACAGCCGCCAGTTGGCCAGCAGGTTGAAACGCGACAGCCAGTCGTAGAGGGCGATAAGCTGTTGTCCGGCATGAGGCTGCTCCGAGATCGATCGATTGCGGCTCCTCTGGGAATGTTTCTCGTCCACTTCGGGAAGCCTTTTCCCAATTATTTTGAGCTCTACCTTCATTCGGTGGGAAAGAACCGCTCCTCGATCAATCTGATCATCATCACCGACCAGGAAGTTTCGCTGGAGCGACTTCCACCGAACGTCATTCTATACGAGATGGCCGAGGATGAGCTGCGTTCGCGGCTCCGGACGTTTCTCCGCGACGCCTTTTCGGTAACCGCCGACCCGTTGCCGCGCGGGGGTTCGATGTACAAGCTCTGCGACTACAGGCCGTTCTTCAGCCTGGTCTTCGCAGACGCGCTCGCGGACCGCCGGTTCAGCCACGCCGGTTGGTGTGACTCGGACCTTATCTTCGGGAATCTCTCGTTGTTTTTCCCCGAACCCTGTGCTTTCGACATGATCGGCCGGATGGGGCATTTCACAGCGCTCAGGAACACGGCGTTTTTCCGGGAGCTGCCGTTGAAGATCCCAGGCATCAGACGCCACATCGCAGACACCGCCACGGCATGTGCCTTCGACGAGGTCGCCCTCTGGCTGCACCTGTCCAGGTACTACGTCAGGCGGAACAAGGTCAGCTTGTGCGATTTCTATGATGAGCATTTCGCCGACGTCATTCCCGAGCACTTGGATCAATTTCTGCTTTATCACGAGGTCCCCGCACTGCCCGATCAGCACTTCCGGTATGAGGATGGCAGACTCCTGCGCGTGGGAGGCGGACGACAGATCGAGACCGTCTATGCCCATTTCCAGAAACGACCCATGGAGGTCCGTCTGCGGAAGGACTTTCGGCCGGAGGGCTCCCTCTGCTTTGTCGTCCGGCCGAACTGCTTCATACATATGTGAAAACAATCTGGAGGGCTTCCTCGGGACGGCGGTCGAGCAGCTCGTAGGCCGCCGCCGCCTCGGCGAGGGGGAAGCGGTGCGTGATCAGGTCCGCGGGCCGCAGCTCGGCGAGCAGGCGCCAGGCCACCTCCAGGCGGCGGGCCTTGCTCCAGCGGCCCGTCCACCGCGCGTCGAGAGAGCTGACCTGGCTGCTCACGAGCTGGATCCGGCTGCGGTGGAACGCGCCGCCGAGATCGAGGGAGACGCGCTTGTCGCCATACCAGGAGCCGATCACGATCCGCCCTTGAAAGCCGGTCACGGCGAGCGCGGCCTCCAGCGCGGCCGGGCTGCCGGAGACCTCGTAGGTCAGATCGGCGGAGGCGGCCAGGCCGTCCAGCGCGTCCGGCGCCAGCGCCGCGTGCGCGCCCAGCTCCTGGGACTTCCGCCGCCGCAATGGAAAGGGGTCCACCGCCACCAGGCTGGACAGAGGGAAGCGCGCCAGCAGCGCCGTGGTGAGCAGGCCCACCACCCCCTGGCCGAAGACCACCACCCGTTCGCCGACCACCGGCTGGCCGTCCATGAGGAAATTGACCGCGGTCTCCATGTTGGGCAGGAGCGCCGCCTCCTCGGGGGAGAGGCCCTCCGGCACCGGGATCAGCTCGCTCGGAGGGGCGAGGAAGTGGCTCTCGTGGGGGTGGAAGCTCAGCACCAGCCGCTCCCGCCACTCGGGGCCGACCCCTTCGCCCAGCTCCGCGACCCGGCCCACCGCGGCGTAGCCGTACTTGAGCGGAAAGCGGAAGCCGCCGGCCAGGGCGGGGAGGATGGCGTCCACGGCCATGCCGGCCGGCACCTGGCCGCGGTAGACCAGCATCTCGGTGCCGGGGCTGACGGCGGAGACCTCGGTGCGGACCAGCACCTGCCCGGCTCCGGGCGGCTCCAGAGGCTCCTCCCGCACGGCCACGCGGCGGGGAGCGACGAAATGCAGGGCTCGGGCTTTCATGAAGAGGCCAGGCGGCCGACGAACAGGATGCCGTCGCCCACCGGCCGGTAGACGTGGGTGGCGAAGCGCACCGACTCCGCCACCGCGCGGATCTCCGGCCGCGAGAACGAGGAGATCCCGCCGCCGAGGATGAGAGGCGAGATGTGGAGCTGCAGGACGTCGAGGGTGCCGTCGGCGAGGAACGCCGAGGTGGTGGTGGCGCCGCCTTCGATGTAGACCGACAGGATGCCGTGCCGGTAGAGCTCCGTGAGGATGGCCGCGGTGGCGATACGCCCGTTCGTCCGCGCCAGCGCCAGCCGCTCCACCTGCGGCGACGCCGGCGCCTCGCCGTCGCCGATCAGCAGGATGCGGCCCGGCCCGGCCTTGAGGAGCGAGTCGAGATCGCCGTTGCCGGCGCCGCCGACGACGATCCGCGCCGGGTCCTCCCCCTCGACGTGGCGCACGGTCAGCGCCGGCCGGTCGGTGCGCAGCGTGCGGGCGCCGATGAGCACGCCGTCGCACAGGGCGCGCATGCGGTGGGCGTGGTGCAGGTTCTCGGCGCACCCGATCCACCGCGAATCGCCACAGGAGGTGGCGATCCGCCCGTCCAGCGACTGCGCGAAGTGGCTGACGGCGAACGCCCGGCCCGCCCGCCGGGCCCCCACGGCCGCCAGACAGTAGGGGACGTACGACTCGAGCAGCGACGCGGCGGCGGCCGGCAGGCCGCCCTGCGCCAGCGGGCGGAGGACGATCAGGTCCTCCACCAGGTAGCGGGTCTCGCCGGCCGCCGGCGGCGGCTGCTCCCGGGCGGCCTCGGCGTCGAGGAGGAGCAGGACGCTCCAGCCGTCGCCCGCGGGAGGAGCGCCGGCGTTGAGCAGCACCGCGGGAGGATCGCCGATGCGCAGCCAGCAGCTCCGCACCGGCGTGGAGAAAGAGCGCACCCGCGCGGCCAGCAGGCACAGGGCCCGCCAGCAGGCGGCCGCCACCGGGTCAGCCTGGGCACCGCCGCTCATCTTCACCCCTTGACGTCGGCGAGGAGATGCCCCATGCGGCGCCGTTTGGTCTCCAGATAGTCCCGGCTGTGGACCGTCGGCGGCGCCACCAGCGGCACCCTGGCGGTGAGGCGGATGGGCGACCGTTCGAGCGCCGCGATCTTGTCGGGATTGTTGGTCAGCAGGCGGACCGCGCGCACGCCCAGATCCGTGAGGATCTCGATCGCCGCCGAGTAGTCGCGGGCATCCGCCTCGAAGCCGAGATGCAGGTTGGCGTCCACCGTATCGAGCCCGCCGTCCTGCATCGAGTAGGCGCGGATCTTGTTCAGCAGACCGATCCCCCGGCCTTCCTGGCGCAGGTAGATGATCACGCCCACGCCTTCGCGCTCGATCTCCCGCATCGCGGCCTCCAACTGGAAGCCGCAGTCGCACCGCTGGGACGCGAACACCTCGCCGGTCAGGCACTCGGAGTGGATGCGCACCAGCGGGCTCTCCGCCCGCTCCGGCTGCCCTTTCACCAGGGCGAGATGAGGGGACGCCTCCCCGTTTTCCGTGTAGGCGAGCAGCCTGAGCTCGCCGAACGCGGTCGGCAGGCGCGTGGTTGCGGATCTCGTAAGCATGCCGTACTACCTATTCAAGTCGAGAGCGAGAGATCGGGAGGGAGACGCGGCGTGCCGCGCCTCCCAGGGACTGCGGTATCTGGTCAGTGGCCCGCGTGGCCCGTATCAGGGCACGTGGACGTGCAGGGGGGAAGCGGCTTCAGGGACGAAGATTGGCTGCAGTTGTCCGCGCCGCCGGAGGCCTGGGGCTGACCATAGATGTTGGTGCTCGGCTTGTCACAGACCGTCTGGACGTTCCACATCATTCCCCGGTCCTCGTGGCCGAGGAAGTGGCAGTGGATCACGTACCCTCCCGTGTAGTCGTCGAACCGCTGGCGGATCGCGAAGTTGTTGCTTTTGACCACGCAGCCGCACACCGAGAGCTGCCCGAAAATCGTGGTCGTCCACTGCCCGTTCCAGGTGGAGTTTTCGGCCCGGCAAGCGACCGGACACTTCACCTTGGCGTCGTCGTTGTTATAGATCGGCCCCGCCGGACGGTCGTTCTCTCCGGGCACCGGGAGGGCGAGGGAGTCCCACCAGATGTAGGGCGGCTCGAAGGTGCGGTCGGCGTTGCGGATCACCTGGAAGGGGTTGGTGTGGATGTGGAACGGATGGGCGAGCAGGGTCGTGTTGCCCTGCCCGTTGACGTTGGAGACGAGCCAGTTCTCGGTCTTGCCGCGCGTCATCGTCACGCCCGCGCAGGTCGGACAGTACTGGGTGTTGTTGATGAAGAAGTTGTTGGGTTGCGCTGCGGGCTCGCCGTTGATGCTGAAGGCCAGCTTCACGGGCTGGCCGCCCGGATCGGAGAGGTCCCGCAGGTAGTAGGGCGTGTCGGGCCAGCAGCGGTCCGGCCTCGGGCTCGTCCCGCACGCGGGGTCCGTCCCCTGCGTGACCGGGAAGCTCATGGGGCTCGGGGTGCCGACGACCTCGATGGTGAAGAGCAGCGGATTGCCGCCCTGGTCGATCGGGGGCCGATTCTCCGGGATCACCGTCGGCGGCACCCGTTCCGCGATCGGCTCATTGGGGTGGAAGATCGCCCGTCCCGTCGGGGAGATCAACGGTACGGAGGTCCTGCGGTTGATCGCGTAGATCCCCGGAGCAGTCGGCGCCTTGACCAGGAAGTCGACGCGGTTGCCGGGTCCCAGCTTGAAATTGTTGTAGGTCCCTTCCGTGTCGCGCAAGGGCTGGCGGTCGTAGTTCTGCCAGGCGAACTGGACGCCGTCCTGGGCGATCTGGCGGATCTCCACCCGCGGATCGAAGCCGATCTCCAGCGTCGCCGCGGCCTGCGTCGAGCCACCGACGAACCGCAGGCGCTGGATCTCTCCCGGCCGCATCTTGATCACCGGCGACGCCCCCCCGTTGAGCAGGAGCTGGGGCGGGTAGTTGGGCCTTCCGGGATTGAAGAAGTTGGTCGATCCCGAGATCTGCTGCACCGCCATGACCCGGTCCACCAGGTTGCCGCCGTAGAGCTTGCTCAGCCAGTCGTCGAACGCTCCCTCGACGATCAGTGCTCCGGCCATGCCGCCCTGCACCTGGTACGAGGTCGAGCCGTGCTTGTGGGGATGGTACCACTGGGTCCCCGGCGGCTGGTTCCAGGGCAGCGGGTTGACGTCGACCTGGTAGGTGCCCACGGCGTAGTCCGGTTTCCCCGTGGGCACGCCGGTCGAGCCGAACGGGAAGAGGTTCAGCAGGACGTAGTCCTGGTGCGGCTGCGGCGAGACGTGGGTACCGTGCAGGTGCAGGTTGGTGATGCTGTTGCCGTGGAAGCAGTTGGGAGCCTTCTGTTGCACCGGCTGGCCTTGTTTGCAAGGACCCTGGGGTTCTTCACAGCGCAGGTACTGGTTGCACTGGCTCAGGGCGTTGCAGGTGTTGCCGGAGCCGCAGTCGGCGTCCTGCGTGCAGACTTTTTTGTCGTTGTTGCTGCACACGCGGTTGGTGCAAAACCGGTCGTAGTAGGCAGGGTTACATTGCATGGCCTCCTCATAGCTCTGCACCGGCAGGTAGTTGAAGAGCTTCACCTTGATCCGGGTCCCCTGCGTCACCGGCGGGTTGCCCGAGCCCGGCGGCTGGGCCGGATCCTTGAGCGTCGTCGCGCGGGCGTACAGGATCGGACCCGGATACCCCCAGCGGAGGTTGGGATCGTCCGGATTGGCCGGGTTGATCGGCTTCGCGGGGTCCTTCGGGCTGCCGTAGGGGCGGAGGGTCTGCTCCTGCCATCCCCAGGTCTGCACGCAGTTGTTCAATGTGCAGTCACTATCCTTGCTACAGACCTTGGCGGGAAAGTTGGCGCAGCTCTTGTTCACGCATTTCGCGTTCGGGTTGCAGGTGCTGGAATCCTGGCAGGCCGCGTGGGGCTCGTTGGAGCAGGTCTGCGCATTGGCGCAGCTCCCGGCCTGCCCGCCGCACTCGGCGTCCGTGGTGCAGACCAGGAGGGCGGTGCCCTTGCAGAGCTTCGCCGTCCACACCGGCACGTACATCTTCCGCTCCCGCATCACGAAGCTGGTGTCGAGCACCCCCCCAGCCGGGCGGATCGCGGGCGGCTGCGGCAGATCGCACCCCCAGGGCTGGCCGTTGGGCGGCACCCCGCAGGTGCGAGGCTGCGCCTGGGCGGCGACTGCGAGCAAGGTCAGGAAGCCGAGCAAAGACAGCGACAATCGGAAATTTTTTCGCGTCATATGACATCTCCTCCCAAAGAAAGTAACCGCCGGAGCGTCATGGGGCTTGCTTCCGGCGACGGCGCCCGCAACCTCTCGCTGGGGTTTCAAAGGGTTCGACGGCACACCTGTACCATCACCGCGCAAGCTTGTCAAATGATCGCCGTCGCGCGTCGCGGCCGGAAGCGGCGAGGGACAGGGCACACGCTTGGCGGCGGCGAGCGTCAGCGCGCCCACTTCCGCTCGTCGCTGAGCTGGGCGCCCCAGGCGTGAGGGGGGTTGGGGAGCGAGGGCTCGCCCGGACGGCCTCAATTCTGCTTTTTCGCCACCATCGCCGCCGCCTCTCCCCATAGATCGTGCCCGCTCACCGGGTCGTGAACGGAGAAGATCAACCGCTGCTGCGGATCGCTCACGCGGACGACGGTGCGGAAGCGCGCGTAGGTCCCGGCCGGCGGCGGGGAGGCGAGCTCGACCCGGAGGTGGGGGCCCGAGAGGTTGGACCGCCGGCCGTCCTTCTCCTCGGTGGAGACGGCGAGCGGGATGTCGGCGAGATATCCCTTTCCTTTCGGCGTCAGCGCCAGCGCCTCGACCGGCACGCCGAGCGTCACCGGCACCTCGAAGGCCCCGCGGGTGCGCTTGGCCTCGCCGAGCTCGACGACCAGGCGCCGGTCGTCCCGCGCGCCGCCGAAGAGCAGCACGCTCTCGGCCTTCATGGCCGCCTGGGTGCGGCGGGAGAGGTCCGAGAAGCCGCCGCGCGACCGCGTCGCGAGGCCGGGCCGGCGGACCTCCACCGTCACCGAATGCCCGCGGTCGTCCGCCTTCCAGGCGGGCGTGAAGCCGAGCCAGTAGTAGGTGCCCGAATCGCTCACCGCCTCGCGGAAGGCGGCGGCGCTGGCCGAGCTCAGGAGCCGGCCGCCGGTGGCCCGCGCCAGCGCGTCGAGCGTGGTGCCCTCCACGGCGTCCGATTGCGAGGCGTCGACCGGATAGACCGTGTAGCCGAGCTGGTTGGCGGTCCGCACCAGCGGCCCGTAGAGGCGGGGCGCCACGGAGAGCGACCAGGCGCCCGACAGCAGGAGCATCATCCGGCGGCCGGGCGGCGTCTCGAAACCGCCCAGGGCCGCGACGGCGGCCTCCGTGCTCTTGCCGAGACCGGTGCGGGCCTCCGGGCTGACCCGCCGGGACATCCAATCGAATTCCTCGCCGATCTCGCTGACCTTGGGGCCTCCCACACGGTCGGAGTCGCCGCTCGCGACATCGTTGTCCTGAATCCAAGTGACGTCCGCCTGCAGCTTGCGCTGGCTCGCGAGCATCTCATCGCCCCGGGCCGGGCGCTGCCGGGCCTGCGCGAGCGCGGCCTGGAGCGTCTTTGTATCGCCGGTCCAGCCGGCCAGCACGTGAATGCGGGTGCCGTCGAAGGCGAGGATCGCCATGCGGTCCGCGGGCCCGAGGAGGGAGAGATCGCGCTCCACCTTCTCCAGCACGCTATTGCGGCGGCCGGCGAGGGAGAACGCCTCGTCGATGTACACCAGGTAATTCCGCGCCACCTCCTCGCCCGCGGCGACAGGAGCGTTCTCGGCTTTCACCGAGGTCCCGTCCGCGATCTCCGCGAAGTATTCGACGGGCACCTCCTTGCCGTCCACCAGCAGCCGGAAATCCCCGGCCGCCAGGCCGCGCACCCGCTCGCCCGCGGCATTGGCGACCACCGCCTCCACGTTGATCACCCGGACGTCGATCGTCTCGCCGACGATCGGCACCTCGGCCTGGGACGTTTGCGCCAGTGAGGGGAGAGAGAAGCTGAGCGCGATGGTGAATCCCCAGAAAATAATAGATCTCATAAATCCTCCTCGGATCGCAAGGCACAGCAGAGAGATCCGCACTAGCAAAGCGGTTGCCAGCCCTCCGGGGACGGAAATGAGAGGAGATTGACCTGTGGAGGGGACAGCGGGAGTCCACTGGTGAGGACGGGAGGTCCTTTATGTCCTTGCTGCGGCGCCTACGTGCACCCATTCGTCCCAATGCAACGGATCTGGGAGCACGTACAGGTCTGGACGCAGATCGTGGCGTTCGTGATCCCGCCTCCGGCGACCTGGACGGTCTCCTTCTGGCTGAGCTGGCGGACGGTCTCGCGGTGGAGGGTGAGCTTCTTCGCGTGCTTCTTCATGACCAGTCTCCTTTCGAGCGACAGCCTACCCCAGATTCCCCCCGTTCGTCCGGATCACCTCCGCGTAGAGCCGCGCGCTCGCCTTGGGGGTCCGCTTCAGCGTCTCGAAGTCGACGTGGACGATGCCGAAGCGCTTCGAGAAGCCCAGGCTCCATTCGAGGTTGTCGAGCAGCGACCAGGCGAAGTAGCCGCGGAGGTCGACGCCGCGGTCGATCGCCTCGCGCGCGGCCCGCAGATGGGTGCGCAGATAGTCGACGCGCAGCGGATCGGCGAGCTCGCCGTGCGCCGTGGGCGGATCGTAGAAGGCGGCGCCGTTCTCGGTGATGTAGAGCGGCAGGTCGCCGTAATTCTCCTTCACCCAGACCAGCGTGTCGGTGAGTCCCTCGGGGTAGACCTCCCAGGACGTCTCGGTGTAGGCGTGGCGCTTCTGCTTGACCGCGGAGGCGCGGACGGGGAGGGCCGAAGGATCGAATTTCGTCACGTTGCGCGTGTAGTAGTTGACACCCAGGAAATCGATCGGCTGGCGGATCCACGCGAGGTCGTCGGATGAGAAATCCGGCCAGGCCTCGCCGAAAATTTCCGCCATCTCGTCCGGATAGCGGCCGTGGAACACGGGATCGAGATATTGCCGGTTCATGTAGGCGTCGGCCCGGCGGGTGGCGGCGAGGTCCTCCTCGCTGTCCGAGGCCGGATACTTGGGCTCCAGGTTCACCACCAAGCCGATCTGGTGTTTCCCCTCCGCGCGGTAGACCTCCACCCCGGCGGCGTGCGCGAGCAGCAGATGGTGCGAGGCGATCGGCGCCTCGAAAAGGTTTCGATGGCCGGGCGCCAGCGCGCCGTGCAGATAGCCGCCGTCGGTCACCACCCAGGGCTCGTTGAGGGTCGCCCACATCCGCACGCGGTCGTCGAGGGCGCGGAACATCACCTGGGCATACTCGGCGAACCAGCTCATCACGTCCCGGTTGAGCCAGCCGCCGCGGTCGTCGAGCGCCGCCGGCAGGTCCCAGTGATAGAGGGTCGCCAGCGGCTGGATGCCGTTCTCCAGCAGGGCGTCCACCAGCCGGCGGTAGAAGTCGAGCCCCCTCTCGTTGACGCGGCCGGTCCCCTCGGGGAGCACGCGCCCCCAGGCGACGCTGAAGCGGTAGGCGTGGAGGCCGAGATCGCGCATCAGCCGCACGTCCTCCTTGTAGAGCCGGTAGTGGTCGCAGGCCAAGTCGCCGTTGTCGCCGCTCGGCACCAGCCAGGGCGTGCGCGTGAAGCGGTGCCAGATGCTCGGACCCGCGCCGTCGGCCAGGGGAGAGCCCTCCACCTGGTACGCCGAGGTCGCCGCTCCCCAGAGGAATCCGTCGGGAAATGAAAAAGACTTCGCCATCGTTCGCGCGCCCTCCCTCCCAACTCTATCGCAGCCCGAGATCTCTCGATACACTGTAAACGCGTTTACATCGAGCCGCGCGCCGGGCGTATGATTTACGGCAGGCTCAAGGAGGTGACATGGTCTTCCCACGCGTCTCGAAGCTCGTTTTCATCCTTGTCCTGACCCTTGCCCTGACCACGGCCGGCGCCACCTTCGCGCAGGCCCCACCCGATTTCCGGGCGCTGTTCCAGCAGGGGGGTGAAGCCTACGGCCAGAAGGATTGGCCCCATTGCGCCGAGCGCTTCACCGCCGCCGCCCAGGCCGCCACGGGCGACCGGAGCGCCGCCCGGGCCTACTTCGCCGCCGCGGCCTGCCTCACCGCGGCCGGCAATCCGGAGGCCGCCTTCGCCAGCCTCGACAAGGCCGCCGCCCGCGGCTACCGCGACCTCGAACGGGCCGACGCGAACCCCCAGATCGAGCCGCTGCGGAAAGATCCGCGCTGGAAGGCGTTCCACGACGGTGTCAAGACGCGGAGCGACGCTCATGAGGCGACCCTCAACACCGAGCTCGCGCGCCTCACCGCGGAAGACCAGAAGGACCGCCAGGCGGGAGACAACATCGACTGGACCGCGGTCGGCAAGCGCGACGCCGAGCGTCTCAAGCGCGCCCGGGAGATCGCCGCGGCGGGGGGGCTCCACCAGGCCGACGATTATTTCAACGCGGCCCTGATCCTCCAGCACAGCGACAAGACCGAGGACTACGCCCAGGCCCACCAGTGGTGCCTCAAGGCGGCCGAGCTCGATCCCGAGAGCTCCGACGCCCGCTGGCTCGCCGCCGCCACCCAGGACCGCTGGCTGATGAGCCAGGGCAAGCCCCAGCTCTACGGCACCCAGTTCAAGAAGGTGGACGGCCGGTGGATCCTCTGGGACGTCGATCCTTCCGTGACCGACGAGGAGCGGGCCCGGTGGGAGGTGCCCGCGCTGGCCCAGGCCCGCAAACGCGCCGAGATGATGAATGGGGGGGCGGCCGGTCCGCATTGAGCGGCTGGGGAACGCCCCAGATGCTAAAATCCCCCCTCCGGAGCCCCTCGCCATGCCCCCAGCGTCCCACCCCTACAGCGTCCACCCCAGCGTCCAATACGTGCGCAACTGGATCAACGAGCTGCCGCGGAAGACCGGCCGCTCGCTCGACGAGTGGCTGCGGCTGGTGGAGGAGCGGGGGCCGGCGACCGCGAAGGAGCGGACCGCGTGGCTCAAGTCCGAGCACGGCCTGGGGACGAATTCCGCGATCTGGATCGCCGAGACCTCGCTCGGTACCATGGAAGAGACCGGTGACGCGGATCACTACCTCCGCCGCGCCGTCGAATACGTGGACGCCATGCTCTCCGGCCGCAAGGCCGCCCTGCGGCCGATCTATGACGAGCTGCTGAAGCTCGGGCTCGCGATCGGGCCGGACGTCAAGGCCTGCCCCTGCTCGACCATCGTCCCCCTCTACCGCAACCATGTCTTCGCCCAGATCAAGCCCACCACGGCGACCCGCGTCGACCTCGGCTTTGCTCTCAAGGACACCACCATCACCGGCCGCCTGATCGACACCGGCGGTTTCGCCAAGAAGGACCGCATCACCCACCGCATCCCGATCTTTGATTTGTCGGAGATCGACGAGGAGGTCCGGCGGTGGCTGAGGGTGGCCTACGACATGGACGCGTGATTCTTTGACTCTCGAAAACCTCGGCTGGAACGACTTCTTCGCGGCGGCCTTCGCGCCCTACGCGGAGCAGGGGCTCGTCCCCGCCCGCGTGACCGCGCAGCGGGGGCTCAATCAGGTCTCGACCGGCGACGCCGAGTATTACGCGGACCTCGCCGGCAAGCTGCGGCATGAGCTCAAAGGGCCGGAGAGCCCGGGCCATCCGGCGGTGGGGGATTGGGTCGCCCTCCGGCCTCCGAAGGGCGAGGGGCGGGCGATGATCCACGCCATCCTGCCGCGCAAGTCCAAGTTCTCCCGCAAGAGCGCTGGCCAGCGCACCGAGGAGCAGGTCGTGGCCGCCAACGTGGACACGATCTTCCTCGTCTCCGGCCTCGACGGCGACTTCAATCCCCGCCGCATCGAGCGCTATCTCACCGCCGCCTGGGACAGCGGCGCCCAGCCCGTGGTCGTGCTCAACAAGCTCGACCGCTGCGCGGATCCCGAGACCTGCCTGCTGGAGACCGAGGCGGTCGCCCTGGGCGTGCCCGTCCACCGGGTGAGCGCCTTGACTGGAGAGAATTGCGAGGAGCTCGCGGCCTACCTCGTGCCGGGCCAGACCGTGGGCTTCCTCGGCTCCTCCGGCGTCGGCAAGTCGACGCTGATCAACCGCCTTCTCGGCCGCGACGCCCAGCGCACGGGCGAGGTGCGCGAGGGGGACGACCGCGGCCGGCATACCACCACGCACCGCGAGCTGTTCCGGGCCCCCGGCGGCGGCCTGCTCATCGACACGCCGGGCCTGCGCGAGATCCAGCTCTGGGAAGGGGACCAGGGGATCGAATCGGCCTTCCCGGAGATCGAAGAAATGGCGGAGCAGTGCCGCTTCGGCGACTGCAAGCATCAGGGGGAGCCCGGCTGCGCCGTCGAGGCCGCGGCCGCCAGCGGCGTGCTGACGGCCGAGCGGCTGGAGAGCTTCCGCAAGCTCCAGCGCGAGCTGCGCCAGCTCCATATTCGGCAGGATGAAATGGCGCGCCTCCAGGAAAAGAAGCGCAACAAGGTGCTCCACAAGGCGCAGCGGGACGCGTATCGGTTGCGGCCGAAAGGATGAGCTACGTCTCTCCCGTTTACTGATTCATTGCGCGAGACCCTGGCCGGCCATCTCGCCCGTTTCGAGCGCCGGAGCGTGCCGGTTGGGGACCGCCGTCCCGCGGCGGTGGCGGTGGTGGTGGTGCCGGACGAGGAGGGGAGGGCCGCCGTGGTGCTCACGCTCCGCGCCTCGGGCCTGCGGCGGCACGGCGGCCAGTGGGCGCTCCCGGGAGGCCGGCTCGATCCGGGGGAGACCCTCGAGACGGCCGCGCTCCGGGAGCTCGCGGAGGAGGTGGGGCTCAACGCTCCGGCCGGTCATATTCTGGGACGCCTGGACGACTATCCGACCCGCTCGGGCTTCGTGATCACCCCCGTCGTGGTCTGGGGCTCAGGAGCGGCCCCGCTCCGCGCGAATCCCCGCGAGGTCGCCGGAATCCACCTCGTCCCCTTCGTGGAGCTGCTGGACCCGGAGAGCCTCGTCCTCCAGTCGATCCCCCAGAGCGACCGGCCTGTCCTGGCGCTCGCGATCCTGGGCACTTTGATCTACGCGCCGACGGCGGCCATCCTCCACCAGTTCGCGGAGGTGGCGGTGGCGGGCCGGGAGACCCGGGTAGCCCACTACGAGCAGCCGGTGTTCGCGTGGCGGTGAGGTGCAGGTGCGTCAGTGGAGATCAGCAGGCCAATACAACGCCGATCCTTGTTCAACAAGTTTTTTCCCCAAGGGGGCGTCGAAGGTGGCCACCGCGTCGTGACCTCCTTCAACAGCCGCAGCCGCGAGGATAGCGTCCCCGAGGGAAGAGATCGGCTCGGGCCAGCGCTCGAGAACCAAGCCCCATACTACCTCTCCGATCGAGACGACCCCTGGCATCGCCAGAAGGAGATGGATCGCATGGGCGATCTTCGGGAGCTCTACTTTGTACAGATTTCTAAGGACGTAGACCATCTCCGAGATCGAGATGGCATGGACCGCCAATGTGAGCTCCCGGCTGGCGGCGGCTCGAAACAAAGCTGCGGCCTGCTCTTGCTGTTCCTGATTCCGATCCGTGAAGAACGAGACCAGTACGTTCGTGTCGACCAGGATTTCCTTCACTCGTCTCCGGTCCCCATGAGCTCCCGAGCCCGGCGAACGTCTTCGACCGGATCACCGGGTCCTACCTTGATGCTGCCTTGTAGCTTGAGGAATTCAGGCTCGGCTGCGGTGACCCGTACGTGATCTCCGGCAACTTCCCAAGTCAGGACGTCGCTGGGTCCGACCCCCAACTTCTCGCGGACCTCTTTGGGAACCGTCGTCTGGTACTTCACGGTGATGGTAGACTTCGTCATGGTGTCAGCTCCTTACCAAATTTTAGATCTGGTAAGGTGGGGCGTCAAGGGATGAGGGGCAGCTCGGTCCTCGCAAACCGCCTCGTCTTCACCAGGAGCGACTGGATAATGGTATTCCATGACTTTCATGCTGCGATTGAGGAGCTGAAGCGGGATCCTCGTTCCCCGTGCAGGT
>DASXJP010000049.1:0-8554 GCA_036497345.1 Thermoanaerobaculia bacterium
CCGGCGCCGAGTCGCTCCTCGCCCAGCACCCCGAGGTGCGGCGGCAGGCGCGGCGGCGGATCGACCAGCTTCTGGTCGACGAGCTCCAGGACACCGACCGCGTCCAGTGCGAGCTCCTCCGGTGGATCGCCCTCGACGGCCCGGTGGAGGAGCGGCCTGGGCTCTTCCTGGTGGGGGATCCCAAGCAGTCGATCTACGGCTGGCGCAATGCGGATCTGAAGGCCTACGACGGCTTGCTGGGCTGGGTGCGGGATGCCGGCGGGGAGGTCATGTCCCTCTCGCTCAACTTCCGTTCGGTGCCGGCCATCCTGGAAGAGGTGGCCCGGGTGGTCGAGCCGGTGATGACGCTCCGGCCGGGGGTACAGCCCGCCTTCGAGCCCCTTGTCCCCTCCCGGGAGGGCGCCGGATTTCGGCGCGGCGGCGGTTCTTCCAGCCAAGGGGCCCGTTGGGAGCCCGTCGAGCACTGGGTCTCCTGGAAGCGCGAGGAGGCCTGGAAGACGCCGGCCGTGGAGGCGACCGAGATCGAGGCGGTCTTCCTGGCCGAGGACATCCGCGAGCTCCACGAGCGGCACGGGGTGGCCTGGAGCGAGATCGCCGTCCTGCTGCGCGGCATCGGCGATCTCGATCTCTACCTGGAGGCCTTCCGCCGCGCCCGCGTCCCCTTCGCGGTGGGGCGCGACAAGCAGTACTACCGCCGCCGCGAGGTCATCGAGGCTTCCGCCCTGGTGCGCTCGGTGCTCGATCCCGGGGATCACCTGGCGCTGCTCACCGTGCTCCGCTCCACCTCGGTGGGGGTGCCCGACGCGGCCCTGATCCCCCTCTGGAACCGGCAATTCCCCCGCATGATGACCGAGCTGCGCTCGCCCGCGCCCAACGCTCTCGCGACCCTGCGCAAGGCGATCGAGGAGGCGGCCCGCGCCGTGCCCCGCGACGTGCCGGGGATCGACCGCGTCCGCGGCTGGGAGCGCAACCTCCTGGCCGCCGTCGAGCATCTGGCCGTGCTCCGCCAATCCTTCGAGACCGCGCCGGCGGACGTCTTCGTCGAGCGGCTGCGCCGGCTCACCCTGATCGAGGCCACGGAGTCGGCCCGCTACCTCGGCCCCTATCGGCTGGCCAACCTGGAGCGCTTCTTCCGCCAGGTGCTGGCCGCCATGGAGGAGAGCGGCGGCGACGCCACGGCCATCCTGCGCGTCCTGCGCCGCAGCGTGGCCGAGTCGCGCGAGGCCGAGGAGGGGCGCCCCAAGGACGCCTCCGAGGACGCGGTGCAGGTGCTCACCATCCATGGCGCCAAGGGGCTCGACTTCGAGCACGTCTACCTCGTGCAGCTCCACAAGGCGGCGCCGCTGGACCGCGGCCCGCGCACCGAGGCAGGCCGCTGGGAGGACGGCTTCGAGTACCGCCTGTTCGGCGCGCCCACCCCCGGCTTCGACCGCATCGAGGCCGCCCGCCGCGAGGTCGAGGCCGCCGAGCGGGTGCGCCTGCTCTACGTGGCCATGACCCGCGCCAAGGACCGTCTGGTGCTGACCGGCCTCTGGCCCGAGAGGGTGGAGCCCCGCCCGTGGGACCACGTCCGCACCACCCTGGAGCTCCTGCACTCCCGGGAGTACCTGCCGCTGAGCCTGCCCGCGCTCTGGGGGGAGGCCCTCCGCGAAGAGGCGTCTTCCTGGGCCTTCCCGGACTTGGCGGGCGCGCTCTGGAAGTTTCCCGCCCTGCGTCCGCCGGCCGACCTCCGCCTCGCCGCCGAGCCCGAGCGCCCGTCGCTGCCCGGCCCCGAGGAGATCGCCTTCGTCTCCACCGCCCTCCGCGCCGAGCGGGAGCGCGCCGCCCTCCGGATGGCCCGCCCCTTCAGCGGCGCCGCCTCCGAGGAGGCCCATGCCCTCCTGCGCGAGCAGCAGGCGGAGCAGCAGACCGAGATCTCTGGACGCAAGGTCCGTCCGGAGAATCCGGAGAAGGGTCGCGCCGCCGCCATGGCGGCCGGGGGAGCCGTCCACCGCGTCCTGGAGGAGTGGGACCTCGCCGCCGATCCCCGCAAGGAGCTGGGGCGCCAGCGCAAGCTCCTCCCCGCCTACCTCGCCGCCCTCGTCGAGGGGGATGAGCTGGACCGCGCGCTCCCCTTGGCCGAGTCCCTCCTGGAGACCTTCCTCGCGGGCCCGCTCTTCCAACGCTTCAGGAAGCTCAAAGGCCACGTCCTCGCCCGCGAGCTCCCCGTCCTCCTGCCCCCTGGGGAGGGGGAGCGCTCGCCCGTCGGAGTCGTCAGCGGCGCGATCGACCTCCTCTACCGGGACCCGGAGGATGGGCGGATCGTGATCGCGGATTACAAGACCGACGAGGTGGAGACCGAGGAGGAGCTCCAGGCCCGCGCGGCCGTCTACGCGCCGCAAGGAGCGTTCTACGCGCGGGCGGTCCAGGAGGCGTTGGAGATCGCGGAGGGGCCGCGGTTCGAGCTGTGGTTTTTGCGGGCGGGGAAATCGGTAAATTCCTCACTGAAGGAGTGATGATACCGTTAGGTGTATAATGTCTAACGCAATAACCGCCCGGAGGCAAAAAAATGGCAGCTTCCGAAGTAGATGCTATAAAGACCATTGACAACACCCTAACAAACCCGGCCTGTTGGGCCGATTTCTAGAGGCTCCTGATCTCCATCGACGATGGCTGTGGTCAACCCTTCCGCAGTCGTTCGAGCTCTGCTTCGAGGGCCCGGACCCGCTCCTCGGCGCTCCTTCGTGCGGCCGCCTCGGCTCGCCGCGCGGCGGACTCCCGGACGAGGGCCATTTCGACCTCGTCATGCCAGGGGAGCTGCTCCCCCGTGACTGCGTCCACCAACCGCAGGCGCCGGCCCTCGGGACGGAGGATCAAGCCCGTGGTACCGCTGAGCAGCGTGCCGTCCTCCGCCAGCGGGATGGGCTGGTAACGCTCCCCTTCAAGCCGATATCCCTGGAGCCGTGGCCGTAGGTACTCGCCATAGGGATCGAAGAGCACGTACTCCTCGACTCCGATCCTCTCGTAGAGTGATTTCTTATCCCCCTGGTCTTCCCGGCGAGTCTTGCGGGACGTGACCTCCACCACCAAGCTGGGAGGCGTCTCTTCCCAGAGCAGGTAGTTGGGCCGGTCCCATTTCTCCACGCCTTTGGCCAGCAGCACGTCTGGAGCCCGGTGAGCCGCCGGGTTCCCTTCCTCATAGCAGAGAAAGAGGTTGCCTCCTACCCAGACGTCTGGTACCTCAAGAAAGCGGAGCTCCAGCCCCCTGATGAGGTCGAACATGACTTTCCGGTGCAGGGTGGTCTCGGCCATGGGTTGGCCGTCGGAGGTGGGGTACTCAATCTCCTGTTCGAGCGGAATGGCGTTCATGCGTGCCTTGCCTTCCCGACGGGTTGCGAGATCAGAGCATAGAACTTCGGCTTTCGCAACTCCTCGCGCCTCTATGGTAGCACGCTCTGGGTCGCCAGGCTTCGGCGTGTGTGGCTCGCCTCGAAAGGCGAATGACTCGCCTTTCAAGGCGGGTACCCAATCCGAAAGGCGAATGACTCGCCTCGAAGTCGGCGCCGCTCCGGATTCGGGGCGGGGCGTCACCCCCGTCCCGGGAAGCTCTCCAGCACCGCCAGCACCGAATCGATGTCCGCCGGCGTGTGGTCCGCCGAGACCTGGAAGCGGATCGATTCGTCGCCGCGCGGCACGACGGGATATTTGAGGCCGGTCGCCAGGATGCCGTGCTGCCGCAGGTGGGCCACCAGGGCGGTGGTCCTGGCGGTGTCGCGCACCATCAGCGGCACCACCGGATGCTCGCCGGGGATGGTCTCGTAGCCCAGGCGGAGGAGCCCCTGCTCGAAGCGGGCGGTCATCGCCCGCAGGTGATCGAGGAGGCGCAGGCCCTCGGGGCTGTCCACGATCTCCACCGACTTGAGCGCCGCCGCGCACTCGCCCATGGTGATCGGATTGGAATAGATGTAGGTCGCCGCGGTCTCGCGCAGGAAATCGGTCAGCAGCCGGCTGCCGGTCACGTAGCCGCCGTTGACGCCGAACGCCTTGCCGAGGGTGGCGACGAGGATGTCCACCGGCCCGGAGGCGGTGTATTCCTCGGTGCCGCGGCCGGTGCGGCCGAAGGCGCCCACGCCGTGCGAGTCGTCGACGATCAGCACCGCGTCCTCCGCGAAGCGCGCGCTCCAGCGGCGGCAGATCGCCTGCAGCTCGGGCAGCGGCGCGTGATCGCCGCGCATGCTGAAGATGCCGTCCGTCACCACGATCGCCCGCCGGCAGGTCCCGGCCACGGCCTCGAGCTTGGCCTCCAGGTCGGCGAGGTCGAGGTGCTTGTAGATCTGCTTTTCCTTCGGCCGCGCCAGGCGCATGGCGTTGATGATGCAGTTGTGGTTGAGCTCGTCGCTGATCAACGCCGTCTCGGCGGTGATCAGTGGGACGATCACGCCCAGTGCCGTGGCGTAGGCCGAGCTGAAGAGCATCGCCGACTCGCGGCCGTGGAAGGCGGCGAGGCGGGCCTCCAGATCGATGTGGGCCTGATAGGTGCCGCTGATGAAGCGCACGGCGCCGGGGCCGACGCCGAGCTCCCGGCTGGCCGTCTCCTCGGCATGGATCAGCTCGGGACGCAGGGACATCCCGAGATAATTGTTCGAATTCATCTTGAGAAAGGGTTTGTCCCCCTCGCCGGCCAGCTGATAGCGCGGCCCCCGCTCGCCCGCCGCGGGGAGGACCTTGGCGATCACCGATTCGGCGCCCTTGAGGGTGCCCCGCTCGCGCAGGGCGCCGAGCTCGGCGGCGAGGGCGGCGGCGAAACGATCAATTGGCATGATGGACCTCCTCGGCGGCCAGCTTTCTTTCCAGGTTTTCGAGCATGTCACGGACCATCGCCGGGAGATCGTACTGGGGGTCCCACCCCCACTCCTGGCGCGCCGCGCCGTCGTCGAGCGAATTCGGCCAGGAGTCGGCGATCGCCTGCCGGACCGGATCGATCCGGTATTCCATCTTGAAGTCGGGGATGTGCCGGGTGATCTCGGAGCACAGCTCCCGGGGGGTGAAATTCATGCCGGTGACGTTGAAGGAGTTGCGGTGCACGAGGCGTGTGGGATCGGCTTCCATCACATCGATCGCCGCCTTGACCGCGTCGGGCATGTACATCATGTCGAGCCGGGTGTCCGGCTTGAGGAAGCAGGTGTAGTGCTTGTGGCGGATCGCCTCCCAGAAGATCTCCACCGCGTAGTCGGTGGTGCCGCCGCCGGGCGGGGCGCCGTAGGAGATGATGCCGGGGAAGCGGACGCCGCGGGTGTCGACGTCGAAGCGGTGGTGGTAATAGTCACAGAGCAGCTCGCCCGCCACCTTGGTGACGCCGTAGATGGTGTTCGGCCGCTGGATGGTGTCCTGGGGGGTATGGTCCTGGGGGGTGCCGGGCCCGAAGGCGCCGATGGAGCTGGGCACGAACACGGCGCAGCCGTTGACGCGGGCCACCTCCAGCACGCGGTAGAGGCTCCCCATGTTGACGTCCCAGGCCACCTGCGGCTTGCCCTCGCCGACCGCGGAGAGCAGGGCCACCAGGTGATAGATGGTCTGGACCTGATGCCGCTGCACGACCTCCTGGATCTGGCGCTGGTTCGTGCAGTCGAGGAAATCGAAGGGGCCGTCCGCGCGCAGGAGCTCCTCGCGCGACATCATGCGGATGTCCGAGGCGACGACCTGATCGGCGCCATAACGCTCCCGCAATGCGGGCACCAGCTCGGACCCGATCTGGCCGAGGGCTCCCGTGACGAGGATCTTCGTCTTCATAAATTCTTCCTCGAAGTGGTGCCGCCTGACGGCGGCGGAGGGGAATGGTATGCGGCTTTCGCGGTGAGGGGCAAGGGAACACGGACGGACACGGGCTGACACGGACCTGCACGGACGAGCACAGGCCCGCGAAAGCTCCGGCCCGGCGGTGTTCGTCCGTGTTTAGTCCGTGTCAGTCCGTGTTCTTTTCCCCCAGGAACCGCTCCAGAGCGCGGCAGAACAGCGCCGGCGTCTCGGCGTAGGGGAGGGCGCCGGCGCCTTCGAAGACGTCGAGCGCGGCGTCGGGGAGGTGGCGGAGCCAGAGGTCGGCCTGGTCGACCGCGGGGTGCTTCGCCTGCCGGCCCCAGGCGATCCAGACGGGGACGCGCAGACCGTCGAGCTCGTCCGCGACGTCGTGCCAGAGGTCGCCCCGCAGGTAGGCGGCGAGCGCCGCGCGTCCTTGCGCGGTGTGGCTCGCCCGGTAGTGGTGCTCCAGCAGCGCCGCGTCCACCCGTTCGGGAGCGGCGTAGACCTCGCGGCGGAGGTGGTGCTCCAGCGCCGCGCGGCTGGTCAGGAGGTCGAGGACGGGGGCGCCGATCACCGGCAGGCCCACGACCCGGCCCGCGAACCCGTGGAGCGCGCCGGTCTCCGCCGTCCCCCCCAGGCCCAGAGGGGAGACCAGGGCCAGGGCCCGCACCCGGGAGGGGTGATCCACCGCGGCCTGGACGGCGTAGGCGGCGGACAGGCCGGAGGCCACCAGGACCGCCTTCTCGCGCACCACGCCGGCCAGGAAGTCTTCCAGCAGTTGGAGGTAGCGCTCCGGATGGTGCGCGCCGGGGAGGGCCCGCGTGCGCCCCCAGCCGGGGAGGTCGGGCACGTAGACACAGAAGCCGGCGGCCAGGATCTCGGCCGCGGCGCGCCACTGGTTGGCGTCGTAGCCGGGGCCGAAGGAGTGGAGCAGGACGACGGCCGGGCCGCCCCCCAGCTCCTGGAAGACCACCTCGCGTCCGGAGCGTCCGGTGTAGCGGTGGGCGCGCCCCCAGCGGGGAGGCGACGGCGGCTCCGCCCGGCGGCGCAGCAGGGCCGCCGCCAGGACCGGGACGCCCACCGCCGCGCCCGCGATCAGTAGGCGGGTCGCGATCTTCCTCCCGCGCTCGCTCTTCAGGGACCTGCCCGTGCCTCTCGACATGGACCTGGAGCATACCATTTGCCGTCTCTTGAAGGGCTAACTGTATAATCCCTGCCAGGAAAGGAGATCGATGCCCGTCCTCCCCATCGTCCGCCTCGGCCACCCCGCGTTGCGCACCCCGGCGCAGCCGCTGCCGCCGGCCCTGCTCGCGCGGCCGGAGGTCCAGGAGCTGATCGACAGCATGGTGGAGACGATGCGCGACGCGCACGGCGTGGGTCTCGCCGCGCCGCAGGTGGGCGAGGAGCTGCAGATCTTCGTCTACCAGGCGGCGGGTCCGCCGGAGATCCCGCTGCGCGTGGTGGTCAATCCCCTGGTCACCCCCCAGGCCCGCGAGGTGGCGTACGACTGGGAAGGGTGCCTCTCGATCCCCGACCTGCGGGGGCTGGTGCCGCGCCATCCCAGGGTGCGGGTGCAGGGGCTCGACCGCGAGGGGCATCCGCTCGACTACGTGGTCATGGGCTTCGAGGCGCGCATCATCCAGCACGAGTACGATCACCTGAACGGCGTCGTCTTCCTCGACCGCATGCGCGACTTCAAGACCCTCGCCTACTTCGACGAGTGGGAGCAGTACCTGGTGGGCCGCTCGCCGGAGGACCTCGACGACACGGCGGTGGGGTGAGGCCCCGCCGGACGTGGCGCGCGAGCTCGTCGTCGTCTGGGCCGGCCGCCACCAGCGCTCCAATTGGGAGGAGATCTGCGCCTCCTACCGCAAGCGCATCGCCCGGCTGGCCACGGTGCGGGACGTGCCGGTGCGCGCCCGCGCCGCGCCGGACGATCCGCAGCGGCTGAAGGCCGAGGGGGCCGCGCTCCTCGCCGCCCTGCCGCCGTCCGCCTGGGCCTTCGCCCTCGACAGCCGCGGCGAGACGCTCTCCTCGGAGCAATTCGCCGCCCGCCTCGCCCGCCTCAAGGAGGAGTGGCCCCACCCGGTCGCCTTCCTGATCGGCTCCGATCTCGGCCTCGACCGCGCCGTGCTGGAGAGCGCCCGCGGCGTCCTCTCGCTCGGTCCCCTGACCCTCTCCCACGAGCTGGCACGCGTCGTGCTGTATGAGCAACTCTTCCGGGCGCTCTCCATCGAGGCCGGAATGAGCTATCATCGCGAGCCCTTGTGAATTGGCCCCGAGGCTGTATCATAGGGGACCTTTTTTGAGCGTGCCTGTCGAAAGGAGAAGCAGAGTGGCCAGAACCGAGAAGGCCAAGGTAGTCGTCGAGGTGCCCCAGGACCGTTATCAGGCCCTCCGCCAGCGGCTGCAGAATCAGCGGGACGAGATCCTCAACATGTACAAGCAGGACCTCCGGGCTGGGCAGGAGTCCGCGGACGACGGCACGGAAGACATCGTGGACCGCGCGAACAACGCCTACAACCGCGAGCTCATGTTCTCCCTTTCGGACACCGAGCGGAACACTCTGCTCCAGATCGAGAACGCGCTGCGCCGGATGGACGACGGGACCTACGGGCGCTGCTCGAACTGTGGACAGAGCATCGCGCTGCCGCGGCTGGAGGCGCTCCCCTGGGCGCGTTTCTGCGTCGACTGCCAGGAGCTGGCCGAGAAGGGGCTGCTGGAGCTGGAAGCTTCCTGACCGTTGTAGGGGCGGCCCTATGTGGCCGCCCTGCTGTCA
>DASXJP010000050.1:0-29663 GCA_036497345.1 Thermoanaerobaculia bacterium
GCTGGCGAGATAGCGGGTCTGGCGGCCGTTGCCGCAGCCGAAGTCGAGCAGGGGGAGGCTGGGATCGAGGATGTGCGGCTTGAAGCGCGGCAGATCCTCGGCCGAGGCGCGAGACGGCTCGTTGTCCCACAGCACCTGTCCCCCGCGGCCGGTCGTCCTGATGGTCCGCCAGTAGTTCTCCCAGTGGCGATCGACCTCGCCGGGGTCACCCCATTTCAGACGGAAGAAGAGGACGTTCGAGAGCAGACGAACTGATTTCAACAGCTCCATGACACCCCTCCTCGCGGGGAGGACACACCTCTCCTGGACGGTGAGGCGCTCACAACCCGCGGTCAGCCGGGGAGAGGAGGGCTCTCCGATGGGCCACTCCCCTCGGATCCCGAATTCTTTGAAACTTCCTGAGCCTACCTAGATAGGTGCAGAGCTCTTGAGAATTTGGGACAGTCGGCGATTGCGAGATCAGGTATGGAAGTGCTCTGGGGCCGTGCCCCGCCCTTCCGGAAGAGCACGGACGGGCACCGGAGCTCTGTCTGTGCTCGTCCGTGTTGATCCGTGTCCGTCCGTGCTCTTTCCCCGCAAGTGGCTCGAGGCGCAGCGGTAGCCGCCGTTGAGGACGATGCTGCGCACCAGCGGCGGGACGAGGTCGAGGCGGACGCCGAGGGCGGCGAAGGCCTCCCGGGCCGTCTGGTCGCCGCTGGGGAGGAGGTAGGAGAACCCCTCGGCGCGGGCCTGCCCCTTCCGGACCTCCACCACGGCGTTGCTCCAGGTGAGCAGGAAGCTCTCGTGGGAGAGGCCGGAGCGGTCGGCCAGCAGGGCCACGGGGACGGCGAGGACGGGTAAGCGCCGGACCGTCATGCCGTCTTTCGCCAGCTCTCCGGCCACGAGGTCGAGGAAGCCGCCGAGGGCCGCCATGGCCGGCGCCCCCTGCGCGGCCGTCATGGCGGCGGAGAGCGCGCCTCCGGCCGGCTCCAGACCATAGCCCCGCCGCAGGGAGTCCCAATCGCCGGCGGGGAGCCTGGCGAGGAGGCTCCGCCCGGCCGCGACGTCCGCCACCAGGGCCTTGCCGCCGGGCAGCAAGGTGACGAGCGAGTCGAGATCGTAGCCGGCGCCGCCGCCGATGCGGCGCATCAGCTCCGTGCGCGCCGCGAGGTCCCCCTGGCGGGGAAGAGGGTGGACGAAACGGACCGGCCGGCCGTAGAGCTTCGCGAGCTCCCCCGCGGCCTGGTCCGCCGCGGCGAGATAGCGGTCGATCCCGGCGGCCGTGGCGAAGCTCGCGACGGGCACCCGGTCGAGCTCGAGGAGGGCGAGGATGCGCGGCTCCAGCGCGTGCAGGGTGATCCAGGCGGCGTCCGGAGTGAGCAGCACCTGGCCGTTGTGGAACGGCACGGGTGCCATGGCCCAGGTCACCGTCCCCCAGGCGCGGTCGAGGTCCTCCGGCAGGCTCCGCACCAGCTCGGGACCGAGATGGGCGTCCTCCTCGCGGCCGGGCTGGAGGTTGGGACGGACGAGCACCCGCAAAGCTCCGCCCCGTGTGTGGACCAGGCTGAACGGATCGCGCGGCCAGGGGGAGTAGGCGCGGCCGTAGGTGTCCAGCAGCCGCAGGTTCAAATTTTTGGAGCGAGGGGCCAGCCCGGCCAGCACGGTGGAGTCGGTGAGCACGACGAGCGTCCGTTCCGGGGAGGCGGCGTGGACGGCGGAGAGGAAGGCGTCCGCCGTCTTGAGATCGAAGAAGAACGACGGCAGCGAGTAGATGGAGGCGGTGAGACGGCCGGCCGTATCGGCGTCGAAGCGCAGCCCGGAGGCGGTCTCCGCCCGGCGTCCGGCGGCCTGGCGGGGGATCGCCCCCCAGGCTCGCTCGACCTCGTCCGAGGCCGCGAAGTCGAACCCCCGCACCTGATTCAGCTCCAGCAGGAGCGCGTCCCGCAGACCGGCGGGAGCTTGTGGGTCGAGCATTCTGGGGAGGAGGGGGAGGACGCGGCGGCGGAACCCCTCGTCCCCCGCGAAGCGCTCGGGATCCACGAGCTGGAGGGCCAGCAGGGAGAGGACGTCCTCGTGAGACCAGGACCCCCGGCGGGCCAGGGCGCGCCCCCGCTCGCGGGCGAGGGAGACGAGATCGTCCCCGGCCCGCTTCGCGACGGCCGCGTCGGAGGAGGTCAGCGCCCGTTCGAGAGACGCGGGGTCCGGGGAGGCGGCGGCCAGGGCGAGGACGGCCAGGAGGAAGAGACCGATCCGGACGATTCCGTATCTCGGACCCTGCGGCGCGCCGCCGGGGCCCTCATCACCCCGGCCCTCTTCTCCCCGCCTCCCCCCCGTCCGCCGGGAGAAGAGGGAGAAATCAAAAGACTGTTCTTGAGCCCCCTCTCTCCCGCCGGGATGGGGGGGAGGCGGGGAGAGAGGGGGTTGGGGGAGTGAGGGCTCGCCCCGAAGGGGCGGCATCCTCCTACTGCGCCTCCTCGTCCAGCTTCTTCAGGTTGGCCGTGGCGATCTGGTCCTGCGGATTGATCTGCAACACCTGCTGGAGGAGCTTGCGGGCTTCCACCTTCTTGTTCGTCCGCAGCAGCAGCACCGCGAGGTCGTCCATGGCGGGCAGGTGGCGCGGCTGGAGCTGGAGGGCCTTGCGGAAGTCCTGCTCGGCCGCGCTGAGGCGCTGGAGGCCCATCTCCGAGGCGCCCTTCAGATAGACGTAATCGGCGTTGGTCGGATCGGTGGCGAGCGCGGCCTCGGCCGCCTTGAGGGCCTCCTCGGGACGGCGCAGGGCGAGGAGGATGCGCACCTCGATCATGCGGGCGCGGGGGTCCTTGGAGACCGCGATCTCCTGGCGGACGGCGGTGAGCGCCGGCTCGAGCTGACCCTGGCCCATCAGCTGGAGCGCCTTCTGGAGACCCTCGCTCATGGGCTGCTCCTGCGGACCTCCGGCGGCGGCGGCCGGAGCGGAAGGGGGCGCCTGCGGGGCCTTTGCCGCCTGCGGGGCGGCCGTCGCCTGCCGGGCGGGCGCGTTGGCCGCCACGGTCGCCTGGGCGAGCGCCTTCTGGGCTTCGTCCTTGCGGCCGGCCGCGTCGAGCGCCCGGGCGAGAGCCTTCCAGGCGTCGGCGCTGCGCGGGTTGTACACGGTCGCCTTCTGGTAGAAGGGCACCGCCTCGGCGGCGTGGCCGCCCTCCAGCAGGAGCGAGCCGTACTCCTGGGCGATCCCCGTCACGGGGCGTGGATCGCCGATCGTGTCGGCGTTCGCGGGGAGCTTGTCGGCCAGCGGCTTCAGGGTGGCGGCGGCGGCGGCGGCGTTGCCGGCCTGGCGCTGGGCGCGGGCGAGGAGCAGCACGAGCGCGGGGTGCCCCGCCGTCTTGCCCTCGATCAGCTTGACGGCTTCAGCCGGCTGGCCGGCCAGCAGCTCGGCCTCGGCCAGCGAGCGCCGCACCTCCAGATCCATCCCCTGTGGATGCTTGGTGAGCAGGGGCTTCAGCAGGGCGACCGCGCCGGGGCCGTCCTTCTTGAGCACCAGCGCTTTGCCGCGCAGGAGGCGGACGGCCGGCTCGCTGTCCGGAAAAGCGGAGAGGAGTTGGATCGCGTCGTCCCCCCGCTCGAGCTGCACGGCGAGGTCGGCCGCCACCAGCCGCGCCTCGGTGTCGCTCGGGTTGCGCAGGGCCCAGGGGCGGAGCATGGAGTAGGCCTCCACCACGCGGCCGTCCTGCGCGGTCAGCATCCCGAGCTCGCGAGCGGCGGGGGAGTCCGGCTGCTTGAGCACCGAGCGGGTGAGATAGATCCTCCCCTCGTCCACCCGGCCCGCCCGCAGCGCCGCCCGGCCGGCGTTGTAGAGCACGGCGGGCTGGGCGTCCTCGGCGTCGGCCAGCGGCTTCAGCACCCGCAGGCCCTCCTGCGGCTTGCCGATCTCCGTGTAGAGCGCGCCGATCAGCGACAGCACGAGCGGGGTCACGTTGGGGTCCTTCTCGACCGCCTGCAGCTTCTGGAAGGCCTCGGCGTTCTTGCCCGCCTGCACCAGCCGGATGGCGTCGTCGAGCGGCTTCTGCAACGGGGACTCCGGCTGGGCGGTGGGGGCCGGCGCCGCCTGGGGGGCGGCGGGCCGGGCGGGCTGAGTCGTCTGCACCGCGGCGAGCGGAGCCGCCAGCAGGGCGAGAGACAGCAGGGCGGGAATCTTTCTCATCATCGATGAAGCTCCGAGCCGAGGCTCAAAAAATTTTCTCTAGTCTCCGGAACAAGGGCCGCGGGCGGGCTCTTCCCGCAATCCTATCTCGTCAAGGCGATCCCGCCAGGGCCCGCAGCTCCCTGCTGCCGGGGTGCGCGGTGAGGGCGTGGCGCAGCAGCACGGCGGCGCCCGCGGAGTCGCCCAGGATGCGCAGGGTCTTCACCGCCTCGGCGTAGGCGGCCGGCGAGCCCTCGGCCTCCACCATCCGCCGCAGGATGCCGACCGCCTCCGGGCCGCGCCCCTCGGAGGCGTAGAGCAGGGCGAGGCTGGCGTAGGGGCGGGTGTCGTGGGGAAAGCCTTGGATCTCCGCGAGGAATTCCCGCTCCGCCTCGGCGTTGCGGCCGAGCCGGGCCAGGAGGTCGCCGCGCGCCCAGTGGAGGCCCTCGTAGCCCTGGCCGGCCGCGCCGGTGCGGGCGAGCTCCTGCGCGGCCTGATCGGCGCAGCCGAGCGCCTGGGCGAGCTTCCCCTGCTTCTGGAGCACCTGCGCCAGGGTGATCAGCGACGCGATGTGGGAGCCGGGGGAGGCGAGGGCGGCCCGCGCCGCCTTCTCCGCCTCGTCCGGACGGTCGCGGGCCAGCGCGATCTGCGCCAGCAGGCTGTTGGCCATGGCCGGGCTCCCCTTCAGCCCGAGCTCGGCGTGCGCCCGCGCCTCGTCGAGGCGGCCCATCTGGAGGAGCAGGTTGCCGGTGGCCACCGCCACGAACGAGGCCCCTCCCGAGGCGTCCATGGCGTGCTCGTAGGCCTCCAGGGCCTCCTCCCCCCGGCCGAGCTTCTCCAGCGACACCCCGAGGTTCTCCCAGGCGTCGGCCATCTTCGGGCTCGCCGCCACCAGCCGGCGGAAGGCCGGCACGGCGTCGGCGTACCGGCCGGCGACGAAGAATCCCATGGCGAGGTCGAAATCGCGCAGGGTGCCGATGCGGCTCTTGGGATCGGGCAGCGCCTCCCCCTTGGCCGTGCTCGACACCCCCGAGACGTAGCCGAGCGCGGCCAACTTGCGGGCGGTCTCGGGATCGACCGCCGCCGGGGCCTGGAGCGGGCGCTCCATCCCCTGGAGCGACTGGCTCATCGCGGCGTAGGCCCGGCGCTCCGCGGTCAGGGCGTTATTTTTCTCCCCGGGATCGGCCGCCAGGTCGTAGAGCTCCGGCGCCGGCGACTGGATGTAGTGGAAGCGGTCGCGGATCAGCGAGGTCAGCTCGCTCCAGCCGAAGTGCAGCCGCGGATAGAAGGTCTCGGCGTAGAGGTCGCGCGGCGCGCCGGCAGCGCGCGGGTCGAGCAGCGACCGTCCGGGGAACGGCCCCGCGGCCTCCCGGGGCAACGGGACCCCCACCAGCGACAGCAGGGTGGGGAAGACGTCGACGATCTGCGCCGGTTGCGCCACCCGCGAGCCGCCCAGCCGGCCGCCCGGCAGCTTCAACATCATCGGCACCTGGAGCGCCTCGCGGTAGAGGAAGATGCCGTGCTCCTGCTCGCCGTGCTCGCCCAACCCCTCGCCGTGGTCCGAGAGGAGGAGGATCACGGCCTGGTCGTAGACCCCCTGGGCCTTGAGCTCGTCCAGCACCCGGCCCACGATCGCGTCGGCGGTGGCGATCTCGCCGTCGTAGGGCCGGCCGGCGTAGCGGGAGGCGAACGGCTCCGGCGGCGCGTAGGGGGAGTGCGGCTCGTAGAGGTGGAGGAAGAGGAAGAACGGCTTGCTCCTCACCGTCCGCTCCCAGGCGAGGGCCGCGTCGGCCGTCTGGCCTCCCGGGCGTTGCGAGAGGCCGAGCGCGTCGTTGAAGCGGACCGGAATGCCGGCGTCGTAGAGGTCGAAGCCGTGGCTCATCCCGGTGTCGGGACGCAGCACGTAGGCCGAGACGGCGGCGCCGGTCGCGTAGCCGGCGCCGCGCAGCACCGCCGGCAGGTTGGGCAGCCGGTCGCCGTCGTACTTGTAGCCCACGTTGTCGCGCACCCCGTGCTCGGTGGGCAGGCGGCCGGTGAGCATCGAGAGGTGCGAGGGGAGGGTCAGCGGCGTGTGGCTGTAGGCCCGCTCGAAGAGGATGGCGTCCTTGCGGAAGGCGTCGAGGGCCGGCGTCTCCACCTGCCGGTAGCCGTAGGCCGGCAGGTGGTCCGAGCGCAGGGTGTCGATCGAGATCAGGACGATGGGGGCCCTGGGGAAGGTCCCCACGGGACCGCCGGCTTCACCCCCCCGGTGGCAGCCGGCGCTCAGGGCCAGGGCGACCGTGAGCGCCAGGAGCGGAGAGCGTCGCATGGAGGCGGAGAGCCGGCCGCGGAGCTACTTCAGCTCCTTGAGGAAGTCCTTGGCGTCCTTGGCGAACTTGCTGTTGGGATCGAGCTCGAGGAGCTTGTTGAGATCCGCCTTGGCCGGCGCGTTCTGCCCCTTGTTGAGGTAGACCATGGCCCGGTAGTAGTAGGCGTCCGCCAGACTGGGGTTGGTGGCGATCACGTCGTTGAACTCCTTCAGGGCGGCGTCCATCTTCCCCTCGTTGAACGCCTTGATGCCGACGTTGAGCCCGATGGCGGGATCGACCTTGGTCCCCTGGGGGAGCTTGGCCATGTAGGTCTTGGCCTCCTCCTCCCGGCCCGCCGCCGCCAGCAGGTTGACGAGGAGCTGCAGGGTGTCGGGATCGTTGGGAGTGATCTCCAGCGCCTTCTTGAGGGTGTCGACCGCCGCGTTGGTGTTGCCCTCCTTGTAGTAGGAGTCGGCGATGGCGCGGTAGATGGCGGGGTGGAGGCTCTTGTCCTCCAACTTACCCAACCCCTCCTCATAGGCGGCGCGCGCCTCGGCGTACTTGCCCTGGGCGAGCAGGGCGTTGGCCTTCTCGAGCGCCGCTTTGGCCTGGGCTCCGGAGGAGGGGGCCTGCTGCGCCTGGACGGCCTGGATCTGCTCCTGGGTGGGCTTCCGCAGGGTGATGTTGAGGGGCTGGACGGGGCCGATCGGGTGCTCCTCGACGCTGATCTGGCCTTCGGAGTCGACGTAGCCCTCTTTCTGGATCAGCATCTCCCAAGGGCCGTTGGCGAGGCCGAGGATGGCCCACTTGCCGTTCTTGTCGGTGGTCAGGGGCTTGGGGCCCTCGGCCTTGGGATCGACCCGGCCGGTCCCCTTGCGCAGGGTGATGGTGGCGCCCTGGATGGGCTTGCCGGCCTCATCCTTGATCGTGCCCTGGAGGCGTCCCTGGCCCGCCCATGCCTGACCCCACACGGGAACGCTGGCGGCCACCGCCAGCAGGACCATCAAAAAGACAACCGGTTTGGCACTGCGAGGAAGCATGGCTCTGTCTCCTTTTTGGTTTCGCACCTCGGGATGCAAACCGCGTGCGCGGGGAAGCATATTCCGAACGGCGGGCAAAAAAAACCGCCGGGGGGCGAGCCCCCCGGCGGAGATGCTACTGGAGCGGTGAGCGGCCGGTTTTACCGGAAGCTCACGCGGGCGCCGATGCGGAAGATCCGCGGGCTCGTGATCTCGGTCACGAAGTTGGCCGTGCCGACGTTGAGCCGGTGCTGGCGCTGCAGGACATAGGCCTCGTTGAAGACGTTGAAGCAGTCAACGCCCAGGGTGAGGCCGACGTCACTGAAGGTGAACTCCTTCTCGATACGGGCATCGACGATGTTGATGTCGTCGAGGCGGAAGGTGTCCGGCCGGTCGGTGACCTGGACGAACGAGCGCTGCTGGTTCTCGTTGCCAGGCAGGGTTACGCGGAAGTAGTACGGCACCGGGTAGCCCTGGCGGCCGGTGAGGTTGAGGGCCACGTTGAAGCCCCACGGGTGGTCGGGAGCGATCTGGTAGAGACCGTTCACGCTGTACGCCCACTTGCTGTTGATGTAGACGCCACCCTTGGAGCCCGAGCCGGTGCCCGAGCCCTGAAGGACCTGGTCACCTTCCCGGTTGCCACCGCCGAGCGGCGGAGTCGGGTCGGTGACGTCGCTCTGCGGCACCTTGCTCCAGTCCCAGTCGGACCAGGTCACGTTGCCACGGAGCATCCAGCGGTTGGCGAGACGCTTGTTGAAGACGAACGAAGCGCCCTTGTACTCCTGCTCCTTGCCGCTGTTGTAGAGGTACGTGCCGCCACGGAAGCTGAGGCCGTTGCGGAGGTACCACTGGTCGACCGTGACGGTCTGGCCGTTCGGCAGCTTGGTGGTGTTGCAGGCGTGGAAGTCCGCGCCCGTCCCATGGCCGCACTCGACGTAGTCCGAGCGCTGGTCCGGACGGCCGACCGAGTTGATGTTGGCCAGCGAGTACGGATCGGAGCTGTCGAACACCAGACGGCGGGTCTGGAGGATGTCGGTGAGCTTGCGGTACGTCAGGTTGAGGCCGACCACGAACTCCGGAAGCAGGGCGTGCTCGACGCCGAGCAGGAGCTCGTCGGTCAGCGGAGCCGACAGGTTGGGATTGAGAGCGTTGGACTGCAGCAGGCCGCCGGTGTACGGGTTGACGTTGCCGCTGTAGAAGATCGGGCCTCCCAACGGATCGACGACCTGGCCGACCGAGAAGTTCGGCTGACCGGTGCTGGTGGTGTAGAAGTAGGCGTAGCCGGGAGCGCCGATCGTGTTGAGCTGCGAGGAGATGCCGGCGCCCAACTGGTCCGCGAACCGCGAGTAGCTGGCCCGCAGAAGGGTCTTGCGCTCGGCGCCGAGGGCGTAGGTGAGCCCCAAGCGCGGAGTGACGTTGGTCCAGTCGAAGCCGATGTCCTGCTTGCTGACGGAAACCGCCGGCAGGTACTGGGGCAGGAAATTGGCCTGCGGCTGCGCGCGGGAGAGGTTCTCACCCGTCTGCTTGTCGTACCGGATGCCGACGTTGGCGGTGAGGTTACCCACCGTGATGGTGTCCTGGGCGTACACGCTGTCGTACTTGTTCTCGACGGCGGCGCCACCGTTACGGATGAGCGCGACGATGTTGGGGACGCCCGGGCCGAACACGGTCGGGCCGTCGAAGATGAGGGCCCCGTTGCCCCAAACCGTCAGCGAGGTGACCTCGGCCTGACGGTAGCCGGCGCCGAACTTCAGCTCGTGGGAGAGGCTCCCCGTGTTGAAGAAGTTGGAGGCGTCGGCCTTGTACTGCTTCTGGGGACGGTCGGTCTGGTTCAGCAGGAAGGTGTTGTGCCAGACCAGGCCGGGGCCCCAGTAAGGGCTGACGTTAAGCCCGCCCTCGGGGACGAGCTCGAAGCCGCCGTTGACGACCGAGTAGAGGCCGGTGAGGTAGAAGTTCGAGCTGAAGATGTGGGTGTCCTCGACCTTGTACGCGGTCGGCTTGTCGCCGAAGTGGCCCTGGTCCCAGGTGGTCTCCTGAGGACGGGTCGGGCCGGCGTTGCGGCCGATCTTGATCTTTTCGCTGTTGAAGTAGAACGCCGTCGCCGAGTTGCTCGGCAGGATCTGCGCGTTCAGCTTGATGTTCTCGGTCTTGAGATCGGTCTTGTCGCTGACGTCGGCGATGGTCAGCAGGGAGACCTTCTGGCGGCCGTAGGAGCCCCAGATCCACAAGCGGTCCTTGACGATCGGGCCGCCGACCTCCGCACCGTAGTCATAGACGCTGACGATGCGGTTGCCTTGCTTGAAGGTGGCCTGGTTGGCAGGGAAGTCGACGCTGCCGGTATCGGTGTTCGACTGCCACGACTTGTCGTCGTAGTAGTACCGGCCGGAGCCGCGCCACTCGTTGGTGCCGCGCTTCGTCACCATGTTCAGCACGACGCCGCCGGTGGCGATGGTGGTGTCCGAGCCGCCCGTGGTGACCTGCATCTCTTCGAACGCGTCGAAGTCGTAGTAGGCGGGGGAGGAGCCGAGGGCCGCCATGTCAGTGATCACCACGCCGTCCACGGACCAGACGGCCTGATCGCCAGTCGAGCCGGGGCCGATGTACTGAGACTGCTGGCCGCTCTCGTTGCCGCCCACGTTGATGCGGTCGGTGAGCACGCCCGGAGTGGTCTGGAGGACCGCCCAAGGATCACGCGACGTCGGGATCTTCTCGAGCTCGGTCTGGCTGACCGTGGCACCGGTGGAAATCCGGCGCTCGTCCAGCAGCGGGCTCTCCGCCGTGACGGTGATGACGTCCTCGACGGCGGGCGACAGCTTCACCTCGATCGTGGTGTTGCGGCCGATGTTGATCACGATGTTCGGGTAATCGATGGTCGAGAAGCCCTCGAGCTCGGCCTTGAGGTCGAAGCTGCCGGGCGGCAGACCCAGGAAACGGAACTGCCCCTGGGCGTTCGTCACCTGGACTTGCGGGGCGCCCTGCCCCGAAAGGGTCACGGTGACCCCAGGGAGCGCCGCCCCCTTGTCGTCTGTGACGGTGCCGTAGAGGTTGCCGGTCTGCAACTGGGCGAAGGCGGTCCCGCCCACGGCCAGCAGCAACAACGCAGCGACGGCTACGATCCGTCCCCAAAGGTTGATGCTCTTCATTTCAATAAACCTCCCGTTTGGTGGTTGTCAGCCGACCGCGAGAGGTCGCGGTGGCCAGGCAAAACAGAATCGCTCAGTGCTACTGGTGCGGTGCCGGGCAACACCCCCCTTCTGTCCGAGACCCATGATCAAGAGTTGGCAGAGGCGAACTCTACCCAACTATCCAGGCCCGGGTCAAGCAAGGGGGGTGCCATTCGGGCAAAAGCGCTGGCCGCGTCTCCAAGTCTCCGGAAATAAAAGACTTGATCTGTTGTCAGAAGTATCGTGAAACGTTGATTCGGGGGCCGGATTCAGAGTCTTGAATCGCGCTCGATCCAAAATCTTGAAGGCGCTCTCCCGGCCAGGTTCCCTGCTATATTGGTCAGCGATGACGCGCGGCTCCATACGCCTCCTGCTCCTCGCCTCCGCCCTCTTCGCCTTGGGCTGCGCCGAGTACAAGCCGCTCGACACCGTCTCCTATCTGCGCCAGCAGTACGCCAAGGAGATCGGCCCCCAGGCCGCCTCCCGGGTGGAGGTCCCCTTCGAGCTGGACGACAGCATCCGCGGCTCGCTCAAGACCCTGCCGCCGCTCGCCAGCGAGCTGCGGCGGATCAACCAGGTCAACGACTTCATCTTCGACGGCCTGCACCTGCAGTACAACCTGACGCCGACCAAGAGCGCGGTGGACACCTACCGCACCCGCTCGGGCAACTGCCTCTCCTTCGTCAACCTGTTCGTGGGGGTGGCGCGGGAGGTCGGGCTGACGCCCTACTACGTGGAGGTGACCGACCTCCAGAAGTGGAACCACCGCGACGGCATGGTGGTCAGCCAGGGTCACATCGTGGCCGGCATGTACCTCGACGGCGTGCTGCGCACCTTCGACTTCCTCCCCTACCGCCAGAAGGCCTACCGGGAGTTCAAGCCGATCGACGACCTGACGGCGGCGGCGCACTACTACAACAACCTGGGCGCCGAGGCCCTGCTCGCCGGCAACCTCGAGCGCGCCGGCGAGCTGATCACCACCGCCAGCCGCATCGCCCCCCGCTTCGACAAGGCGATCAACAACCTGGGGGTCATCCAGGCGCGCCAGGGCGATCCCGCCAAGGCGCTGGAGACCTACCAGCGGGGGCTCGCGGTCAGCCCGGACAACGCGACGATCCTGGTCAACATGGCGCACGCCCTCCAGCAGCTCGGCCGCTCCCAGGAGGCCGACCAGACGCTGGCCAAGGTGGAGTCGGAGAATACCGCCAACCCGTTCTTCTTCATCTATGAAGGGGAGGTCGCCCTCGGCCGCGGCGAGACCGACAAGGCGCTCGACTACATGGTGCGCGCCCTCCGCCTCGACAGCGAGCTGCCGGAGGTCCACCTCGGCTTCGTCAAGATCTACCTCGCGCTGGGCGACCTGGAGAAGGCCCGGCACTACCTGGACCGCGCCCTGAAGCTGGACGCCACCAATCAGGACGCCCTCCAATACGCCCGCCTGCTGGGGAAGTGAGCCGCCGATCCCCGCTCCCGCGTCTCGCCCCGCGGCGCCTCGCGCCTCTCCTCCTCCCGCGGGCGTTGGGAACCTCCGGGCCGCTTTACGGGTCTAACTCTCCGATGGTGGGCCACGCGGCCGGTGTGTCTTCTCCCCAGGCGGAGCTATACGGGGGGGCGCCCTGGTAGTACCATGAGTTTCCACGGCCATCTCAAGGAGCTCACGATGCGCTCGTCCTCACTCCTTCGTTCCCCGCTCCCCGGCCTCCTGCTGATCCTCGTTCCCGTGGCGCTCGCGGCCCTGCCGGCCAAGGAGCCCAAGGAGCCCAAGCCCCCGGCCTTCGAAGGCAGCGCCCAGGTGGTCTCCGTGGAGGTGCCGGTCAACGTCGTCAGCCGCGACGGTGAGCCGGTGCGGGATCTGACCGCCGCCGACTTCGAGGTCTACGACGACAACGGCAAGCAGGCGATCACCTCCTTCGAGGTGGTCGACCTCAAGACGATGCAGGAGCCCGGCGCCCCCGGCGCGCCGGAGGCCGCCGCCCCGGCGCTCCCCGACCTGCGCCCGGCGGCGCGGCGCCACTTCCTGCTGCTGTTCGACCTCTCGTTCTCGACGCCGACGTCGATCCTCAAGGCGCGGCTGGCGGCGCGCGACTTCGTGCTCAATTCGCTCCATCCCACCGACCTCGCGGCGGTGGCCACCTACTCGCTGGAGACCGGCCCCAAGCTGGTCGTCACCTTCACCCCGGACCGCGTGCAGCTCGCGCGGGCGGTCGACACGCTCGGCTATCGCCAGGCCCTCGACAGCGCGCGGGTCGACCCGCTGCATTTCGTCATCGACGAGCCCGACACGGCGCTGCTCGCCACGGCGTCGGGCTCGGCGACCGGCCGGGACGAGCGGAAGGACCTCATCAATCAGGAGGTCTACGACTACCTGAAGACGATCGCCATCGCCGCCCAGAAGGAGGAGCGCTCGTTCCAGAGGAGCCGCATCTCCAACTACTCGCGCTCGCTCGCCGAGGTGGCCAAGGCGCTCAAGGCCGTCCAGGGACGTAAGCAGGTGATCTTCTTCTCCGAGGGGTTCGACAGCAGTTTGCTGCTCGGCCGCGATACCACCGATCCGGGCGTGGCGGAGGACAACGATTACGTGGCGTCCGGCCAGCACGAACGGGTCGACACCGACCAGTTCTACGGCAACACCAGCCTGCAGGGCGGGGTCGGCCGCATGCTCGACCAGTTCCGGCGCGCCGACTGCGTGATCCAGGCGGTCGACATCGGGGGCCTGCGGGCGGGCGCCGACGAGCAGGCCCATCCGAGCGGCGAGGGGGCCCTGTTCTACATGGCCAACGAGACGGGCGGCGAGCTGTTCAAGGACGCCAACAACCTGCGCGAGCCGCTCGACCGGGTGCTCGCGAAGACCAGCGTCACCTACCTGCTCACCTTCGAGCGCTCCGACCTCAAGACCGACGGCGCTTACCACCGGCTGAAGGTGAAGGCGAAGCTGCCGGCGGGGGCGAAGCTGACCCACCGCTCCGGCTACTACGCGCCGCGGCCGTTCCAGCAGCTCGACCCGCTGGAGCGCAACCTCCTGGCCTCGGACGGCATCGCCAGCGCGGCGCCGCGGCGGGATCTCGACATCAGCGTCCTCACCGCCCCGTTCCGCGCCACTCCGGAGCGCGCCTACGTGCCGGTGATCATCGAGGCGAACGGCAAGAGCCTGCTGGCCGGCGAGAAGGGGAAGAAGCTGGAAGTCGAGATCTACGCCTACGTCAGCGACCAGCAGGGGCGGATGCGCGACTTCTTCAACCGCCGGGTGGCGCTCGACCTCGACAAGGGGGGCGCGCGCAAGGGGATGGAGGAGGGGGGGATCAAGTACTACGGCCACTTCGATCTCGAGCCCGGCCTCTACCACGTGCGCGTGCTGGTGCGCAACGCCGACAGCGGCCGCACCGGGGTGCAGACCGTGCCGGTGACCGTCCCCTCCTACGCCCAGGCCCAGCCGATCCTGCTCCCCCCCTTCTTCATGGAGGACCACCAGAAGTGGCTGCTGGTGCGCGAGCAGACCGGCGGTGAGATGAAGGGGTCGGTGGTCTACCCCTTCACCGTCTCCGGCGAGCCGTACGTGCCCGCCGCCCGGCCGATGCTGGACGGCGGCAAGCCCGCCCGCCTCTGCCTGGTGGCCTACAACTTCGGCAAGGGGGATCTCGCCGTGAAGGGCGAGGTACTGGCCGCCGACGGCAAGTCCGCGCCGCAGGGGAAGCTGTCGCGCGTCGAGCGCACCGCCACCGGCATCCAGGGGCTCGACAAGCTGGTCGCCACCTTCGACCCCGCGGGGCTCTCGGCCGGCGATTACGTGCTGAAGGTGGCGGTGACCGATCCGGCCACGGGGCACAAACAGACGAATTCTCTACCCTTCCATGTCGTGCGCTGACGTTTTCTGATACTTTATGGTGGATCTGATCTCTTGACTTGTTGAAACCAAGGTGAGGGCTTTCCCGGCCGGGCTCGCCGGCCGGGGTCGGAGGAGACATGCGGAAGGGATTTCTGTTGGGTCGCCTCGGCGCCGCCGGGCTGGCGCTCGTCATGCTCACGGCGCCCGCGGCCCCCACGGTCGCGCAGACGTTCTCCGGATCGACCGAGGTGGTCGAGGTCGAGGTGCCCGTCCAGGTGGTGCGCGACGGCCAGCCGGTGCGCGGCCTGGCCGTCGCCGACTTCGAGCTGTACGAGGGGCGCAAGAAGCTCGCCATCACCGGCTTCCACGCCGTCGACCTGGCGTCCCCGGCGGCGGCGCACGGCGGCGTCCCGCCGGCCGGCCGGCGCCAGCTCCTGTTGCTGTTCGACCTCGCGTTCGCCAATCCCAAGGGGGTGGTGGCGGCGCGCGAGGCGGCCCGCTCCCTGGTGCTCAAGGGGGTGCGGCCGGGGGACCTGGTGGGGGTCGCCACCTACAGCAGGGCCCACGGGTCCCAGATCCTGCTCGGCTTCACCTCCGACCGGCGGCAGGTGGACGCGGCGCTCAACGTCCTGGGCGCGGTGCGCGACGACAAGGCCGGCGATCCGCTGCGGCTGGTGTTGAAGCGCGGCGGCGGCGACCGGCCCCAGCTCGCCGGCCCCTCGGTGGAGGCCGACATCGCGCACTCCAACGAGCTGATCGACGCCCAGGGGGGGCAGCTCGCCAACCTCGGCCGGGAGTCCACCCGCGAGGACGAGAAGGCCGCCGCCACCGCCATGACCCGCGCCAACGCCCAGCTCGCCCAGATGCTGCGGGGGCTGCCGGGGCGCAAGCAGATCCTCTACTTCTCCGAGGGGTTCAACAGCGCGCTGTTGACCGGCGGCGGGGGGCCCACCGGCAACCCCGGCTCGCTCGGCATCGGCGCCGACGCGGTGGCCCAGAATCAGGACGCCTTGCAGCAGGACCGGGCCAACCGGGACGTCGCGCTCTCCGACTCCGAGCAGGACTTCGGCAGCACCCACGCGGTCAACGCCCTGGAGCGGATGCTGGAGGAGTTCCGCCGCTCCGACTGCGTGATCCAGGCGGTGGACATCGGCGGCCTGCGGGCCGGCGGCGAGCAGGCCCCGGGGGCGCGCAGCGGCGGGCAGGAGACCCTGCTCACCATGGCGCGGGATACCGGCGGCGAGCTGGTGCGGAATTCGAACGACCTCACCGGCGCCATGAGCGGCATTCTCGACCGCACCAGCGTCACCTACGTCCTCTCGTTCCAGCCGGATACCGGGAAGCCCGGCGAGTACCACAAGCTCCGGGTGGAGCTGAGGAACGCGCCGCACGGCACCCACGTCTCCTACCGGCCCGGCTACTTCAGCCCCAAGCCCTACGGGCAGCTCAACCCGCTGGAGAAGCTGTTCGAGGCCTCCTCGCGGCTGATGGGGGGCGAGGAGGCGGGGACGGTGCCGGGGGCGGTGCTGGCGGCCCCCTTCCGCGGCGCGGCGGACAAGGCCTACGTGCCGGTGCTCATCGAGGCGGACGGCCCGGCCCTCCTCGGCGGCCAGCCGCCGGCGTCCCTGCCGGTGGAGGTCTACGTCTACGCCCTCGACGCCGCGGGCGCCATCCAGGACTTCCTCTACCAGCAGATCGGCCTCGACGTCGCCAAGGCGGGGGCCGGGCTGCGCCAGGGGGGCCTGAAGTTCGTCGGCCATCTGGACCTCCCTCCCGGCGAGTACTCGCTGCGTACCCTGGTCCGCAACGGCGCCTCGGGGGCCTTCAGCCTGCGCGTGCTGCCGCTCACCGTGCCGGCGTTCGGCAAGGGGCCGGCGCTGCTGCCGCCGCTCTTCCCCGACACCGCGGCCAACCGCTGGGTGATGGTGCGCGAGGCGCCGCGCGGCGGGCCGCAGGCCGACTATCCGTTCATGGCCCGGCAGCAGCCCTACGTGCCGGCGTCGCGGCCGGTGATCGCCCCCGGCGCCGAGGTGCCGCTGGCGCTGGTGGGCTACGACCTCGGGGCCGGGGACCTCAAGGCCACCGCCCGGGTGCTCGCCGCGGACGGCAAGGAGGCCGCCACCGGCGGCGTCCGCGTGCTGCAGCGGGAGGCCGCGGCCGCCGGCGGGCCGGACCGCCTGCTGGCGGCGTTCCGCCCGCCCTCCCTGCCGCCGGGGGAGTACACGCTGAGCGTCACGCTCACCGGCGCGGCCGGCGCGGCGAGCGCCACCAGCGCGCCGTTCGTGGTCAGAGCCGCCCATTGATGCTATTTTGTTGGTCCTTTTCCCATGGCTATTTTTGTTTGTCGGAGGAGATGGAGCTTCACCGGGGGCTGAAAGGACGAAGGATGAGCCGATCCAGCCGATTCCAACGCGTCGCCGCCGCTCTCGCCGTCGCCGGTCTGGGTCTCTGGCCCGTGCCCGGCTCCAGCCAGCAGGCGTTCTCGGGGGCGACCCAGGTGGTCGTCGTCGAGGTCCCCGTCCAGGTGGTCAAGGACGGCGAGCCGGTCCGCGGCCTCACGGCCAAGGACTTCGAGGTCTACGACGGCCGCAAGAAGGTGCCGGTCACCGGCTTCGAGGTGCTCGACCTGGCCGCCGCTCCGGCGGGCTCATCCGGTGCCCAGCAGGTCCCGGTCTCGGCCCGCCGCCACTTCCTGCTGCTGTTCGACCTCTCCTACTCGGAGCCGAAGTCGATCGTCAAGGCGCGGCAGGCGGCCCAGAAGGTGGTCAACGACCTCCACCCGACCGACCTGGTGGCGGTGGCCACCTACAGCAACCAGCAGGGGCCCCAACTGGTGATCGGCTTCACCCCCGACCGCCACCAGATCGCCGCCGCCATCAACACCCTCGGCCTGCCGAAGCTGGTCGACCGCTCCCCCGACCCGCTGAAGCTGGTCTACTCCGTGGCCGAGCAGAACCGGGTGGGGGTGGGCGGCCTGCCGCACCTGGGGCTGACCCCGCCTGCCCACAGTCCCCGGTTGGAGGTCCAGGAGGCGAAACAGACGGAGCTCCTCGACAACCTGAGCACGTTCACCACCTCCGCCCAGCACGCCGACGCCACCGCCCGCAAGCGGGACGTGGTGGGATTGACCCGGTCGTTCAGTCAGCTGGCCGGGCTGATGGCGGAGGTCGAGGGGCGCAAATACGTGGTCTATCTCTCCGAAGGGTTCGACAGCTCGCTGGTCTCGGGCCAGTCGAATACCGAGCCCAAGACCGTCGAGGTGGCGACCCCCCAGACGGAGATCGGCGACGAGACCCGCATCACCAAGAGCACCGACGCCACCGGCTCGGACGACCGCTACGGCGACACCAACACGCAGAACGCCGTGGAGAGGATGCTGGAGGCGTTCCGGCGGGCGGACTGTGTGATCCAGGCGGTGGACATCGGAGGCGTGCGGGCCGGCGGCGACCAGGGGGCCGAGCGCCCCAGCGGCCGCGAGGCGCTGTTCAACATGGCGAAGAGCACGGGGGGCGAGCTGTTCGAGAATTTCAACGACCTGTCGGCCGCCATGGGACAGATGCTGCGCCGCACCGGGGTCACCTACGTGCTCTCCTTCCAGCCGGCCGAGGAGGTCAAGCCGGACGGCTCGTTCCACAAGCTGCGGGTGGAGCTGAGGAACGCCCCCCGCGGCGCGCGGGTGCTGGCGCGCCAGGGCTACTACGCGCCGATGCCCTACAAGCACCAGTCGGCGCAGGCGAAGGTGCTGGAGGCGGCGAGCGCCCTGATGGGCCGGGACAGCGGCGAGATCGCCACCGCGGTGCTGGCGGCGCCGTTCGCCCTGGGCGGGGAGAAGGCCTACGTGCCGGTGGTGATCGAGGTGGACGGCCCGTCGCTGCTGGCTGGCAAGCAGGACCCGCGCCTGCCGATGGAGGTCTACATCTACGCGCTGGACCAGAACGGCGCGATCCAGAGCTTCCTGACCCAGACGGTGGCGCTCGACCTCACCAAGCTGGAGTCGCCGCTGCGCCAGTCGGGGCTGAAGTTCTTCGGCCACGTGGACCTGGCTCCGGGCACCTACTCGCTGCGCACCCTGGTGCGCAACGGCACCACGGGCGCCTCCAGTCTGCGGGTGACCCCACTGACGGTGCCCGCCGCGGGCCAGGCGGCGCTGCTGCCGGCCCTCTTCCAGGAGGCTCCGGGGCGCTGGGTGCCGGTGCGGGAGATCACCCAGGAGGGGCAGCAGCTCCCCTATCCGTTCATGCTCAAGGACCAGCCGTACATCCCGGCCTCGCTGCCGGTGCTGACGCCCGGGCAGGAGTCGCGGCTCGTGCTGGTGGGCTACAACCTGCGGCCGGGGGACTGGAGGAGCCGCGCGCAGGTGATGGCGGCCGACGGCAAGGAGGTATCCGGAGGGGCCTTCAGGGTGGTGGACAAGGAGGTGGGGAGCGGCGCCGGTCCGACCCGCCTGCTGGCCACCTTCCAGCCCCCCTCGCTGCCGCCGGGCAACTACTCGCTGCGGGTGACGCTGACCGACGGCGCCGGCAAGGCGGAGACCAGCACGGCCCAGTTCGCCGTGGGCGGCGCGCCGAGAGCGCACGGGGGCCGCTGACGCCGATGCCGGCCGGGCGCGCGCTCCGGCGCGGCGGCCTCGCCGCCGCGCTCCTCGGCCTCGCCGCCGTGGCGGCGTGGGGTCAGGCCGCGCCCACGGCGCCGCCCGCCTTCGCCGGCGCCACCCAGGTGCTGGCGGTCGAGGTGCCCGTGCAGGTGGTGCGCGACGGCGAGCCGGTGCGGGGCCTCCAGGCCGGCGACTTCGAGGTCTGGGAGGGGCGGCGCAAGCTCCCGCTCACCGGCTTCGAGGTCCTCGACCTGGCGGCCGGCGCCGGCTCAGGACCCGCGGGACGGGCGGCCGGCGTGCCCAGCGTGCCCGCCGCGGCCCGGCGCCATTTCCTCTTCCTCTTCGACCTCGCCTTTTCCGAGCCCAAGTCGGTGGTGCGGGCCCGCCAGGCCGCCACGGGCCTGCTCTCCCAGCTCCAGCCCACCGACCTGGTGGCGGTGGCCACCTACAGCGCCGTGCGCGGGCCCCAGCTCGTGCTCGGCTACACCGCCGACCGCCGGCAGATCGACACCGCCTTGTCCTCGCTCGGTCTGCCCGACCTGACCCACCCGGTCGACCCGCTGCGCCTGGTGCTGCAGGAGGTGGTGGGGTCGGGCAACGTCACCGGCATCGCCCGGCCGCAGGGTCGCGACGCCCTCAGCGAGATGAACGACACCGGGACCCTGCTGCCGCTGGAGCCCCTCGTCCAGGGGTTGGAGCGGGCCGACCGCGCGGCGCTCAAGACGCAGGTCGACATCTTCACCCGCTCGCTCGCCGATCTCGCCCGGCAGATGGCCGTGGTGGAGGGGCGCAAGTACCTGGTCTTCCTCTCGGAGGGGTTCGACGCCGCGCTCCTCCAGGGGACGGCCGACGCCAGCCGCCAGCAGGAGATGCGCGAGGAGATCGTCTTCGGCGAGTCCTGGCGGGTCCTCCCGGAGGAGCGCTACGGCCTGACCGAGTCCGCCAACGCCGTCGAGCGCATGCTGGAGGAATTCCGCCGCGCCGACTGCACCATCCAGGCGGTGGACATCGGCGGCGTGCGCGCGGGCGCCGACCAGACCGCGCCGCGGGTCGGCGGGCGCGACAGCCTGCTGCTGATGGCCCGCGGCACCGGCGGCGACCTCTACGAGAGCTTCAACGACCTCGGCGCCGCCATGCGCCAGATGCTCCACCGCACCAGCGTCACCTACGTGCTGGCCGTCGAGCCCGAGCGCGCGGCGGGGGACGGCGAGTTCCACAGGCTGCGGGTCGAGCTCAAAAAACCCCTCCACGGCGCGCGGGTGGTCCACCGCCCCGGCTACTACGCTCCCAAGCCCTACGCCCAGGAGGATCCGATCGAGAAGCTCCTCGCCGCCGCCAACCAGGTGATGAGCGGCGAGGAGAGCGACGCCATCGCCACCGCGGTGCTGGCGGCCCCCTTCCCGTCCGCGGGGGAGAAAGCGTCCGTGCCGGTCCTCGTCGGCGTCGACGGCGCCTCCCTGCTGGCCGGCTCCCAGCCCCCCTCGCTGCCGGTCGAGATCTACGCCTACGCCCTCGACGAGGGGGGCGCGGTGCACGACTTCTTCACCCAGACGGTGGGCCTCGACCTCACCAAGACCGCCTCGGCCGTGCGGCAGAACGGCCTCGAGCTCTTCGGCCACCTCGATCTCCTGCCTGGCGACTACTCGCTGCGGGTGCTGGTGCGCAACGGCGCCAGCGGCGTCTCGGGCCTGAAGGTGCTGGCCCTCCACGTCCCCGCCTTCGGGCAGGGGGAGGCGGTCCTCCTGCCGCCGCTCGTGCCGGCGTCCGAGCGCACCCTGCTGGTGCGCCAGGAGACGGAGGGCGCCCCCTTCGCCAACCCCTTCCTGCTCCGCGACCAGCCGTTCGTGCCGGCGCCCCGGCCTGTGCTGGAGCCCGGGGCCGCGGTCCGGCTGGTGCTCGCCGGCTACAACCTCGGCGCCGGCCCCTGGAAAGGGGAGGCCGCGGTCCTCGCCGGCGGCCGCGAGATCTCCGGCGGCCCCCTGGCGATCACCGGCCGGCTCGAAGGCGGCGGCGGGAAGCCGGACCGCGCCGTGGCCACCTTCCGGCTCCCCGCCGGCCTCAAGCCGGGGGACTACGAGCTGCGGGTCACCCTGGCGGGGTCCGTCCCCCGCGCCAGCTCCCTGCGCTTCAGTGTCCCCCGGGCCCCGAGAGAATGACCCCGGCCGTCGTCCACCTCAAGGCGGGGCGGGAGAAGGCCGTCCGGGAGGGGCATCCGTGGATCTTCTCGGGTGCCGTCGACCGCCTCGAGGGCTCAGGCAGCGCTCCGCTCGTCCGCGTTGTGGACGCCCGTGGCCACCTCCTCGGCAGCGGCCTTCACAGCCCCCGCTCGCAGATCCGCGTCCGCATGCTGGGGCGCGGCGTCGAGGCGGCGGACCGCCCCTTCTTCGCCGCGCGCATCGCCGAGGCGGCCGCCCTGCGCCAGGCGATCCTGCCGCCGGAGACCACCGGCTACCGCCTGCTCAACGCCGAGGGGGACGGCGTCCCGGGGTGGACGGTCGACCGCTTCGGCGACGTCCTGGTGAGCCAGATCACGGCGGCGGGCCTGGAGGCCTTCCGCGACGAGGCCTACGCCGCCCTCCGGGAGGCGGTCCCTGGGGCCGCCATCGTGCAGTCGAACGACGTGCCGGCGCGGCGGGCCGAGGGGCTCCCCACGGCGCCGGACGAGGTGATCGCCGGCGAGCCCCCCGCGGCGGCGCGGTTCGCCGAGTCGGGGCTGCTCTTCATGGCCGAGGTCGCCGGCGGCCAGAAGACGGGCTTCTACTGCGATCAGCGGGAGAACCGCCGCCGGGCCGAGCGCTTCGCCGGGGGGTGCACCGTGCTCGACCTCTTCGCCCACACCGGCGCCTTCGCCCTCTACGCCGTGCGGGGCGGGGCCCGGCGGGTGGTCTGCGTGGAGTCCTCGGCCCGCCTGATCGAGATCGGACGCGACCACGTCACCCTGAACGGCCTGCCCGCCGAGCGCCTGGAATGGGTGAAGGCCAACGTCTTCGAGGACCTGCGCCGGCGGGAGGAGCGCTACGGCCTGGTGATCTGCGATCCCCCGCCGCTGGTGCGCAAGCGGCCGGACCTCGACGCCGCGGCCCGCGCCTACAAGGACCTCAACCGCCTGGCCCTGGCGCGGGTCGAGCCGGGGGGCTTCCTCCTCACCTTCAGCTGCAGCGGCGCGGTGGACGCCAAGCTCTTCCGCCAGATCTTCTTCGCCGCCGCCGTCGAGGCGGGCGTCCGGGTCGACCTCCTGGAGCCCCTCGCCGCCGCGCCGGACCATCCGGTGGCGATCACCCACCCGCAGGGGGAATACCTGAAGGGGTGGCTGGCGCGGGTGCGGGGGGCGGTGATTTAGGGTCGGCAAGGACCCAAGGGACCCACGTTGACACTATCTTCTCCCTTTGCTACCCTACCCCTCCCTTGGCAGACCGCCGAGAGGTTGAGGACTTCAGGCCCATAGCTCAGTTGGTTAGAGCGCTACGTTGACATCGTAGAGGTCAGCGGTTCAAGTCCGCTTGGGCCTACCAATGCTTTTCAGGAGTGGAATTCGGCACCGGAACGACTGGTTGAAGACTTGAGACCGCACCCGTACCTGGTGGCCGAAATTCAGCCTCATGCCCAGGCGCTTAGCTCAGCTGGTTAGAGCGCTACCTTCACACGGTAGAGGTCAGCGGTTCGAGTCCGCTAGCGCCTACCACCCCTCCCGCTCGTGATCTCCTCCGGCGCGGGCCGCGGCCCGGGTTATCCTGGACTACCAGATCTGCCGTTTCAGATCTTGAAGGGCGTCTGATGGAGACGATGACTGAAGCTATCGATTTGACCCTGCCCGACGGCTCCGTGCGCACGGTGCCCGCCGGCACCACTCCGCTGGCGGTGGCGGCCGCGATCGGCCCCCGTCTGGCCAAGGACGCCGTGGGCGCCGAGCTCGACGGCCGGAAGGTCGACCTGCGCCTGCCCCTCCAGCAGGGGGGCGCCTTCCGCATCTTCACGGTCAAGAGCCCGGAGGCCGGCGAATTCGTGCGCCACAGCGCTGAGCACGTGCTGGCTGACGCCGTCAAGCGGCTCTGGCCCGAGGCGGAGTACGACGCCGGCCGCCAGGATCACAGCGAGAAGTTCCAGTACGACTTCCGGTTCTCCCGCGCCTTCACCCCCGAGGACCTCGCGACGATCGAGGAGAAGATGCGCGAGATCCTCGCCGAGAAGAGCGAATTCGAGCGCGTCGAGGTCTCCCGCGAGGAGGCCGAGCGCACCTTCCGCGAGCTCGGCGAGACCCTGAAGCTGGAGCGGCTCAAGGACATCCCCGAAGGGGAGACGATCACCCTCTATAAGGACGGCCGGTTCGTCGACCTCTGCCGGGGGCCGCACGTGCGGGACCTGTCGCAGGTGGGCGCGGTGAAGCTGCTGGAGGCTTCGGGCGTCTACTTCAAGGGGGACGAGAAGAATGAGCGGCTGCAGCGCATCTACGGCACCGCCTTCGCCACCCAGAAGGAGATGGACGAGCACCTGGCGGCCCTGGAGGCGGCGAAGGCGCGCGACCACCGCCGGCTGGGCACGGATCTCGACCTGTTCAGCTTCAACCCGCAGGCGCCGGCCATGCCGTTCTTCCATCCGCACGGCGCCGCGATCTACGTCGCGCTCATGGACTACGTGCGCGAGCTCTACGCCCGCTATGGGTACGGCGAGACGATCACGCCGCAGATCCTCGATGTCGAGCTGTGGAAGACGTCCGGGCACTACGACAACTACCGCGAGAACATGTTCTTCACCGAGGCGGACGAGCGGGTGATGTCGGTGAAGCCCATGAACTGCCCGGGCCACTGCCTCATCTTCGCCACCCGTCTGCGCTCGTACCGCGACCTGCCCATCCGCTACGCGGATTTCGGCCGGCTGCACCGCTACGAGCGGAGCGGGGTGACCAACGGCCTGTTCCGCGTGCGCTCGTTCTCGCAGGACGACGCCCACATCTTCTGCACCGACGAGCAGGTGGAGTCGGAGGTGCTGGCGGTCTCGGAGATGATCCTCGAGGTCTACCGCACGTTCGGCTTCGAGGACGTGCGGATCGAGCTGTCGACCCGGCCGGCGAAGCGGATCGGCTCGGACGAGCTGTGGGACCGCGCCGAGGGGGCGCTGGCCCAGGCGATGCAGAGCCGGGGGATCGACTTCCAGGTCAATCCTGGCGACGGCGCCTTCTACGGGCCGAAGATCGACTTCCACGTGAGGGACTCGATCGGCCGCAGCTGGCAGCTCGGCACGGTGCAGCTCGACTACCAGATGCCGCGGCGGTTCGACCTCAAGTACGTGGGGGCCGATGGCGGCGAGCACGTGCCGGTGATGATCCACCGGGCCATGTTAGGATCTATCGAACGATTCATGGCGATCCTCATCGAGCAGACGGCGGGGGCGTTCCCCCTGTGGCTGGCGCCGGTGCAGGCGGTGGTGCTTCCCATCTCGGAGAAGTTTGCCGAGTACGGCGAGGCGGTCCGCCGGGCGCTGTCCGCGGGCGGCGTGCGGGCGGAGCTCGACGCGCGCAACGAGAAGCTGGGCTACCGCATCCGCGAGGCGCAGCTCCAGAAAATCCCCTACATGCTGGTGGTGGGAGCGCGCGAGGCGGAGGAGGGGACGGTCTCGGTGCGGCGGCGCGCCGGCGAGGATCTGGGCGCCCTGTCCACGACGGATTTTCTCGCGCGGGTACGCGACCTCATATCGTCGCGCAGCCGCGAGCTTTGAACATACCTAGAATAGGAGAACGAATCTGAACACGAATCGACGGGCGCAAGCCCGACGCTCCCAGGGGGTGAGCTAGACATCGACAAGACGACGCGGATCAACGAGCGCATCCGGGTTCGCGAAGTGCGCCTGGTGGAGGCCGACGGTGGCCAGGGTGGCATCGTGCCGATCGAAGAGGCGCTGCGCAAGGCTCAGGAGCTGCAGCTCGACCTGGTGGAAGTCGCGCCGACGGCCAAGCCGCCGGTCTGCCGGATCATGGATTTCGGCAAGTTCCTGTACCAGCAGAAGAAGAAGGCGCACGAGTCGAAGAAGAAGCAGAAGATCATCCACGTCAAAGAGGTCAAGTTCCGGCCCAACATCGACGAGCATGACTATGACTTCAAGCTCAAGAACGCGCTGCGCTTCCTGGGGGAGGGGGACAAGGTGAAGGCCACCGTCCAGTTCCGGGGCCGCGAGATGGCGCGCCAGGACCTCGGCCACAAGCTGCTCAAGCGCTTCGAGGCTGACCTGGGGGACCGGGGAGTGCTAGAATCATCGCCCGAAATGGCGGGGAACCGGATGCACGTCATCTTCGGGCCGCCGCGCCACAGCGGAGGGGCCAAGAAGGCCTCCTCCGACGCGGGCGCGGGCGAATCACAGGGTTAACGGCCGCCGCGAGCGGCCGGTCGACCAATCAGGGGCAAGAAAGGAGACACCCTTGCCGAAGCAGAAGACGCACAAGGGTGCCGCGAAGCGTTTCAAGGTCACGGGGACGGGCAAGGTGACGCGTCACCAGTCGATGCACAGCCACATCCTGACCAAGAAGACCACCAAGCGGAAGCGCAACCTGCGCAAGTCCGTGGAGGTCTCCCCCGCGTTCGCCGGCACTCTCAAAGAGATGCTGCACAAGTAGGGCGAAAGCCGACATCCTTCATGTGCGGCGGCCGGAGGGAAGGACCTGCCCCCCGGAGCCGCGGCCCCCGATCGATCCTCAGGATCCATCGCGCGGGCCACCGACCGCTCCTGACGGAGCAGAAACGAGGTTCGAGAGATGGCACGTGTCAAGCGCGGTAACAAGCGCCTCCTGAAGCGGAAGAAGATCCTCAAGCTCTCCAGCGGTTTCTGGGGAACCAAGTCGAACGCCCACCGGATGGCCAAGCAGGCCGTCGACAAGGCGCTCGCCTACGCCTATCGCGACCGGCGCCAGAAGAAGCGCCAGCTCCGCAGCCTGTGGATCGTGCGCATCAACGCCGCCGCCCGGCTGCACGGGCTCTCCTACAGCCGCCTGATCGCCGGCCTCAAGGCCGCCGGCTCCTCGCTCGACCGCAAGGTCCTGGCCGACATCGCGGTGACCGATCCCGCGGGGTTTGCGGGCCTGGCCGAGATGGCGAAGTCGGCGCTCGGGGCTCCGGGCGGCAGCCCAGCGCCCGCGGAGGGGTGACCTTGAGCGGCGAGGGCGGAGAGACCCCGTCGCTGGAAGCCCGGGGCGAGGAGCTCGAGCGCGCCCTGAGCCAGGTCCACGACCGCGCGGGGTGGGAAGCCCTGCGCGTCCAGTGGATCGGCCGCAAGCAGGGGATCATCCGCTCGCTGCTCGACGGCATCAAGACGGTGGACCCGGCTCACCGCCGCGCCTATGGCGAGGCGGTGAACCGTCTCAAGGAGACGGCCGAGCGCCGCTTCGCCGAGATCGACGCCGGCCTCCTCGCCCGTGAGCGGGAGGCGGCCCGCCGCTCCGCCGCGGTCGACGTCACCCTCCCCGGCCGGCGGCCCCAACTGGGCAGCCTCCACCCGGTGACCCTGGTCGCCCGGGAGATGGAGGAGATCTTCGCCGAGCTCGGCTACAGCGTGGCCGAGGGTCCCGAGGTGGAGACCGACTACCACAACTTCGAGGCCCTGAACTTCCCGAAGGACCACCCGGCGCGCGACACCCAGGACACCTTCTTCCTGGAGAACGGGCTGCTGCTGCGCACCCACACCTCGCCGGTGCAGATCCGCACCATGCTGGCGCGCAAGCCCCCCATCCGGGTGATCTGCCCCGGCCGGGTGTTCCGCAACGACAACGACCTCCGCCACTCGCCCATGTTCCATCAGGTCGAGGGGCTGGCGGTCGCCGAGGGGATCACCGTCGGGCATCTCAAGGGGACGCTGCTCGCCTTCCTGCGGCGGCTGTTCGCGCCCGACGTGGAGATCCGCCTGCGGCCGAGCTTCTTCCCCTTCACCGAGCCCTCGGCCGAGGTGGACGTCACCTGCCAGACCTGCAAGGGGGCCGGCTGCGAGGTCTGCTCCGGCACCGGCTGGATGGAGATCCTCGGCTGCGGCATGGTCGATCCGCGCGTCCTCGCCGAGTGTGGCATCGATCCGGACGTCTACTCCGGGTTCGCCTTCGGCATGGGGGTCGACCGGGTGGCGATGAACCGCTACGGCGGCATCCCCAACATCCGGCTGCTGTTCGAGAACGACGAGCGCCTGCTGCGCCAGGTGAGGGGCTAGAGTCATGGAATTCTCGCTCGCCTGGCTCGCCGACTACGTCGACCTGCCCGCCGATCCCCACGAGCTGGCCCGAAGGCTGACCGCCGCGGGCCTCGCCGTGGAAGGGGTGTCGAGCCCTGCCGGAAATACCGAGGACACGATCCTCGACGTCGACGTCACCACCAACCGCCCCGACTGCATGAACCATTTCGGGCTGGCGCGGGAGATCTCGGTGATCCTGGGCCATCCGCTCAAGCGTCCGGACGCCATGCCGGAGGAGGGGCCCGAGCCGGTGGGGGACGCCCTCCGCGTCGCCATCGAGGATTCCGAGGGGTGTCCGCGCTTCGCCGCCCGGGTGGTCCGCGGCGTCAAGGTGGGCCCGAGCCCTGACTGGCTGCGGGCGCGCCTGGAGTCGATCGGCCTGCGGTCGATCAACAACGTGGTGGACGTCACCAACTTCGTCCTCTGGGAGCTGGGGCAGCCGCTCCACGCCTACGACCTGGAGAAGCTCGCCGGCGGTACCCTGGTGGCGCGGCGGGCGCGCGCGGGGGAGCGGCTGACCACCCTCGACGGCCAGGAGCGGGAGCTCGATCCCGAGATCCTGGTGATCGCGGACGGCGAGCGTCCGGTGGGGCTGGGCGGGGTCATGGGCGGCCTGGACAGCGAGGTCACGGACGCCACCCGCGACGTGGCGATCGAGGGGGCCCACTTCGACCGCCGGCGGGTGCGCGCCGCGGCCCGGAAATTCGGCCTCCACACCGACGCCAGCCACCGCTTCGAGCGCGGCGCCGATCCCGAGATCTGCGCCGAGGCGGTGGGCCGGGCGGCGCTGCTGATCGCCGCGGTGGCGGGGGGCACGGTGCTCACCGGCGCCCTCGACGAGCGCGATCCGGGCCGCTCCTGGCACCGCCACGGTCGCTTGGACCTGGCGAAGCTCGACGCCTTCGCGGGCGCCGAGATCTCCGCTGTGGACGCCGAGCGCTGGCTGACCGGCTTGGGCTTCGGCGTCGACCGGGTCGAGAAGCCGGGGAGCGGCGTCTGGCGGGTCACCGTCCCCTCCTGGCGGTACTACGACTTTCCGCCGCGCCCGGAGCCGCCGCACGAGGTCTACCCCCAGGATCTCTACGAGGAGGTCCTGCGGATCTACGGCTTCGACCGCATCGCCGCGGCCCTGCCGGCCATTCCAGGATTCGACGCGCCGAAAGCGGAGTACCAGATCCGCCGCGAGCGCGCCCGCGATCAGCTCGCCGCCTCGGGCTACGTGGAGACGGTCCACTTCGCTTTCCTCGATCCGGCCCGCGACGCGGCCTTCCCCAGCCTGCGGCCGGACGCCAAGCCCTTACGGCTGGCCAATCCGCTCTCCGAGCAGTACTCGGTGCTGCGGCGCTCGCTGGCGCCGAACCTGGTGGAGACCGCCCGCTTCAACCAGCGCCGGGGGCTCGCCGCCGTGCGGATGTTCGAGGTCGCCACCGTCTTCTACGAGGCGGGGCCCGGCGAGATCCCGGACCAGCCGGAGCACGTGGGGCTGGTCTGCGGCGGCCGGGTGGGCAACCCCTGGCAGCGGGAGATGGACCTCGACCTCTTCGACCTCAAGGGGACGCTCGAGGCCCTGGCCGCCGATTTCGGGGTGTGCCTGGAGGTCCGTCCGGCGGATCTGCCGGGGCTGCTCTCCGACAGCGCGGCCGAGCTGGTGCGGGACGGCCAAGTGGTGGGTTATTTCGGCCGGGTGGAGGAGGAAGAGGGGTATCCGCTCTATGTGGCGGAGCTGGCCACGGCGGCGCTGGCGGGGGGGAACCCGAGCCTGGCGATCGTCATCCCCTCGCGCTATCCGGGGGTGTCGGCCGACTTCACGCTCACCCATTCGCTGGAGACCCCCTGGGCGGAGATCGACCGGGCGATCCGCGAGCATCAGCCGCCGGATCTCGTCTCGTGGGACCTCAAGGTGCGCTATCGCGGCCCGGGGGTGCCCGAGGGGGCGGTGAACACGACGCTTTCTTTCTTCTACAACGCGCGCGAGCGCTCGCTCACCCAGGACGAGGTCAACGCGCGGCAGCTCGGCCTCAACCAGGAGCTCGAGCGCCGCTTCGGCGGGAAGGGGTAGGACCGTGGAGATCGAGTGGCTGGATCAACTGGAGTCCCGGGTGCGCGACGCCGTCGCCCGCCTGGGCGAGCTCAACGAGGAGAACCGCTCGCTGCGCGACCGCGTCCGGGACCTGGAGACCGAGGTCGCGACGCTGTCCATCCCTCCCGCCGCGCCCGAGGGGGACGGCGACGTCGATGAGGAGGTCGAGGCGCTCCGCATCCGGGTCCGCGAGCTGGAGGCGAGCCTCGCCGCCGCCGAGACCGAGCGCGCCGAAGCCGCCGCCGCGGCGAAGAGCTGGGAGATCGAGCGCGAGGAGGTGCGGCGGCGGGTGGAGGGGCTCACCGGAAGGTTGGCGGGGTTGGTGGAATCCTAAGGGCTTCCCCCCACTGTAGAGACG